>CAVKKO010000305.1:0-2005 GCA_963656905.1 Bacteroidaceae bacterium | reverse complement strand
TCTGGAGGCTCATGTACGTGATCTTCTGCGTCATGTCCTGGGAGATGATCATGGTCGAGGTGGATCCGGTGACGTACTTGGTGTCGACCGCGATTCCGACGGTCCCGTCGGTTCCGTTCTCAAAAGTTCCATCGCCGGAAATCTTCGAATTGGTGTTGTCCGAGTCGATCTTCCCGTTGTTGATCAACTTCGATTCCTGTTCCACGGAAATCGTGACAGGAGTGTCCGTCAAAGACGCGGACGCATCCGCCTTCCAGCCAACAGTGATTACTCCAGAGTTCTCGAATTCGACAGTTTTGTACGAGGACGAGCTGGCATAGGAACCAATTGTGATGTTGGCTCCGAGAATCAACTTCCCAGTGTTCTCGAAGATGCCGAGGATCGTCGATCCGGCATAGTTCAAGGTGAGCTTTCCACTGTTGACAAACGTGGCACCCTCCTCAAGAGAGAGGTTGACAGTCCCAGGGCTTGTGACCCCGATGACCCCGCTGTTGTCCAGAACTGCTGCAGCCAGAGCGGAGGTCTTACCCTCGACGGTCAGAGTCTTGCCTGCAACATCGAAGTATATCATCCCCTCGTTCGTCAGACGGGTTCCTGCATTGACAGTCAGGCTACCGCCCGTTGTGAAGGTGGTCCCCTCGGGGATGGTCAGGTTGTACGATACCTCGCTTTCAGTGGTGGTGAGATCATCATCGTCGTCGTCAATTGTATTATATCCGAGGGCGATGGCATTGACGAGTCCTGCCATTGTCTCAATCGTCTCGGTGGCATCTCCAACTGCCAGGCTCGAGGCTCCAGTGCAGAGAATGTGCCCAGTAACTGTAGCACTGTTGGTGTACAGCAATGACGCCGTCGCATCGGTCAACGAACCGCTTCCGGTGAGCTGCCCCAGGACATACAAGGCCCCGGATGCAACACTCACGTTCGCAGAGATATTCAGGAGAGCATTCTGCCCAATTACCGTCTTGGCGGCCGTGGCTCCCGCGATCTTAAGCTCGACGGTCCCGGCCATGATTTCTCCCTGAATGGTCTCAGTTGCCGCATTCTTCAGTTCAAGAGTATCTATTCCACCCTCGACATCCTTCAGGACTGCAAACATGGTGGTGCTCGCAGGCTCTCCGCTCACAATGTCTGCGGTTACGGATGCACCACTGTCGATCTTTATCGTCTTGTTTGCAGTGAGACCGATCTTCTTCCCGCTCTGGACGATGGATCCCCCGTTGCCTACGGTCAGATCGTAATCAAGGTCGAGGTCGCCCCCTAGCGTAAGCTTGCCGTAAAGGGCTGTATCAGCTCCCGATGTGAGAACCTTGCCGGAGTCGGAGGTTAGATCCCCCATATTCATAGAACCAAGAGTCAGATTCGAGTTGACGGACATTACTCCGGTCCAGTTCGCAGCGGTTGTCGTGGCATCTCCGCTCAGGGTGGCCACGCCTGCACCTGTGAATGCCACATTCAGTACACCACGCGTCGGAGCACTTCCACCATTGGGGGTGACGGTCATCTCACCAACTTTGAACCCAGAGGGGAGAGTGAGATATGCGACTGCATCATCTGCACTATCATTATCCCACTTGATTACGACCTTCCCCTGAGTAGTCATGCCCTGAGCCATCGTGACAGTCTGTGCCCCGACAACAGGAACAGTTCCTGCCGTTACGGGATAGTAGGTCTGAGCGGTCCCTGGATCCGTGGTGGCGACTGCGATACCCATGATCCACGGCTCGGCGGTGTTCGCCGTAGCCGTTGTGAAAGTCGCTGTTCCTTTGAGGATAGTAACCGCTCCGGGAGTCAGATCCGCAGAGGCGCTCGCCTGCCCGGGCACCGTAGCAGCGGCATTGGTTATTGCGATTACCCCTGCCGCTCCAGCGGTGAAGGTCAGATCCCTGGCCGTCTTATCGTTCAGGCCAACCTGGATTTCAGCTACTGTCGTGCCATTCGTGTACGTGATCGAGAAGTTCGTAGTGTCGAACTTTGTAGCACTGCTCGCATAGTTCCCCGCATC
>CAVKKO010000304.1:0-2005 GCA_963656905.1 Bacteroidaceae bacterium | reverse complement strand
GAACCCGAACGGGGTTTGAGTAGGCCGTTGATGCATTTGACCAGGGTCGATTTCCCCACCCCGTTGGGTCCGATGATGGAATACAACCCCGGGCCTTCCAATGTCAGGTCGATTCCACCGATGATATCGGCTCCCTTGTCGTACCCGAAATGCAGGTCTGTGATGTCGATCCTCATCCTAACACCCCGTGATTTTTGCGGATTATGAGCCATAGTAGCAGAGGTCCGCCGAGGAAGGCGGTGATCACACCGACCTGCAGGACCGCAGGGGCGATGACTGTACGGCCGATGAGGTCAGCCACGACGAGCAACGCGGCCCCGAAGAATATCGATGCGGGGAACAGATATCTGTTGTCCGAACCGAGGAATATCTTGACGATATGGGGGGCCACCAGACCGACGAATCCGATCAGACCTGTGAAGCTCACGATGGTCGCAGTCATGAATGCTATGATGATCAGCACTGTGATGCGGAGCTTCTCCGCATCGACCCCCATCGTCTTCGCGGCATCGTCGCCCATGGCGAGTATGTTGACCCTTCCAGACAGGAGCTGAAGGGCCAGACTCCCTAGAAGGGTCACCGCGAACATAAGGGGGATGTCCTCCCATCCTACGTTCGACAGGGTACCGACCATCCAGCGATATATTGCGGAGAGGGCGTTCGGATCCGCCCGGAGCTGGATCACAGTGGACATCGCGTTGAAGATGTACATTATCGCGATTCCGGACATGATTATGGTCATAGCGGAGGAACGCCGGACCGAACCGATCATTATAATCGCTATTGTGGGCACCACGGCGAAGATGAATGCGTTCAGAACGAGGCCGTACTGTCCCGCGATGACGTCGAATCCGAGAGCTATGGACAGGGTGGCTCCGAAACCGGCGCCGGCGGAGACTCCTGTCGTGTACGGGTCTGCCAGAGGATTCAGCATCGAACCCTGCATCGCAGCTCCGCACACGGCCAGTGCGGCTCCCGCAATGAGTCCTGCGAGGATGCGGGGGAGACGCAGGTTCATCACAACCCCGTCCTTCACTTCGTCGACGATGTTCCCGATCAGATGATTCCAGATGGTCTGATATGATTCGATGAAACCGATGCCGTAATCCCCCACGGTCAGGGAGATGCCGACAGTTATCACGGCTATCAGGACGCAGATCAGGGTGAATAACACTTTTCTCCCGATGTAGCCGTCATAATCGCGGATGGAATCTTCCAGATTGTCGTATTCGGGAGCAGAGAGCCATCTGTCCACGGATTCGGAGACAAAATCACTCGTCGTTTCGCTCGTCTTTCCATCCATTCGGAATCACGGACCGATGCAAGCGTCTGGAGTATTTATGTTGGATTATACATCCAACCTGTTTGGAGCGTTCTTTGAGGGTCGGGGTGCTGAAACCACATTGAAGGCACATCCGAGGGTAATCCATCCAAGCGTAGTAGAGGAGTTTCTGGGGCTCGAGGCCGGTCGGCGGGATCCCGTCGCGAATCGATATCCGGACTATGCGACGCGCGATATCGACGGCGTCGTGCACTTCCCGATCATCCTCTGGATATCCGCTGTGCATGGTCCGGCGTACCCCATGTATCCACACATCATCCCGTCCGTCGAGGTCCCCGGGCCCCTTCCGAGTATATTCCACGAGTGTCTGTGGATACGTTATAGATGATGGATCGCATGAAGCAGAATGATCCGAATCCCGTGCGTTCGGAATGCTCCGCGAACGTTTATCAATCAGTGATGGATAACGACTTCCATGAAGCAGATAGACTTGGGCGGACTGTCCTTCGCGGAGCTCCGCGAACGCAACAAGTACTACGTCGACAAGACCATGCTCATAGCTGACATCCTAGGTCAGGGCGACAGAGGCGTCTACCTGTTCACGCGTCCCCGCAGATTCGGGAAGACCACGAACCTGTCCATGCTGGACGCGTTCTTCAACATGGAATACAAGGGGAACACCTGGTTCGACGGCCTGGAGATCTCCGAGCATCCCGAGTTCGA
>CAVKKO010000303.1:0-2010 GCA_963656905.1 Bacteroidaceae bacterium | reverse complement strand
GGCCTGGAGGATCTCGATGTACACGTCGATGGACGCGCGGGGGTACAGCTCGGTGAGGACCACTTTCTCGAGGGCCTCGGAGATGATCTTCGAGATCTCGATGGACCTTCTGTCCGGTCCGGGCCTCTTCCTGTCGCTGACGGAGAAGGCCTCCATGTTGTACTTGCACTGGACGATGGCCTTCGTGGGGTTCTGGAGGTGCCTGGGGTGGCACTCCCTGGGCCCGTAGACCGCGGCCAGGACCTTGTTCTTGCCGATCTCGACGTATGCGGATCCGTCGGCGTTGTTGAGGACGCCCGCCTCGATCTTGATGGGCCTGTGCTGCTCCTCGGTCCTTCCGTCGATGCGCATGCCGTTCTCGTCAACCAATACCATGTCAGTATGTCCGCTCATATTCACTCCTCCCCCTCATCATATTCTTCGCTCTGGGGGAGCTTGCTCTCGATAAATGCTTTGATTCTGTCGGTGAGGTCCCTGGCCTGGGCCTGGGCCTCGATCATCTCGACGGCCGCGACTGCCACATCGGCGTTCTCGTCGTCTCCGTCTATCCATATCATGCCGTTCTGTCCGACGGTCATGCGGCAGTCGGTCATGCTCTTGAGCATGGTGATCATGCTGCCGCTCTTCCCGATCACCCTCGAGACCTTCGAGTGGGTGATCTTCACGAGCCTTCCGCCCTCGATCTTCCTGAGGCCGGAGTCCTTCATGGTGACCTGTATCTTCTTGCTCTCGTCGACGGACAGCACCTTGAGGATCACGGCGTTGCCCAGCGTGAGGTACCTGGACGTGTCTCCGAACTCGACCTTCCACGGGACCTCGCTGACATGCAGGGGCGCAGGGTAGGGCGCGCCGATGTCCACGAGCCAGTTGGAGGGCCCGACATCCACGATGACACCGATGACGGTGTCTCCGGAGGTCGGCATGTAGCATCCTTTCAGCGGGATGACCCCGACGGTGTTCTGGAACACGTTGCGGACTCCCATCACGCTGGCGCGGACCTTGCCGTCCAGCACATATGCGTTCTCTCCGGGCTTCATTCCTGTCCCGTCGAGGACGTCGCCGGGCACGACGATCTCGCGCGTCTGTCTGGCGTTTCTCTTCTCCATATTATCATCTCTCTCGAATTGAAAAATCAGCTGACCAGCTTGACCGAGGCGGTGCCTTTGGTCTTGTGCTTCAGCTTGTCGGTTATCTCCGTGATCATCCCGGCGGGTATCTCCATCAGCCCGATCCACGAGCCGTCGGCGGCCCACTCCTCCCTCTCCACGATCCCGTAGTGGATTATGTCATCGTAGCAGCGGCCGTAGTCGGTCCCGTTGAGCTTGATGGCGATGCGGCTCTTCTCGAACCTTATCGGCAGCAGGGGGCGGAGCAGCTTCATGGCCTCGTCGATCTCCTTCTCCAGGGGCTTGAACGGGTCCACATGGAACTTCGCCTCCTCCAGCGCCAGCTGTATCCTCAGCGGGGGGTGGGGGGTATGGGTCTGCGGGTTGATCGCGTTGGCGGCGATGTACGTGATCACCTGCTGCTTCTTGGCCTCGAGCATCTCCTTGCGCTGCTCGGTGGTGATCTGTATCTCGCCTTTCTCGACGATCCTGGCGGCGATCTCGCCGATCTCCTCTGTCCCGAAGACCTCTTTTATCTTGTCCTCGGGGGGCCTGGTGCCTTTGGACGCGTTCTTGAACACGTCCTCGACGGCCATGTAGTCGATGATATCGAACTTCTTGCCCTGCTTGATCATGTCGAACACGGCAGGGTCGAGGAGGATCTCGAAGGTCTCCCCGTGGGATTCCAGCTTGGCAACGATCGCATCGTCGAGATTGACCATCGTCTCACATCTTCTCGACGAATGCGGAGACCTCTTCGGCGGCGAGCCTCTTGAACTTCTCGCCGATGTTGGCAACGCCGATCTCGACGTTCTCCGCCTTGGGCTTCTCCTCGATGGCGGCTTCCAGGGCCTTCAGGCCCATGGCGATGGCCTCCTCGAAGGCCATGTCTTCCTTGTACTCC
>CAVKKO010000302.1:0-2010 GCA_963656905.1 Bacteroidaceae bacterium | reverse complement strand
TCCAGCATCTCCAGCCTCTTCACCCTGTCGGCGGTGCCGTTGTGGCTCCTTAGCACCCAAAACTTCCTCGATTATAGGATACGCTGATTTCTGAGGGTCCTTGAACCCTCCTTTTTCCGACTGCTGGCTACCCCCTTTCGATGGTGTTAAATAGTATCCTAGATATATAGGATACATGGCGCGGTACTGCCAGAAAAAGGGCGAGAAAATCTACGTTTACGAGAGCACGTCGGCGAGGGTTCCCGGGAAAAAGAACCCTAAGTCCACCAACACGTACATCGGTGTCTAGAACCCGGAGACGAACGAGATCATCCCGAAGAAGGTCCGTGCCGCAAGCCCTGCTCCTGTCGAGATCAAGGAGGTCTCCCGCAAGGAGCTGTACGCCAAGCACTACGGCTCCGTCGTGGTTCTGGACGCAGTCCAGCGCACCCTCGGGATCGAGGAGGACCTCAGGACGGTCTTCGGGGACATGACGGCCAACATCCTGGCCTGCGCCATGGCCCAGGTCATGGAGCCTTCGGTGATGGACGAGGTCCATCTGACCGTCGAGGAGTCCGTTCTGGGCGAGTACCTCTGCCTTCGCGGAGACCTGTCCCCTGCGACATTGTCCGAACTGACGCAGGAGCTGGGGTCGTCGATGGTCCTGATGGACGATTTCTTCGATCTGCGCCTGGAGCGCGACAGGGGCCGCGTCTCGGTGTTCGACATAACGTCCGTGTCCACTTACAGCGACGTCAACGGCTGGGCCGAGTACGGGTACAACCGCGATGGAGAGGACCTGCGCCAGCTGGGCTGGCTTCTCATCACGGGAAGCGACGGAATCCCCAAGGCGTTCGTCATGCTTCCCGGATCGATCAGCGACATATCCACGCTCCAGACCGTAGTGGCCACCTTCCGCGACAAGATGCTGGACGGCGATGCCCTGTTCGACAGGGGCTTCGAATCCGCAGCCAACGTCGGGTACCTTCTAAAGGAGGGCATCAGCTTTGTCACGCCCTCGAACCTGACGGCCAAGGCCGTCAAGGCCCTGCTGTCCAAGGCGCACACCGTCGTCAGGTCTGCCGAGAACCAGTCGATGCTGGACGGGGAGCGCTACGGGCACGTGACCTATCCTATCGGCATAGTCTCCGCAGGAGAGGATGCCGAGGCCGGGTACGCGTACATCGGCGAGGACGAGGAAGGATTCGAGGGCTCGATGAAGCTCAGCGCCCATGTGATCTACGACCCCAGGTCCGAGGTCAAGGCCAACGATGCGCTCATGAAGGAGGTCCTGGAACTGCAGGATGAGCTCACGGGGATGAGGATAGAGCAGGCGAAGAAGCTGCTGGCCAAGCGCAGGAGCCAGGTCGTCAAGGCACTGAGCCTAGAGGCCGACGAGCACGGGAACACCGTGGCCACGGTGAACTACAACTCCATCTCATTCAGCAGCAACCGCGCCGGGATGTTCGTCCTGCTGACGCCCGAGGGCAAGTCCTGGGAGGATGCGATGACCAGCTACGGGATAAGGAACGAGGTCGAGGAAGCCTACGACGCCTTCAAGAACGACATGGACGGCAACCGCATGCGCACGGGCGATCCGGAACGCGCGAGGGGCAGGTTCTTCATCAGGTTCCTGAGCCTGATGATGCTGGTGTTCATCAGGCGGAGGCTCAGGAAGTACTCCGAGAGCCTCACGCCGAAGCAGAGGAAGGACGACAAGGTCCACAAGATGAGCGTCAGAGAAGCTTTGCGGTCGCTCAACACGGTCATCGCCGTCGGATCGACAGGCGAGTGGAAGCTCACCCATGTGACGAAGACCAATCGGCAGCTGTTCAACGCCCTGGGCTTGAAGCCGATCAGCTCGGGCAAGGTCGTGCTCGGTCGCCTGGACCAGGTCTGCGCGCCACTCACGCCCGAAGCTCAAGAAACCGGGTCGGAGCAGTGAGTCCGTATCCTAGACAAAGTGAAGATTTGGGCTCGTCATAGGTCCTGAAGTTGGTCTTCGTCAGATCGTCTCCCAAGAACACGCTG
>CAVKKO010000301.1:0-2027 GCA_963656905.1 Bacteroidaceae bacterium | reverse complement strand
TCCAGTACTTCCACTCGCCGTTCCCCAGGTTCACGTCGCCGAGGCCGAACATGGATGTGATCCATCCTTTCAACTCGCCTCCAGAGTACTGGACCAGAGGGATGCCGTTCTCGCTGCACGCCTTCTCCAACGCTTCGGCGGCGTTCTTCGCGGTGGCCTGGATGGTGAACCCGGACTTCAGCATTGCCTGAGTGTACTTCGAGCTCTGGACCTTGTCCGCATCGACGTTCATCCTGATCTCGAAATAGTACACCTTGTCCTGCGTAGGCTTGGCAGTCACGGTGATCTGACAGGTTGCGCTGTACAGGTTCCCTATGATCACCGTCACATCCGCACCTCCCGTCTCCGACCCTGCCGTGATCGTGACGGAACTCCCGCTCCCGGTAACCTTGATCAGACTCGACGACGCCCTCCAGACAGCACTCGAGGCGGAATATCCTGCTGGGACCGTCACAGAGAGCTGTTTGGAGGATCCTGCCGTGATCTCCATGGAGGAGTCCGACAACCGGAGCGATGCATATTCAACAGCCACGGTGCAGGAATCGCTGTAATCTCCGGATGTAGCTGTGATCGTGGCAGTCCCGTACGCCTTAGCTGTCAGCTTTCCATCCTCTACGGAAACGATCAACGGATTGGAGGATTTCCATTTCACCGTGCTCGACCCCGTTTGAACCAGGGTGGCCTTCAACGTCTCGTCGGACTCTGCGGTTATCGTCACGGAGTGCTTGTTCAGCGTGACCCCGACCGATGCTTTGCCTGAAGATTCGAAAGAGAACGAATCCTTGACAGCGGACGATGCGAAAACGACCAGTTCATACGATCCGCTCGGCAGAGCGATTTTCATGGACCCGTTGAATCTGCCATCGGCCACAGTCAGATAACCGTATTGACTCTCGGTTCCATCGGGATACCCGACGTAGAACCACAGACGTGCCTCCGTTGACGTGCCTGAGAAGGTCAGGACCTCCGATTCATAATCGTATCCGGCGGAGGTTATCGAGATTCCCGACACCGAGAAAGACTCGGTTTTCTTCATCTCCGATGAGGTGAACACCGTCAAGGCATAATCGCCTTCGGGCAGGTCCAGCCTCATCACACCCGAATACGAGCAGTCGGTGACACCGACTGCCCCGTACTGGCTGTCCGTTCCGTCAGGGTATGTGACGAAGAACTTCACCAAGTCGGCATTCTGGGAGGTCCCGCTGAACACTACCGATCCGGATGTGTATTCCACATCGCTAATGGTCAGGTCTCCTCCGGAATCCCCGGAGGAGGAGGTCCCGACCACGACAGCCGCTGCTATCATCGCGATTGCAACGGCGATGATCAGGACCTTTTCATTCGATCTCATCTTCCTCCCCCCTCAGGCAAGGCTGGGCGATAACGATCCGTAGCTGTCGAATGCTCCCGTCGGGAATCCCTCGACTATCTCGAAATCCAGTCCGGTCAGTCCGTCGGTGCTCAGCTTCACCGCCTCCACGGCGTGCCCGTCGGCATCGAGGCCTATCTTCGAGTACACGTTGACATAGTGCCCGCCGTAGTTGGCGATGACCAGCAGACGCGCATCCTCGATATTCTCGGTACCGGATGAACGGTCGATCGTTATCGTGTACGTCCTCATGGTCCCTGAATCGACGGCCTGACATGTCATGCCATACTGTATTCCTGTGACTGCGGACGATGTGTAGGTGGCCGTGTAGGTCTTCGACTCCGTCACCGTTGCAGGGAA
The DNA here is from genome assembly GCA_963656905.1 of Bacteroidaceae bacterium. Taxonomy (GTDB): domain Archaea; phylum Thermoplasmatota; class Thermoplasmata; order Methanomassiliicoccales; family Methanomethylophilaceae; genus Methanoprimaticola. The sequence continues at coordinate 298 of CAVKKO010000301.1, read as the reverse complement.
GGCTTCATTCCACTCCTTGAAAGTATAAACCACCCCTTCTCCGGTCTTTGTGGGATCCTCAATGGTCGGGAACGCTGTTCCGGACTCGAATGACTTGGACCATGTCGCAGTATTGGAATCGTATGCCCATCCCGCTTCAATGGCGATGCTGGATGATTCACCGCCATCCAGGTTCAGTGTGACAATGTAAGTCGTGCTTATCGGCGTCGATGTATAGGTCGCCTTGTACGTGCCCGATGCAACGACCGTCGACGGCAGGACCGGACTCCATGAAGCGAACTCATATGTGCTTCCGCTT
>CAVKKO010000300.1:0-2027 GCA_963656905.1 Bacteroidaceae bacterium | reverse complement strand
TATACTTTACCGATATCCCATGTTTCGGTATGACGGCCATAGCGGCGGGGTCACACCCGGTCCCATTCCGAACCCGGCAGTAAAGTCCGCCCGCGTATCTGTCTGTACTGTATTGCGCAAGCATACGGGAACTCAGACACGCTGTCAGCCACTTTCCCATATTATCCCGAAGAGCGGAAGCTCCCGATCTCCATTCTCTGTGCTCCATCCATGGACGGTCTGAAATACCAGCGACAGATTCCCTCCTCCATAGAGGAATTCTAATGGGATTCAGAGAAGAACAGAACATTCCGAAGAGCCCCCTCAACGCACAGGGCCAGAGATTCGAGACCGTCATGCTCCACGCGGGCCAGGAGCAGGCCGACCCCGCCACGGACTCCCGTGCCGTGCCGATCTACCTCACCACATCCTATGTCTTCAAGGACTGCGACGACGCCGCCGACAGGTTCGCCCTCAGGAAGAACGGCAACATCTACAGCCGCCTGACCAACAGCACCACAGAAGTCTTCGAGACGAGGGTCGCCGCCTTGGAAGGTGGATCCGCAGCCCTCGCAGTCGCTTCAGGAGCTGCCGCGATCACCTACACGATCAACAACCTGGCCTTTGCCGGCGATCACATCGTATCATCGATCTCCATCTACGGAGGTACGATCAACTTCTTCGGCCACACCCTGAAGTCCTACGGAGTGGACTGCACCTTCGTGGACCCCACCCAGCCGAACCCGATCCAGAACTTCGAGAAGGCCATCAGAGAGAACACCAAGGCCGTCTTCGTGGAGACCATCGGCAACCCCAACGCCAACCTGATCGACATCGACGCCCTGGCCGAGATGTGCCACCGCCACGGGATACCTCTCGTCGTGGACAACACCTTCGCCACGCCCTACCTCTTCAGGCCCCTGGACCACGGAGCGGACATTGTCGTGGAATCCGCCACCAAGTTCATCGGCGGCCACGGGACCGTCCTCGGAGGAGCCATCATCGAGTCCGGGAAGTTCGACTGGGCCGGCTCCGGCAGGTTCCCCCACATGGTCGATCCCGATCCGAGCTACCACGGTGTCAGCTTCGCCAAGGACGTCCCCGGGGCGCCCTTCTGCACCAGGATAAGGGCCATCATCCTCAGGGACATGGGCGCCTGCATCTCGCCCGTGAACAGCTTCGTGCTGCTCCAGGGCCTGGAGACTCTTTCTTTGAGGGTCGAGAGGCACGTCTACAACACACAGAAGGTGGTGGAGTTCCTGTCCAAGCACCCCAAGGTCGCCAAGGTCAACCACCCCATGCTCCCGGACCACCCGGACCACGCCCTGTACGAGAAGTACTTCCCCAACGGCGCCGGCTCGATCTTCACCTTCGAGACCGTCGGCGGAAGGGACGGGGCCAAGCGCTTCGCGGACTCCATGAAGCTCTTCTCCCTGCTGGCCAACGTGGCGGACATGAAGTCTCTGGTGATCCATCCTGCTAGCACCACCCACTCCCAGCTCTCCGAGGAGCAGCTCGTGGAGTCGGGCATCATGCCGACCACCATCAGGCTGTCCATCGGATGCGAGAACATCGACGACATCATCGCCGACCTCGCTCAGGCCCTGGACAAGATCTGACCGCGAAACAGCTCCGGGGCCCCCTACTGTATACCTAGAGGGGGTTCCGGGGCAACCTCATTTTACGAGCAGTTGGATGTACCGACCAAGAGTATTGGGGCTAGGTGACCAAGAAGTTGGTGCGCCTATCGGGCGGGGACAGGCTATCCCCGCAGTCAATGGCTCGAAGCCAAGGCCGCGCGCCCCGCGGCCAGGATGTTCCTGCTCGCATTCAGGTCCCTGTCCAGCACGAGCCCGCAGTACGGGCAGTCGTGCACTCTGACAGAGAGGTCTTTCGCGACAGTCTGCCCACATCCCGAGCAGATCTGTGAAGTACCGCGAGGATCGATCTTGATCACTATCGTGCTCGCTGCTTCCGCAGCCGAATACAGGATGATCACGAATCTGCCCCACGATGCAGAGTATTGAGAGCGATGGATGCCTTTTCCG
>CAVKKO010000299.1:0-2042 GCA_963656905.1 Bacteroidaceae bacterium | reverse complement strand
CGGGGAGGATTCAACTGTCCTGATTTGTAGCCACACAAACCCGAAGATTTGGGTTTAGGTGGTAATTGGATGGCCAGGAAGATGGGTCCGGACGGTCCGAAACTGCAGATTCGCGAAATAAACGGCCGGCACTACGCGTACACGAGCACCTCGACCATGGTGGACGGCAAGAAGAAGACTGTGAACGAATGCGTCGGACGCTACGATCCCGAGACGGGGACCGTGATCCCGAAGAAGCCCCGCAAGCCCAAGGAGGAGCGCGAGCGCATCCGGGCGGAGATGAACCCGTCCCTGGACTTCTCGAAGATCGGGAGCAGGAGCTACGGCGGGATCTACCTCCTGGACAGGCTCCAGCGCAGGCTGTCGCTGGGAGAGCACCTCCAGAAGTCGTTCGGAATGTCGGCCAAGGCCATCATGTCCTGCGCCATGGCCCTGGCTGCCAATCCCGGACCGTTCTCATCCATCGAGGAGACGTTCAACAGCTGCTACCTCCGCGACCTCTACGGGACCGAGATCCCCGTCGGGTCGCAGGCCATGAGCCGCATGACGAGCAACATCGGCAAGGCCGACATGTGCGCGGACGAGTTCTTCGAATGCCGCGTCAAAGCATGCGACGGACTGGTGGCCTGGGACACCACCACCAACGGCACCTACAGCGATGTGGACGGGATGGCGGAATGGGGCCCGAACAAGGATGGCGATGGTCTCAAGGTGGTGAAGAAGGCCATGGCGACGGACATGAGGGGCATACCTCTGATGTTCCGCTTCTACCCCGGCTCCCTCTCCGATCTGGCCACCGTGGAGCGCATGGAAGCGGACATAGTCCGCTACGGCCGCGACGATGCCCTGTTCGTGATGGACAGGGGGTTCTGCTCCGGGGCCAACATCCGCGAGATGATAGCGAAGGGACGCAGGTTCGTCATCCCGGCCAAGACCTCGAAGGCCGTGAAGACGCTCCTGACGCAGTTCAAGGACTCCAAGGACAGGGAGAACCTAGTCTTCGAAGGCCATGCGTACACCGTCTGGAAGGCGGAGATCGGACTCAAGGAGGCGGGAAGGGAGATGTCCAACGGCTCCGAGGCGTACGAGATGACCCTCCCCGACGAGGAGGGTCACGGATCGGCGGGCAGGTTCACCGCATACGTCTGCTACGACTCGAAGAAGTACTCCGACGAGGTCCAGAGCAGGGAGCTGATGATCAGCTCCCTGGAGGAGTACGCGCGCAACATGGACGAAGCGAACCCGGTCAAAGCATTCAAGAAGCGCGCCGGCAAGGCCGCGAAGTACTTCGAGATCAAGGCCGACGGCAGGAAGGTCGCCCTCGAGAGGAAGAGGAACGCCTGCTCGTTCAACGACAACAGAGCCGGGATGTTCATCATGCTGTGCTCCGAGGACGTGACCTGGGAGGTCATGATGGCCGCCTACGATGCCAGGAGGCTCACCGAGCAGGCCTTCGACACCGAGAAGACCAGCGACAGGAGGCTGAGGTCCGGCAACATCGTGACCGTCAGGGGCAGGTACTTCATCCAGTTCGTCGCCCAGATCCTCCGTGCGGAGATACGCGCGACGTTGAGGGAGAAGGATGCCGACGCCAGGTACACCGAAGAAGGCATCATGGCCACGCTCAGCACGCTGAACGTGCTCGAATACGGTGGCGAGCGGGGTCTGTCGGAGATCACGAAGAACGTCAGGCGCATTCTGAAGCTGTTCGAGGTCGATGTCCCGAAGGAGCCCATGTTCCACGTCGAGATCTTCGACATGGCCTCATACGTCGCCAAATCCACGTTGGGTCAGCAGGCCTGAGCCGGGTCCCGAACCTCTCCGGGACCCTCGAAACCCATTACCGCGTAAAGCGGAAAATCGGTTTTCGAAAATGTGACGGGACAGCACGAGCGCTCGATGCTACGAAATCCCCGGATTGCATCGGAGGCTTCGAGGAGAAGACTGCGACGATCATGGGATCACAGGGGATGGTTCTGAGAAGATGTAATGGAAAATGGGACGTTCGATGCTACGTTTAGTGCATGGTAAGCTGCCTCGGA
>CAVKKO010000298.1:0-2049 GCA_963656905.1 Bacteroidaceae bacterium | reverse complement strand
CCATCTTCACTGGATATAGTAGAGGGAATGGAACCTCTCGCGATGCATGGATGTACAATTTCTCTAGAAACCGGCTTTGTGAAAATATGGAAGGGTTCATCCAAGAATATAACAATCAAACCAAGAATGGCAAGATCGAATATATTCCCAACAAAATAAAATGGAGCTATTGGCTCGAAGAACGCGCGAAAAAACATCAAATGATGGATTATCATGACACATTTGCTGTCATTTCGAAATACCGTCCCTTCACCAAGATGTTTTATTATCGGGATGATAAGATTTGCAACAGCCCTGCCAATATGCCCTGCATATACCCAGATGGTGCTGAGAATCTTACCATATGTGTGGCAAGTATTGGTGACAAGAAGGATTTCTCTTGTCTGATTACAAACACCCACACCGACCTTCACTTTACAGGCACAAGCCAATGCTTTCCGCTCTATTGGTATGATGTCAACCCAGAACGCGAATCGAAGCAGAGCAGCATTGCAGATTTCGGAGCTGGTGTCCAATCCCACGGAATGGCCCGCCATGACGGCATCAGTGACTGGGCTTTGGATCAAGCCAGATCCAAATACGGGAACGATGTGTCCAAGGAGGACCTGTTCTACTACGTTTACGGATACCTTCACTCAGCGGATTACCGTGTAGCATTCAACGATGATCTGAAACTATCCCTTCCTAGGATAGGTCTAGTCGATAATCCGGAAGATTTCGATAGATTCGTCAAAGCTGGAAGAGAACTGGCTGAACTCCATCTGAACTACGAGTCTGCGCCGCCATGCGAGGATGTCCTGATTAACGGGAAGTCCGATTTCTCAGCATTCCTTGCCAATGAATCCCTCTTCAAGGTCACAAAGATGAAGCTCGATCCTGCTGGAAGGAAACTCGTGTACAACGAGCACGTGACCATCGAGAACATCCCCGAAGAAGCATTCAGATATATCGTGAACGGACGTTCCGCTCTTGGATGGATTGTAGACCAATATCAGATTTCAAAGGATAAGGAGTCCGGAATCGTCAACGACCCCAATGAGTACGCCGGAAGCGCATACATCCTCAACCTCGTCCTTTCGGTCATCACTGTCAGCGTCGAGACCATGAAGATCGTCGATGGTCTTCCCAAGCTGTTCTTTGACGATAAGGATTCAAAAGAAACCCCTGACACAGGCGGCGACTGCTGATGATTCCTGAGAAATACCAATTCGTACAGAACACCGTGGCCAACATCCTCGAGTTCATAAGATCCAGAGAATACGTCGTTCCGGAGATCCAGAGACCTTTCATCTGGAAGAGGTCCCAGGTCAGGGACCTCATAGATTCCCTCTACCACGGATACCCCACAGGCTACATTATCACCTGGAAGAACCCGGATGTGAAGACCAAGGACGGAACCGTATCGAACGGTCGCAGGCTCCTCATCGACGGACAGCAGAGGGTCACCGCCCTCAGGGCAGCTCTTGTAGGGGAGGAGGTCCTCAACGAGGATTTCGACTACACTCGCATCTCCATAGCGTTCAACCCCTTGGAAACGGAGGATTCGAAGAAGTTCGCCGTCCAGGATGCGTCTCACCTCAAGGATCCACGTTGGGTCCCGGACATATCCATCCTGTTCTCCAACGACTTCAACATGTTCAGCTACGTGCAGGAATACGCCCAGAGGAACCCCGATTCAAATCCGGCGGAGGTCAATGCATCCCTCCAGACCCTCAAGGACATAGCCAACCGCAGCATCGGCGTGATCGAGCTCGACCAGAAGCTCGACATCGAGGAGGTCACCGAGATCTTCATCCGCATCAACTCCAAGGGAACCTCCCTCAATCAGGCGGATTTCGTCATGTCCAAGATGGCGGCTGACTCCGATAACGGCGGGGACATGATGTGGCGCGCGATAGACTACTTCTGCCATCTGGCCTCCAAACCCGAATTCTCCCATATCGTCAAGAAGGACGAGATGTTCATGCAGTCGAAGTTCGGACCCATGATAACATGGCTCTCCGACGACCAAGACGACATATACGACCCGGACTACGGCGACGTCCTGAG
>CAVKKO010000297.1:0-2068 GCA_963656905.1 Bacteroidaceae bacterium | reverse complement strand
TTGACCACGGAGTTGTTCCAGATGTTCAGGGATCCGATGATCTCAACGGACTCCAGGGCTCCGAAGTTCTTGTCCTCTCCGATATCTTGTCCCTGTTCGTTGACCCTCTGGGCCTGGGAGACGTCGATGGTGCCCTCTCCTTTGAGGGTGACGTTCTTCAGAGTGGATCCGTTGTACATCCTGTAGGTCTGGTTCTTCGCCACGCTAATGTTAGCATTCGTGGCCCCAGTCATAGCGGAGACGTCCCCGTAGACGGACATGGTTCCACTGACATCGGCCGTGCTGCCGTCCTTGAGTTTGAGGGTAGCCCCGTTGTTCACGGTCAGGTCCTTCAGGGTGATGTTCCCTGTGGTCTGCTCGAGGTAGATGTTCTTCTCCATCGAGATCTTGCCGAAGGTCAGGGTTCCTACGGATGCAGCGATAGCCGCGATCTCATCGGATTCGGTTTTGTCATTCCCGATGATTCTGGTCCCGGAAATGGTCGCACCGCTCACCGTGTTGGATGCAGAGATGTATGAAATATTGAAAGATCCACTCATATCGGTAATAGCAACAACCGATTTCTCGCTGCCCGCGGCATCCGCAATCTTCACATCGTCCAGGGTCCCACTGTTCACTAGGAACGCTGCCCCATTCTCGGTTGTGGATGATATGATTCTTCCCGCGCCAGCAGCCGTCCTTGTGATAGTCCCATCGTTGGTTAGGACGACACCACCATCCAGAGTCAGGGCGTAGGTTACCAGATTCAGGGTGATTCCAGAGGGGACGGTAAGGTCGGCTCCCGCTTCGACCTCGCCACCGAGGGTCACCGTGTGGTATGCGACGGTGACAACTCCATGCTCGTCCGTTATATCCGCTTTAGCTTTTTCTGCCGCAATGATGGCGGTTCTGAGGTCGGGTTCGGACGATACGGCCCCATAGGCCGCATTAGTGTATCCGTTCGATCCAGTACTCACTTCCGATCCATTGACAATGAGTGTTCCGCCGTAGTTCAGGATGATATTACCCGTCAGATTGGCCGTCGGCAGCTTCAGGGTCCCTCCCTGAGCGATAGCAACTTCATTCGACGTCGGGGCCGTCAGAGTTGTGGAAGACGCATCCACAGTTCCGAGGATCACGGTCAATCCGCTCCCGAATTTCATTTTGTCGGATACTGTGAAGTCTCCTTTGACGACGCCCTGAATTGTTCCGGTCCCGAGAGCCATCGTCAATTTCTTGTCTGCGGCATTGTATGTTATGATTGTCGTATTGCTCTGTCCGGTCAGGGCGGAGATACCCATGTTCTTGCCGGATGCAGTCACGCTGACATTGACCGAATTGGTGCCTATGAGTGCCAGTGCGGTTGTCGTGCTCACGGTTCCGAAGTCCAGGTCAGCAGACCCTCCATTGACGGTCACGAGAGCTTTCGCGGAAGTGCTCCCATCCAGAGTCAGGGTTGAGTCGGAAATGACCAGATCCCCTTCACTTTCGACGGCCGCATCGGCCGCGACAGTCGTCTCCACAGTGGCTCCCTTGAGTTTGAGGGATCCGCCGTCGGCGACAACAGCCTTCCCATTCAAGGTTCCGGCGACGACGGCGTCGCTAAAGGTAACTCCATCTGTGGCGGTAAGGGTGCCGGAGATCTCGGCCTCGGCAGTGATCTCCAGTCCAGCAGCTGCAACCAACTTTCCACTGATGACGACGGATCCTTCGATACCGCCCGAGGGTGTAGCCGAGATCGTGTCCAGCGTGGTTAGCGTTAGGGTCTTATCACCTTTGATGGTGAGGGTGTATTTCCCTACGTCTATGTCGGTAAGAGTGTCCGCTAACACGGAATCTTTTGTAATGTTCAGAACCAGGTCAGCATTCAGAGTCAGAGTTTCGGATGTGAATGTCCACCACCCGTAGTAGTCCTTATCTGCAGCGATGCTGTCGTTTTTCAATTCTGCTGCGGCCGTGTCTCCGTCGATCACATATGTGTTCGGTGTAGTCGCAGCGTCGCTCTCCGTCATGACAGCCGGAACGGCCGCCAGGACGACGAACGCCACCGCGAGGATGGCCATCGCGGCCATCAGCCTGGACTTCTCCA
>CAVKKO010000296.1:0-2082 GCA_963656905.1 Bacteroidaceae bacterium | reverse complement strand
AGCCGTTCAGGACGGAGTTGACTTCATCAAGGGAGATCCCGCCGACGACGGACGCCGACAGGAGGTACTCGAAGCTCAGACTGTAATCCGTGCTGCGGGTCTCGCCGTCAGCGGTCACGGACCCGGACGTCTCCACCCCGAACTTCATGGAAGCATCGATGCTCTGGGGGATCTTCTCGCTGTTCAGGGCAACCTCCGCATAGACGGAGACAGGGATGTTAGCGTTCAGATCGAAAGATGCCGTGGTACCGTCTGCCATGACGCTCCCCTTGACAGAAGCATTCACGCCGCCCGAGACCTTGATGACGGCCACAGGAGATGCTTCGGTTCCGGATATCTCTATGGTGAACGCGATGCTCGCCGTCACGACGGGAGCGACGCTGACTTTTGCATCCTCGCCGTACTCGGAGAGGACTCTCTCGCATATCTTGGATGAGAACCCGTCCAGAGAGCTCGATGCCTTGGCGGCATCGAGGATCATCCTGTTGTACGGGTTGGTAGATTCCTCGAGCCCTTCGAATGACTCCGCATAGTACTTCAGGAACTGGTAGGCGTCGGACTGGTCGAGCTCCAACGACCCTCCGACCGAGTTTCCGGGCTTCAGCTCCGGGATGTGCTTCAGATAGCCCCCGGCGTCGATGGCGGAAGCGCTCTCCGCCTCGTCCGCCTGCGCGGCGGCCAGGCTGCCTGCGGCCAGGACCGCCATGAGCGTGATGGCGAGCACTGCCGTGCGTTTCATGCGTTCGTTCATGGGTTCGGATGAAAGTTTACAGACTTAATACCATCGGACCCTCTCGGATTGTTAAATACTCGCAACGGGTTGACGACACCATGGATAGGAACACCGCCGTCGGAAGATGCAGGAAGCTCCTGCTGGCCGCTTCCGTGGCGGTGTTCGCCCTCGTCTTCGGAGTCATAGGGGCGGCGATGTCCCCCAGCGGGGACTGGCTGACCGTGGAGAAGACGTCCCCCTTGGAGGTGTCCGTGGACGGGACGAACCTGGACCTGTCCTTCTCCGTGACTGTCGGGTCGTCCATGCCCTACGACGTGAAGGACCTGAGCATCTCCATCTCCCTTATCGACAGCTCAAGGGGATCGTCGGTGCCGCTGTACAGCGAGGACGGGATTTCCATCCCGGCCAACGGCTCGGCGGAGATCGATGTCAAAGCTTCCATATGGATCCCCACCGCGGCGCTGGTGCTGATGGACCTGGCCGTGAAGGACGGTGCCCCGCTGCATTTCGATCTGGAAGCGTCCTGCGGGTACCTGGGAGGGCTGGCCTCGTTCAGGATGGTCTCCGAGATAGGCGTGCCCGTGACGGCGGAGGGAGAGAAGCTGTCGTTCTCGGTCCTGGAGGACACAGATGCGTCTTTCTCAGTCGGGGTAGACGGGCTGGCAGGATGGCTGGTTCCTGAGAGCAGGATCATCTTTGTGTCCGGGGGCGGGGAAGAGGCTTCCATCTCTGTCACGGGGCAGGGGTCATCTGCGATGTTGTCTGTGAGGTCGGACGCGAGTTTGGAAGGATTGTTAGAGCGCATATCGTCCGCAGGGGACTACAAGGCTGTCGATGAGAACGGGAATGATGTCGACCTGTCGAAAGAGGCCCTCGGTGCGATGGACACCATCCTGCAATATGCGAGGAGATTGCTGTGAAGGGGCGGTTCGATGCCAAGATGGGGCTGAGGTACGCCCTGGTGAACCTGCTGAAGCTGGTGATCCTGTTCGTTGCTGTGCTGTCCGTCTGCGCTTACGCGCTGACGGTGTTCTCGGATTCTGCGGGGGTGACTGCGGATACCGGAGGCCTAGCGGCCGCTGGTATCCGCTGCGCCCTGCCGTTCGCTCTGCTTCCGGTGATAGCGTTCTTCGCCGGAGGGTTCGCGCCCGGAGACCGGCGCAGGCTGGCGGGGAGGATCGCCATGTGCATCTGCATGCTGGCGTTCCTGTTGATCCTGTCCGGAGGGATGTCGTACGAGATGAAGGACATCTTGATCGACGGCACGACGGGGGCTGTGGCGGAGTCGATGTCGCTCACCGCGGTCCCGGAGAAGATGATGCTCCTGCTGGCCCTGGTGCCTTTGCTTT
>CAVKKO010000295.1:0-2085 GCA_963656905.1 Bacteroidaceae bacterium | reverse complement strand
AGGGCTTCTGGCCAAGGCCTGGTCCGGGGGCCCGGACGGCCTGGGGCCGCTGCCGGAGCTCCTTTCCGGAGCCTCTGGCCACCTCCTTCCCGGCGGCAGGGTCGTGATCGTGGTGTCATCGCTCATGGAGCCCGCGGCCCTCTCCGATGCACTGGAGAAGTACGATGTCCGCACCCTCGGCGAGCTGAAGCTGTTCTTCGAGAAGCTGTCGGTCCTCGAGATAAGGGGCTTCTGAGATCAGCCGGACAGGACCTCTTTGGCGGGAGCCGAAGGATACGGCTTCGCGGAGAGCACCAGCAGGATCAGGAACATCACTACAGTCAGCACTACATAGCCCGACATTATGGTCGTCGTCGAGTACTCGCCCGGGATCATCCCCACCACGAGGTTGGGTATGGCCGCTCCGCCGTAGGATGTCAGGTATATTGTTGAGAACGTCCCCGCCCTGAGCTCCTGGCCTGCCCTGGACAGCAGCTCCGTCACGGACCCTGTGAAGGCCACTCCCTGCGAGATTCCCGCGATGATGCTGAACACGATGAACAGCGACAAGATCCCGTTGGACAGCGACAGGAACATCAGCACTGTGCAGGCGGCGAACATCCCCATGCCCATCCTCTGAGCCGTGCGCACCTCGAACCTCTTTGCGAAGAAGCTCCCGATGACGTTGGGCAGGAGCAGCGCGGTGAACACCCCTGCGGAAAGGAACGCGTCGTGGTACCCGAAGTGCTCAGTCACTATCGCAGAGCTGAACGACTGCGAGAAGCCTCCCAGCGCCCATGTCCCGATGAATATCATGGCAGATGCGGCGAACAGGCGGCCGGAGCTCTCGGGGAGGGTGAGGTGCGGGACCAGGGACCTCAGCGCACCGGGGCGGCGGGGCATGGTCTCCCTGGCGAACACTATGATGACGGCGAAAAGGACTATGGCGGCCATCACCGCGTAGAAGTAGGACTGGGGCTCGACATCCGCATACTGCACCAGGCCTCCGGAGAGGAACGCCCCCGTGGCCAGCCCCAGCGTGGGGGCGCTGCTGGTGATGGTCGGGCCCACCCATCTGGGCAGGTCTGACGAGAGGTCCACGACGTAAGCGGCGATGGTGCTGGACCCCAGCCCGCTGGCGATGCCCTGCACCAGCCTGCCCAGCATGAGCATCTCCGGGCTGGAGATGCAGGCGAACGTAAGGCATCCGCAGAGGGACACCATCAGGATCATGACCGTCACGGGACGGCGGCCCAGATGGTTGGATATGCGCGGCAGGAAGAGCAGAGGGAACACTGTGCCCAGGAGGTACCACATGGATGCCATGGACAGCTGTGAATGCGTCAGCCCCAGCTGCTCCTGGTAGGTCGAGTACAGCGGGATCGGGGACCCCGATGCGAAGTACAGGACCAACAGCGCGCCCACGGCGCCTATGAACCCTATCTTCTGCCTGCCGTCCATCTTCCGTCACTCGGGCTTGATGAAGTTCGTATTGATCTTGGGCTCCCTGACGGGGAACTCTATGCCGGACTGCTTCCCGGCCTCGATGCACCTGAGCAGCCATGCCATGTTCCTGGCGAGGGTGCGCATGGTCTGCAGCCCCTCCTCGTCCCTGAGGACCTCCTCCGGCCTGTTGCCGTGGACCTGGTTCCAGTACTGGGAGGAGACGATGGGCATCCCGACGATGGTGAAGTACTTGTTCAGGCGGTCGAAGGCCGCGGAGGCTCCGCCGCGCCTGCAGGAGACCACGGACGCCCCGAGCTTGCCGCCAAGGTTCTTTCCATAGGTGTAGAACAGCCTGTCGGCGAAGGCGCAGATCTGCCCGGAGGGCCCGGCGTAGTAGACGGGGGATCCGAGGACGATGGCGTCGAACTCGCCGAGGCGGGGGCCGATGCTGTTGACGATATCGTCAGTAACGCACCTGCCGTTCTTGGCGCAGTACCCGCATGCCTTGCATCCGGGGATGTCGTTCCCCAGGTGGAGGATCTCCGACTCGATGCCCTCTGCGGACAGCGTGTCCGCCAGCTCTTTCAGGGCGGTGTATGTGCATCCGTGCTCGCGCGGGCTCCCGTTGATGAGTAGTGCCTTCATAGTATCCCTCTTCCG
>CAVKKO010000294.1:0-2086 GCA_963656905.1 Bacteroidaceae bacterium | reverse complement strand
TACCGCACGACGGTACCAAGAAGAAGGGCGGACGCAGGGGACGCAGGGTCTGAGGAGGCTCTCCTATGGACATAGAGATTCTCGAAATGGCCGAGAGGAAGGCCAAGTTCATACTGAAGAACTCCTCTCCGGCCATGGCGAACGCGCTCAGGAGGACGCTCCTGTCCGACATACCCAAGATGGCCATCGACACGGTGGAGTTCCACCTCGGTTCCATCATGGACGGCGACAAGGAGTATGAGAGCGTCACGCCCTTGTTCGATGAGATCATCGCCCACAGGCTGGGAATGGTCCCTGTGCCCACCGACCTCGAGCGTTTCGTGCCCAAGAGCGAGTGCGCATGCGGAGGCACCGGGTGCCCCAGCTGCGAGATCATGTACAGCCTGAACAAGATCGGGCCGTGCACCGTGCTCTCCGGGGACCTCGAGCCCCTCGGAGACCCCTCGCTCAGGGTCAAGGACGAGTTCATCCCGATAGTCGAGCTGACTGACGGCCAGGCCGTTCTCATCTATGCTCACGCTGTGATGGGGACCGCGGCCAAGCACGTCAAGTGGCAGGTCGCCAACGGAGTGGGCTACAAGTACAGGCCCCACGTCGCCGTCGACGAGAAGGAAGCTTCCCGCGACGATGTGGTCGAGTGCGCGAAGCTCTGTCCCAAGAAGGTCTTCGACGTCGTCGACGGCAAGCTGGTCGCCGCCCGCGAGATCGACTGCAGCCTCTGCAAGACATGCCTGAAGCACGTCGAGCGCAAAGGCGGCATCAACGTCGACTGCGACGACACCGAGTTCGTCTTCAAGTTCGAGACCGACGGCTCCCTGACCGCCGAGCAGGCCCTCAACGAGGCTCTGAAGGTCCTGTCCGCCGAAGCGGACGACTTCAAGTCTCAGATCGAGGCCCTCTGAAACAAAACCCCTCCCTCCGGGGAGGGCCTTTTTCTTTTCTGCGTCACGAGGCGTCTTCAATGAAGCATTGCCCATCGTGCGGTGCCAAGGCCGATGACGATTCCCAGGAGTTCTGCGTCAAATGCGGCGCCTACTTCACGCCTGCCGCGAAGAGCTCCGGGCCCGTCTCCGCAGCGGGCCTTCCGTCAGACCCGATACTTGCGGGATGCAGGCTCATGGACATGGGCTCCTTCTCCGAGGGAATGGGCGCCTGGAGAGGCGCTCTGGACAGCGGATACGAGATAGACGATGCCGTCTACGACAGGATGATGGGCTCAGCCATCGGATGCATCGTGTCCACCGTCATCCGTCCGGAGGACTATGTGGCCGCTGCCGTTCCCGACCTGGCCAGGATGATGCCCGACAGGGAGCTCGTCCCCGACCTCATGGCCGCGATCGTGAAGAACATAGGCATCTGCCAGATCCAGGAAGGCGTCCTGGGGCTTGCCAATCCTTACTACCTTCTGTTCTCCGATTGCTTCATCATCTATCCGGACCTGCGCGACATCCAGGGATACTGCGAGGGCGCTTGCGAGGCCCTGTCCGCCATGATCGCGAAGGCCGAAGGCCTCCCGTCCAACGGCGCCAGGAAGCCAAAGGCCCTGGACTGGCTGGCGGCCTACAGCGATTGCGCCATATGCTTCAAGGACGCCGTATCCGAGGCTGTCTCGTCGCACACGTCCGAGGAGCTCGACAGGCTGTCCGAGTCTTGGGCGTCGTCGACGTACCCAGAGTACCTGGGATATGTCCGCAACGCGACTGCTTTCAGCCTCCGTGCCGTTGTCGCCGGGCGCTTCCTGGCCGGATCAGCGCTGAAGGCCCGCGACAAGTGCATCGCCAAGTACATCCGCAGGTATCTGGAAGGATGGTCCCGCTGAACCTCTTTCCGAATCGGTTTTTATACGACTGTCTATCACCCAAGCATGAAAGCTTGCAAGGCATGCGGCAACACTGACAGCGACGATGCGGAGTTCTGCTCCAAATGCGGAGAATATTACGAGAAGGCCGCACCGGCGCAGCCTGCCGCCCAGCAGAAGCAGGAGCCTGCCGACGACCGTGCCTTCGCAGCCACCGTCGACCGCCTCATCTCCCGATACGAAGAGGACAGCGACATCGATGATGCGAAGTACGCATCGATCCTCGAT
>CAVKKO010000293.1:0-2107 GCA_963656905.1 Bacteroidaceae bacterium | reverse complement strand
ATATCCGCTGCCGGGAGATGCTCGGAATGGGGACAGGAAACATCAACACGTCCGTAGAACAAGTCTGCCGATTCCGAGAATTCGTGGGTGCTCATAGGGAGGATTATCTGGTATACGGTCCGGATTATTCATCAAACCTCACGTATGTCGCGAACATCATCTTCGTTGGATCATCTAGGGGGACCTCCGGACCGCAGAACAGTTCCAAAGCCTCGATGAAAACCGAGACCATGTCCTCCAAGGCCTCGATCGGCGTATCTCCTGAACCGTGAACGGGGAGACCGATCACGCCGGCCACCCAATCGGTGCCGTGAGACACATCCACAGGCAGTGGAATCTTGAGCTGTATACGTCTGTCCGTGCAAACGCGGGACAGGAAGAGCGTTTTCCCGGAAGCGATCGCCCCCTCGAATACGTCGTCTATGATGTCCTCGTCGAGGATGAATGAGAATCCTTTCTCATCGGTCACCATGGCAGAACACACCGCATCCTGAGGATCGTCCCAATCAGCCGGGAGAATGGTCGTTCCATATGGGTCCCTGCGTCCGACACGGGGCGCGACCCTAATCGCATGGTCGAAGAACGCGTCCCCAAAATCGATCGGCTGCTTGGCGGAGCCGCGTTCGTACGCGATGCGCCCGTATTCCGCAGCCCGGTATGCAGACGTCCAGCTGTCTTCACGGCATTCCTCGAACTCTTTGAAGGTATACAAGCTGACCTCGCCGTCGATAAACTAATCGGTCAACGCCCGGGTAATATCGCTCTGGAGGGTCTTCTTATTCCCCTTGTCGACAATGACCACGAGTTCGACCCTGCCCTGTTCCACATATCCGACCGTAGTGGGTCCGACCAGATAGACGAGCCTCGGGGAACACTTCTCGACGACTGTGTCCACTGCCCGTCCTATCAGCCCGGGATTGATACCGGGAGGATCGTCGAACCTGAAGATCGGAGAAGTGTCCTTTTTGACATCGTCGGCCTCCGGACCTGCCTGACAGGCTCCAGCAGCCGATACGGATTGCACCGGATCTCCGCTCGCTTCATCCTTCGAACGGCTCCTCCCGGTATTGGACTTGACAGGCCCCTCGTACGCGATGGTCAAACCGTGCTCTTCCAGCTCGCTCCTCTCCGTTCTGCGTCCTTTCGTATGGAAATACGCATCCCGGTTCATGGCGCATCTCATTTCCCCGCAGAAGAACGCCAGGTCGCAGTAGCTCATCCCCCCATTGTTCACCACATATACTTCCAGAGCGTCCTTCCTTCTGACGATTCCATCCGAACCGCTAGATTTGAACGCGATGAACTTCACGGCATAGTTCGGGGCGATCTCGGATATGATCTCCTCCAACCGCTCTTCGGATATCGTCGACCATTTCCTCTTCCACAGCCAATACCCGAAAGAGCTCCTCTTCTCCCGGATCCATTCATCGAGACACATAGGGGAGGAGAGATCGGGACAGGATATCACCGCTGCCGTGGGATGCTCGGAAATGGGGCGGGGAACGTCAACACGTCCGTCGAACACCCGGTGCATTCGGCCGCGGTTGGATGATGAAACGGTCAAATCCCGTGCGACGAAATCCGTACCGTCGGCTGAAAAGCCAACGGGTCCTCGGGACCCGATGCCGATGCGTCTACCTCCTGCAACCGAGTTGTGGGACGCGCTGGGCATCGCCTTCTGTCATATCTGGATAGTGCGACGTCGTACAGTGATCTATTCAAGTAGAAGATGGCAGTAACATAGATCTTCCGCGATATTGCGCTACGCAGAAGGAATCACCCTCATATCTTCGAATCCTTCGACGAACGGACGCTCAACGGATGGAACTGTTCTTATGTCAGGTTCAGACGAGTCCCGGAGATTGTAGCCTAAGCCATCACCACGCGTCTCAGAATATGTTGGTGTCCCGAACAGCATCTCCGACAATGACCCGGCTCTTCGTAAATACCGATCGTTCGCCATCGTGCCATCATGTTCGACAGGATCCGCAGAAGGAGACGCAGGAATCAGAAAGCGGTCCCCCGGAATCTCCCCCCGACCGTCAAGTTCGACGTGATAGACTACGAGGGGGAGCGCCTGTATCTGGCCGTCCCCATCGAAGCCGTG
>CAVKKO010000292.1:0-2107 GCA_963656905.1 Bacteroidaceae bacterium | reverse complement strand
CACATCATCAACGCCGAGTGATACTGCTTGAATCTTTGGTCGAAGATATCGTCGTCGTAGTAGTCGCCGGTACAGATGCTCTTCAACCTCTCCATCAGTTCTGGCATGACTTTAGCGACATCCTTTGCCCAGTTCTCGATGTATTCGCGGTCACCGACCTTCAGGACCAGTCTGGCGAATAGGTTCCCGCCGAAGTCATCCAGACAGTACTGAGCCTCTTCGAACAAACTTGGCGGATCATCCCGATCGGGCGGATTCGACTTGAGTACAGGAATGGGCTTCGCAAGGTGAAGATGGCCGCCGATGTTGTTCTTCCTAAGCAGGAAGGTGTTGATCTCCGCATCCAGCCTCTCGTCGTGCGAACGGAGGGCGCGAAGGACCTGCCATACCACTTTGTATCTCTCGTTATCATCCAATGCCGCTTCGGCACTCCCGTCGCCGGGGATCAGGATGGGGATGACGATGTATCCGTACTTCTTTCCGGGCGCACGTCTCATTACGCGTCCGACGGATTGGACGACATCCACGAGGGATCCCTTGGAGTCCATGAACATCACGGCATCCAAGGCAGGGACGTCCACCCCTTCGCACAGGCATCTGACGTTGGACAGGGCATGGCAATCCCCCTCATCGCCCTTCTTCAGCCACGTCATCAGCTCGTCGCGTTCCATGGCGTTCATGGAACCGTCGATATGCTGCACCTCTACCTTCACGGGAGAATCCGGTAGTGAAGCGAGGTCGTTGAACCTCTGGGCGATGTCCTTGGAGCGTTTGATCGTCCTGGAGAACAGCACGGCCGACTTCATGTTCCCGGGGTCGGTGTTCTTCAGCGTCTTATCATAAGCCATGTTCTTAGCCAGGGCGTTGAGACAGCCCCAGATCAGAGTGTCCATGTCAGCGTCGATCTCCTTCTCGGTCTTGGACCACCTGCGGGAGACGCTAATAGGAACGTCGGATCCGCGCATAGAGAGGATCATAACCTTGTAATCCGTCAGCAGGCCCTTTTCGACAGCCTGTCCGAACGATATGTGGTAGAATTCGCGTCCGTACATGGACTCGTCGTCCATCGAGCACAGGACTGCGGAGACATCCTTGGCCCTCTCCTTCCCCTTGACTCCGTAGATCCTCGGAGTGGCGGTCATGTACAGACGTTTCGCTCCGCGGATGTTCTCGTTCTTGTGGACCTTCACGAACGAACTCTCGTCCGTATCGGCGAGGGTGACCCCTGTAGTGCGGTGTGCCTCGTCGCAGATGATCAGGTCGAAGTCAGGGAATCCCAGCTTCTGAGCGTCGATGATGGCATCGATCGACTGATACGTGGAGAAGATAACGGTGAGCTTCGAGCCATCGTGATACTTGAGGATCTTGTGGGGTTCGGTGGTCGCCGGCATGGCGAGGTTGTCCACCCTTTCCCCTGTGTCGTCGTCCTTCTTTTTCTTGGAGACGTATGTATCCGAGCAGACGCAGATCGGCTTAATCTTGCGGACGGTGTTAGACATCCACTCCCTCAAGGTCTGTCCGACGAGAGAGATCGAAGGCGCGAGGAAAAGGACGCAACCGTTTCCTGGGACTAAGGATTCGGCTATGCGCAGGGATGTGAACGTCTTCCCGGTACCGCAGGCCATGATCATCTTCCCGCGGTCGTTCTTTTCATAGTGGGCCACGGCGGCGTTCAGGGCTTCGGTCTGATGGGGCATCAGCTCGTGCTTCTTCAACCTGGCATCGGTACCTTCCGTGCCTTCTTCGAGGAGGTCCCAATCCACCTGGGCCTCGTTGAGGTCCTTCAGGCCAATCAGGGTCACGGGGATGATTTGTCCTTCCTGGGAATCGATCGCATGTGCACTCCAGTTGTTGGTCGTGGCGAAAATGACCCTGGATGAGAACACTGCTTCGGATCCGTCCTTCTCATGGAACCTTTTGCCGGAGACCGAGAGGAACGTATCGACATCGGACTTGGTCACCTGGTGGCCTTCCGCATAGCACTTGCATTGGATGGCCCAGTATTCTCCATCAACAGTCTTGGCGACCATATCGATGCCGGTGTCTTGCTTTCCGAAGTCGGACTTGGCGAAGAAATCCTTCCAGAGGACGGCCCACTCGATGATGT
>CAVKKO010000291.1:0-2107 GCA_963656905.1 Bacteroidaceae bacterium | reverse complement strand
GGCCTGGGCGATGTGCTGCATCCTGTAGGATCCGGTGCATCCGGCGAAGAAGATGACGTCCGGAGGGTTGCTCCTCTCGACGTCTGCGGGCCACCAGGCGTCCCTCTTGGACGGGGGCTCGTTGTAGGGGTTGTGCTTGGCCGCGATGTTCTTGGCCATTCCCTTGTGCGCGGAGAGCGGAGCGACGCCGTTCTCGACGAGCCAGGCCCTCATCTCCTCCCAGAACTCGACCAGGTGGATCTGTGCGTGGCAGACGACCTCGCAGTTCCCGCATCCGGTGCACTTGTACATGGCGTCGACGAACTCGGGGTTCAGGGAGACCTCCCTGTCGAGCATCTTGTCGAGGGCTCCGGTGCCGGCCTTGTCCAGCTGGTTGATGTAGTAGATCTTTCCCCTGGGGGTGACGGACTCCCAAGGGGTCTGGTTGTGCGCCTCGCACACCTCGATGCAGTATCCGCACTGCAGGCATGCTGTCAGGACCTTCTGAACGCGGGGCAGTTTGATGAACTCGGGTTTCTTGACTGAAATCTCTACCATGATGCCGTCCTCCGACATTGCGCGGCCTCCGACGGGCCGCATATGCTGGTTGCCACTGTTCAGGGGTATATAACCGTTCCAGGCCCCCAGCGGCTTCTATGATGCATCGGCAGGCCCGGATAATGAGAATGAATGAGATTATCAACGATGAGGGCGATGGCCCCGGACATGGATCCTCCTAAGGTCTATGATGATTGGACAGGGAACATCGTCAACGGAGCGGACGTCAGGAGCCTGGACCCAGGGGCGGTCAAGGCTGTCAGAGCGTCGTTCAGCGAGCGCTTCCCGGACCGGGCGGAGGAAGCGATGGGGTGGGACGACCAGACGTTCCTGTCCCGCGCGGGCGTGTTCAAGCGCGGGAAGGTCACCGTGGCCGCGATGATCCTCCTGGGGAAGCCCGGGGATGGGTGCCTTCCGTCATCAGTCGGGATAAGATGGAGGCTGTACGGCACCGACGGGGCCCTGCAGGACTCCCGCATGCTGGACGGGCCGGCGGCCCTGTCGATGACCAGGGCGGTGTCGATGGTGTGCAACTGGTCCGTGAAGACCGGCAGAGGGGACGTGGTGTCCGCGTACCGCACGTCCATCCTCTTGGAGGCCGTCCGCAACGCCGTGGCCCATCAGGACTACTCCCTGGGCGGGACCGTGGAGCTTATCGAGAGGGAGGGGGAGTCGGTGACCGTGATCAGCAGGGGAAGGTTCCCTGAGAGGGCCCCGGAGTCCTTCGTCAAAGGGCCTCCGATGTCCGGCCCCAAGAGGAACCCGTTCCTGGTGTCTGCGATGGCCGGGCTGGGGATCGTGCCCGCATCTTCCAGCGGGATACGCTCGATGTACCTTTCCCAAGCGTACCGCAGGTTCCCCATGCCGGATTTCGACATATGCGACGACAGGGTGGCCGTCAGGCTCTCCGGGCTGAGGGGCGGATCCTACGCCAGGGTCCTGGACCTGAGGGACGATCTGGACATCGCCGCGGTCATGGACCTGGACCGGATAGCCAAGAACAGGTACGTGCCGGACAGGAGGCTAAAGGCCCTCGCGCGCCGCGGGCTCATCGAGATGATCGGAGACCTTCCGTGCATCGCATCGGGCGCGGGGCAGGAGGTCGCTTCCGCCTACACTTCGGGGACCGCTCAGGACGCGGTCATGGAGCTTATAAGGTCGAAAGGATGGGCATCCAGGTCGGATGTGGCCGAGGTGCTGGCGTCCAGGGACTCCAAGGACCTGACAGAGGAGCAGCTGAGGGTGAAGGCCACGAATCTTCTCCAGTCTATGAGGAAGCAGGGACTGATCGAGAAGGCGGACGGGAGCACGCGCTCCGCGAGATATGTGCCGAAATCGGACAGCGACGGGTCAGAATTATGATGAGTGGGCCCTGCCGGATTTGAACCGACGGCCATCTGGTTATGAGCCAGACGCTCTACCTGTCTAAGCTAAGAGCCCGATGGGTCCCCCTATACGGGAACGTATTAAAAAACTATCGGAAACGACAATAGCGCACAGGGATTTGAAGAAGATATGGCGCCGCCACACGGATTTGAACCGAGGACCTTGTGATTAACAGTCACACGCT
>CAVKKO010000290.1:0-2113 GCA_963656905.1 Bacteroidaceae bacterium | reverse complement strand
TCCTGATGCGGGCTTCGGCGATGTAGCAGAACGGGCAGGAGAAGTCGGACCAGTACTCGATTATCATAGGAATCGCCGGTCCATGCGGTTCCGACGATATAAGGGGCGCACCCGGAGCGAGGGGGCGCTCCGGGAAGCGCGTTCACAGAGACCGGTCCTTCAGGCCCCCGAGGGCCTCCCAGAACCTGTCGAGGATCTTCGAGGACGCCTCTATGTCGAGGGCGTTGGTCAGGCCCGCCTGCTCCACCGCAGGGGCGTAGCCGTATACGCCGCTCTGGTATGTCAGGGAGAGGTAGCGCTCCTTGGCTCCGTCATAGTCGTCGATGGCTTCCAGGTACAGCTCGATGGCGTTGATCCCGGACGTGCCGTAACTGACGTAGTAATGTGGGTAGCTGAACAGTTGGGACACATCGGCCCAGTAGTATCTCGCGTCGTAGGAGCAGTAGAAAGTGCATCCCGTGGTGTCCAGGATCTCCCCGAACCTGTCCAGGGCCTGGTCGACGGTGAGCGATCCGGTCTCGGATTCGGTCTCGTATGCCCATACCTCGAACGCGGTGAAGATCCCGGACAAAGAGACAGCCCACAGCATGTTGCTCGCGAATATGCAGTTCATGGCGTTCTCCGAGCCGTTCCCGATCAGGCCGGAGGCGCAGTACAGCGCTTCAAGCCCCTGAGAGTGTATCTCCCCGACATCGTAATTCGTGGAGTAGCCGCCGACCAGGCAGAAGTTGGCCGCGTGACCGAACTCATGAACCAAGGTCGATGATGAGAGATCTCCGATGTCCAGGTACCCGTTGTATATCAGGGCGCTGCCCCTGGTGATGAGATTGTCCGAGTATGCGGCGATGAATCTCCCGGGCTCATTGCTGTTGTAGATCAGCCCGTACTCGTCCATGTAGTCAAGGAGCCTGGCGAAATCGGAGTCGATGGAATCGATGAAAGGCGTTACGGCATCGATGAGCCCTTCGGAGTCGAGGCTGCCGAGCCAGGCCGTCTCGTCATCCAGCATCTCCTGGGTGTATCCCATCATGTCCATGAGATCGTCGCTCATACGGTCGGCCTTGCCTGCAAGCTCGGCAATCTTCACGGCCTCAGACGAGGTGTATTCCCTTCCATAGATGGACTTGTACATGTACTCGGCATAGTCATCGTATCCGATCTGGACCGCGTAATCGTTCCTGACACCGACAAGCTCGACGTACACCGCAGCGGCATCGCCGAACTTCGCCTCCCAGATCTCCGCCGTGAGGGCCTTCTTCTCCTCGTCTGTGAGCGTGGTGCTCTCCTCGACTGCGCTCAGGGTCCATGTGCGCCCACTAGAATCGGTGACCGAGTACTCGGTGCCGATGATGTCGTAGTATTCCGCCTCCAATTCGGTCTCCCTCTCCTTGAGGGCCTTGGCCTCTTCAGACATCACATTGTAGTTGCGGTACACCTCCGGATCATTGTCCGTGGACCTCAGGGCCGCTTCGACGGTGCTGGCGCAAGGTCCGGACAGAGCGTCCTTTACGATGCTGCACAGGTCGTCGCTCATGACCGGGACCAGATTAGACCAGGCCTGGTACTCGGCACCCACATCACGGCCCAAGTAATAGTCGAGCTCCACCCATTTAAACTTGTCCGCATAAGTATAGTACTCCGACATGGCAGCCCGCAGCTCGTCCGCCATGGCCTCTGAGTCCAGCGAGCTGTCGGAAAGGGCCGCCTCGAGAGAGATCATGGCCTCGGCGTACCGAGCCTCGGCCTCCGCGGCAGGGGGGTAGTCCTTGTCGCCGTCCTGGATCGGGTCCGGGAACGCGCTGGCCCCGGGGCGATGGCTGTCTTCGGGAGACAGCGCATATGCGACGGCCAGGGCCGCTACGATGGCTACTATCGCCGCTATCGCGACGATCTTGCTCTTCTGCTCCATGAAACAGCATCGACGTCCAAGGTTTAACCAGCTTGCCCCTGGACAGGAGGGCCTGGTCCGGCAGACATGGACGTCCAGGCCTGCCAAGATGGGAAGATCAGCTGGCCATGGCCTTCAGCGCTTCCTCTATGCCGCGGAGGATCTCCGCTGACCTCTCGGCATCGAGGGCGTTGGACAGCCCCGCCTTCTCCACCGCAGGGACGT
>CAVKKO010000289.1:0-2125 GCA_963656905.1 Bacteroidaceae bacterium | reverse complement strand
GCGCCTCGGCCACGACCAGTTTATAAACCACTGTTTCCGACGTGACCGTGAGGTTCACAGTCTGCTCCTTGGTCAGTTCAACCGTCTCAACATCCTCTTTGAACACTATGTTGAACTTCACCACGGTTTTCGTGTTGCCTTCTTGGCCACTCTTCAGGATTATGACGGCCTTGTATCCGTCCGGGAATACCGTTGTATCAGTCAGACGCACCCTGACTTCGTTCGATCCCGCGCCCGACTCAAGGGCTATCTTGCTGCTGTACTTCTCATCCGTGTCCTTGCTGTCCGAGGCATTCTTTATGATCACCGTGCTCAACGCTGGATCAGGGAGGCCGTTGCTGGTAGTCAGCGCCTCGGCCACGACCAGTTTATAAACCACTGTTTCCGACGTGACCGTGAGGTTAACAGTCTGCTCTTTGGCTAGTTCAACCGTCCTATCATCGCCAGAATCATCAGAATTCGAAGGTTCGTAATTCTTGTATGCACTCCCAGAATATTGGAAAGCATAATCGGAGATGTTCTCAAGTTGAGAACCATCCTCAAATTCTACAGACTTTAGATTCTTCAGAGTGGCAAATGCATCACTGCATATTTCTTTGATCGAACTTGGGAATATGATCCGTTCTATCGATCCTGTATCAAGGTTTCCCTGAGTGGATGATACTGAGCTGAAATAAGCACCAATCCTGGTTGTTTTGTAATCTTTCCCTGAATACGAAATCGTCCCTGGAATGATCAACTGCTCTACTTTTCCATCCGGTTGAACCTTGCAATATTTCAAGGTAGCCTCGTCACCCGTGACCTCGAAGAACCACTGTATTCCATTCTGATCATCATAAGTTGCTATCCCACTGACATCCCTGCCCTCACCCAGTGCTTCCACTAGTAACCCAGCGGAAACCGCAAGAGTAAGAAGCGCAAAAATCAGCAACGTTGTATTTTTCGACATTTTCCTTTCCCCACCATAGGATCCACGAGATTCCCTGTACAAACGGAACACTGCCGGAACAAACACAATTATCCCGACCGGTTATTCAAACCTGATCGAATTGAGGCCGCATGCATTATCTTAGCACCCTCGAACACAATATCGATAGCTTCCATCAGACCTTCAATAGAATCTGAATCATCGGATCAGTGGCCTCGAATTTCCACATCCAAACCGTCGAGTATTTGAATCAGCAAGTCCCAGCGATCCTCAGGTTGTCTACGGACGTCCCGTTCGGCCTCATCGAATTCACCTTACGCGAACTCGACCTCGCAAGACACTCGAACCACCGTCCCCACGAACCGTCCATGCTTCTCTCAAAGCACGACATCGATAATCCTGCAGATCTATCCGATTATCGAGACGATGGGTATCCCCATGCACCCATCGCGGAAACGTGGAACTGAGCTGTGCCTAGCACAAACCACAATTCCATCACCTCGGACGACTATCTCACATGACTCATCAAAGTACATTCAGGCTATTGCTTCCTTGTCGTTCCCTAGTTAATCCGTGAATCTCTCTCAACCGGCCCAAACATTCCAATTTCGTACTCACGAATAGATCCATGCGTTCGTCCGCAGACACAAGAAGTGTCCGGACCGGGATATTTGATTCTTCACTCATCGATAATCTGATACTTCCCAAACCACACCCAGACACACCTGGATGTAGGAGACAATCCCTGTGAGAAAACCAGCTCCAATCGAGGCCATACCTCCATATCATTGAAAATAAGGAGTTGGCCCCTGCCGGAAAAGGATGCCTTCAGCTCTGGCTATTCAAACCAGAAGAACAGCGCCTCCGCTCCCGGCAGAGTAAAGATCATGGTTCAAGACTCAGTTGCAGGTATCACCCATGTGGACCTCTCATACGTGATGTTGAAGTTAGAACAGTCATTGGGCGCTCCAGAGAATCCTGAATAGTACCCGAGGGTGAATGACAAGTACCCTCCCTCCGACGTGTATGACGCCCAGTAATCATAGGTGGAGGTTTTAGAACCATCTTCGTTCTCTTTTATCGTAGAGTTTGTTCCGGATCCGAGAATCGTGTCCAACCACGAATAGTAGGTGAGGTATGTCGATCCATCAGAGTTGGTATGAGTTACTGTCACCTCATCCTGCCCAACGGCCTGAT
>CAVKKO010000288.1:0-2131 GCA_963656905.1 Bacteroidaceae bacterium | reverse complement strand
TCCAGAGCATCATGCATACATCGAGGGTCTCGCATAGCCTGCGCTGCTGCTTCTTGTTCGGGCGGAGCCTCAGCGTCACGGTTATGCAGGACATCAGTAGTAGTTGCGCGCTCTCAGGCTATAAAGGTTGTGCGGAGAGTTCCACTCGCGGCCTGCCCGGCAGCCGATCAAAGGTCACCAACTTTCTGCTCACCTAGCCCGTGTGAGTATGAAGCGCCCCTTCCTCCTGGACGTGTCCACCTCCGAGCGGACCCTGTCCCATATCGCAGGTATCTCCTGCCATTCGTCGATCAGACGGGGCTCGCCGCTTTCCAGAGCGATGTGCGGATCGGCGGAGATCATGTCGCGGTTGGGGATAGCTCCCGTAGAATCGGCCACCTTGATCTCGCTCTCCGCATGGCTCTCGGCCGTCCATGTCTTCCCGCAATAACGGGGGCCCTCGAGGGAGACTGCGCCGAAGGTCTTCAGCATGGCATCGATCCTATCGTCCAGGAGCCTCTTCATGTAGCCTCCCTGCACGAAAGTAGAGGCAGAGCGTTGATTTTGGGTCATGGTAGAACGTTTTCCTGCCATCCGATAGAAGGATTTCCAGCGGGTGGATCGAGGCTTTAGAGCATCTCCATGACGATTGTCGGGATTATCCCGTTGAAGGCGATCCCGTAGAGGTACGTGGTGCCTTCCATTCCATCGTAGCACTTCCTGTCGTGGATCCGGTCAATCGCTTCCCGGGCCTGGGCTTCCATGCTCTTCCTGGAATGACAGCCTTTGCAGCGTTTGATCGCCATGACAACGTTGGCATCGGAGTCCCTCAATCTTTTCATTCTGATAGCGTAGACTCCTTTGCCCGGATCGCGGTTGTCGAGAATCTCGTATGTCGAGGATCCCATTATCACTAGCCCGGTTACGAACGCCTCGTAAGGGGACTCCAATATAGGGATACGGATGCTGAGGGACTCCATCAACTCGGTGAGGATAGAAGTCATTGCAGCGACATCCCCTGCCTTGATGGCCTCGAGGAAGCCGTTCAATTGCTTCTTGACTCTATTACCGAACCTATCGAGGGTGGCCATCCTGAACACCTCGAGTATCTCCCTGTTCGGTATGGACACTTTGTGACAGCCTTCAGAGCAAGCCTCTCTGAGATATCCAGTCGCGACCAACACGGAGTAGATGGCCGAGTCGGGCGAATCGCGGTTGCAATGTTCGACCCATGGGCTGAGGCCACCTTGGACCGCGCCTCCCGATAACAACGTCTCCAGGCCCTCCCAGGTCCACTGGCAGTCCTTCGATACGAGGTCGGTCACGATGGAGTTGCCGCTGGTGTCGACCCAATAGGTCTCCGGATTGCAGCCCTCGTCGATATAATACAGAATGCTCCACGGGCTGCAGACATCCGTTTCGCCGAAGCGGTAGCCGCCGTACCATTCCATGGCCTCGGCCAGCTTCTCCGGGTGGCCGTTGTCGGCAAGGAGCTTCTCCACCTCTGCCTGGGTGAATCCGTACATCCCGTCGAACTTCTTCGAGAGCACATCGCAGAAGCAGAGGTTGTTCAGATTGGGGCCGGCAGTCTCTCCGGAGATCCTCGTCACGCCCGTCAGGACTGCGAATCTCAAGTGAGGATTTCCCTTTAGAGCACTGCCGAGAGCACGCCTCAGAAATGACTTGATCTTCTCGTGGACCTCGTCTTTGCCGTATGAGCCGTTCAACGGCTGATCGTACTCGTCAATCAGGATGATTGGCTTCTTTCCGTAGTGCAACTCGAGCATCTCGCACAGATACCTGATGGACTTGACCAGAACGGCACGTTCGGCGGTGCCGGCCGAGAGGGCATCATAGTCCTCCAATTGGAGGTCGTCCAGCTTCTCAGAGCTGGCCAGTTCCTCGAAGTCGCCATAGAGGTTGATGATGCAGTTCCTGAACGATGTCTCAAAGATGTCGTAGCTATGTGTTTTCAGGCCCTTGAAGTTCAGGCTGATGATTATGTTGCTGTTCTTCTCAGGATCCTCGGGACGGAGCTCTGCGATCTTCAGGTCCGAGAAGCGATCCCTCTCTCCGGCATACTTGATGTTCAGGTAAGCGTCCAGCATGCTCATGTTAAGGGACTTGCCGAACCTGCGGGGACGGGTTATTA
>CAVKKO010000287.1:0-2132 GCA_963656905.1 Bacteroidaceae bacterium | reverse complement strand
AGAACCTCTGATGATGAACGCGCCTTTCTCCCCTTTGCTCAAAACTTCGGACATTTGTTCCAAAACCTCATCCCGGAGAGTCATTTGTTCAGGAGTTAACGCCGTATATGGAGAATACTTGAAAATCGCCGAGTTGCAAACGTCATCGTATTCATTATCTGCCAGCCCCTTATTCTTCAACTCTTTCCAAATCCTCGGCAGCATTGCGACATAGGATTCACGCATGAAATAATCATGACTGGCGGATTGACCAGCGTTACGATTCTGAAGCTTGAACTTACCGTCCGCACTGTATAAGCGAATCAAAGACTGCTCCATATCCAACGTGGCAGACTTATTAGCTTGATCGTCGAAGATCACGTGAACATCCTTCAACGTTCTCCGAGCCTTATTATTCTGATGGTTCTTCATGCGAGCTTGAACGTTGCAAGTCTCCCCTATGTACGCTTCTTTTTCATTGGTAATTATGTAAACAACAGGCCAATCATGCCCTTTTACAACATCTTCCAGTTCACCACAAGCGTTTTTAAAATCAAATTTCACGATATCCACAGGACACTTAAAATCAACTATTTCAGTTGATGAGATGGCCACTCCGTCACCCTCACTATCATTTTCACTCATCTTTCGTCCCTCACAACATCCCCGCTATACCATCCAATTGCTCTTTTATGGAATCCCAATCGCCGTTGAGATTCAATGTCCTGAAGTGTATCATCGCCCCGTCTAATGAAACGGACTCATCGATACTCTGTCCACCGGGATAGGCGTACAGAAGCATTCCTTCCGTATCATCCGATTCATGTCCGTACCTCCAATTGCCCATGTACGCCTTAATCTGATAGATGTTGGGCGAATGGTATCTCCAGACCCCCAGATTCTTCTTGAGGACCGTCTTGTAGCACTTGGTGTCGATGATCAACGTCTTCTTCTTGGAACGCAGGAGCACATCCATCTCCATGACGGGCAGGAACTGTGATTGGACGTCGCCCGTATGCCACTTCAAAAGACGCTGGGAATCATAGATTCCGCGATGCTCCACGTCGAAATATCCCCTCACGAACTCCTCGTAGAGCGCATATTCCTTCTCCTCGCTGATGAATCCCATCATCACACGACTCTCTTCATCTTCGGATGGGATCGTACAGTCCGCAATCAACCTACAGGCGTTGAGCGCCGTGATGTAATCTCTGTCGTGACCTGCATACGAGACCCTCCTCCAATCAATCGCATCGAATTCGATGTGCCCGGGATCCTCTATCCGCCGATACGTGGTGCCCAACATCTCGACGACCTCGTGACTCAGCCTGGGCTTCGACAGGAGCATCTCCATGGTGGAGCGTATGACCTTGTTCTCATAGGTACGGTGATCGAACAGCTCGAAATCGCAGGCGAGCCTGTTCTGCGGAATGGCTCCGGAACGGATCGATCTTCCGATGTCTATCCTCCCGTGCGGGTACGAAGTGATTTCGGAATGTTGCGTGTATCCGCGCACCATCCCTCTGCGGATCACCGAATCCATGCAACGGGAGAGGATGGCCGCCAGCACGTTGAGATGGTTCTCGAATGCCTCCGTCCCTTTGGTCAATGCCTCGTCCGGACGGATCCTGGACGCATAGGCCAGAAGATAGTAGATGTTGGCAGGGGCGATGATGCTCATCGGCAGCAGTCCCTCAGCTTGCTCTCCCACTCCTCCAGAGTGTTCCGGTCGTCGAACCAGTATTCTCTCAGTAGAGGTACGATATCGGTCTCGACGACCTCTTCTGCGGACCCTCCTCCGATGAAGAAGCTGTGACCTATCTCGTATCCCGGACCCAGGGAACGACAGTCGCAAATCGTCTCATTCAACGCTTTGACCGCCTCGATCAGCGCCCTCATCCTCTCATCATCGGTCTCGATACGTTCGAGATTCGGACGTACGTCGATGAAGGAGAACCTCCTCCTCAACGCGAAATCCATGATCGCCAGGCTGCGGTCGGCGGTGTTCATGGTCCCGATGATGTAGACGTTCTCCGGAATGGAGAAGCCCCTGCCGCCGTACATGAGCTTCACGACGTCCCCGCGATGGGATGATTCAATGAGCATCATGACCTCGCCGAAGATCCTGCTGATGTTGCCACGGTTGATCTCGT
>CAVKKO010000286.1:0-2140 GCA_963656905.1 Bacteroidaceae bacterium | reverse complement strand
TGGCGTTGACCAAGACGCAGAAGCGCGATCTCCGCGACAACGTGTCCCTGGGGGTGTCCATGGGCAGTCTGATGGTCGGCATCGCGGGATTGGCGATGATGCTGAACAGGAAGCCGGAAGAGGACGAAGAAGTGGTCTACTCGGAGAAGCTCGGGAAGGTGAGACGGAGACGATCTCCTAGCCTGCAGCACGATGAAACACGCCTGAATTCCCTGGTTCAACACTTTTCTATGGTTACCATTCAGAACTCTCTCTCTCTCTCGAGAGGGTTCTGAATAGTAACATGAATTCGATTCTCCTGCTTTTATGAATATTCTATCGACAATTCAAAGATTGCTTCATTTATTGTTTCGATTTTAGAAACAATACGTTTTTGTTCTTGAAAAGGTGGTATTGGAATCAGAATTGTTTTTAGATCTGAAGTGGCAAGTTCTATCTGATTTGTACTACCTCTACTTAAATCTGAAATCGCACGTTGGTAGAACGGTCCGCTGAGAACGTAACGTAAATACTTGTTCGAAATCAAAGATCTGATTACTGTGACGTGGCTATCTGCTACAGCCAAATCATATTGATTAAGCTCCTCTTTATATATTCCTACCCTGCCACACGTCCCTCCGCCTGTCGAATTAACTAGAATATCATCGGTTTTTAAAATCGACTCTGGATCATACTTCGGAAGTGTCTGTGGATCTATAAACAAGCATTTGGACATGTCAAGACCAGTCCACTGGTTGCATTTTTGAGCAATAACAGGGTATTGTTCTATATCAGAGTATTTAGGAGATTTCCCACGATGTATATATTCGCAAATTGAACCTAGCCGGGCCCATTGCCATGATTCGGGGATATCAAAAGGAACCTCGATTATTTTCTCAGAGTGCCCATTTGATTCAAACCATGTTCCATCCTTGTGATATATTGTAATTTCAAAAATCTCCTTATTACTCTTTCCATCACGATGTTTCTGCCTCTGATGGTATATCTTTTCTAAAAGAATGGATGCGGGTTCGTCCGCTGGATTCTGAGGTACTAATCTTCCCAGAACCGCCCATTGAAGGATGGACTTCTTAAGGGATGGTATGAGCGTACTGTTGATCCCAATAAGGTTATTCTCGTCCTCCTGATATCTCATTACCAATGGCTCTAGCTCCTTGATTCTAGCTACGATACGATTCTGCTCTTCGATCGGCGGAACAGGTACAAGGCAATTCAATCCATCTTTGATGTCAAGACGAGGCATTTTGGCGCCATATGACATTTTCGTAGCATAGTCGACGAAGAATGGCGACATCAGGAATTTCTGGCAATATTCAAGATTCAATGAATCAGAAAAATATAATGCTATTAGTTCCGTAGAACAATAACCTGCTTTTTCTGGAATCACAACTTTGTTGAGGTATGGTCTCAGTTTAGAGTATAAAATGCAGCCTTTTCTGAATGAACGTTGATTACTTGAGTCGGTGAGTTTCCTTGGATCAGTGGTCTTGATAATTGTCCCAGAATCTTTCTCGATATCTTCCAGTTGGATTACATATCCATCTTTTGGAATCGATGATGCTTTTGCATACGCATCCCGTCCAACTACAACAAGTGTCTTTAATCTGGCCCATTGCCAAGATTCTGGTATGTCGAAAGGAACTTCGATTTCTTCCTCAGACCGTCCATCAGATTCGAACCACTCCCCTTCCCTGAATAAAATTTTGGTATTGGGGGTCTTCTTGTTTTTATTTCCTTTGAGGGATTCCTGATTCCGCTCGTATGCCCTGTCTAAAAGAATGGATGCTGGTTCGTCCGCTGGATTCTGAGGTACTAATCTTCCCTGAATCGCCCATTGAAGGATAGACTTGTTGAGGGTTCTCGCATCCATTTCATTCACTCCGTATTCTGGTTGCCGATTACCCTTTCAATTTCACACAATACGGTGTCAATTCTTGATTGAATCTGTTCCCTGTCAGCCTTGTAATTTGCTATCAGTTCCATCGGGGAAAGGATTTCTTCATCTACCTTGGAATATTTGCAATAATCTAAATCGTAACTTCCGCGTTTAATCTCATCAATCGTGACACATTTCGCTTTGTAGGATTGAGTTTCATTATCAAAAATTTCGACTTTGTTTGACATCCACTCGATCACAGGC
>CAVKKO010000285.1:0-2146 GCA_963656905.1 Bacteroidaceae bacterium | reverse complement strand
CTCGATATCAAGATCAACAGCTGCCAGAAGTTCCGCGAGAAGATGAAGCGCTGAAACCCTAAACTGGGCTCAGAGTGACCGCCTTCGGTCACTCTCGCCCTACTTTTTGTACACATCGGGTGTTATTATGGTTTCAAGTGAACACGCTAGCCTCTCACGTACGGTTAGTTGGAAGCAGGGGATGTTCATTGCATTGGGTGTTCCTCTGCTCATACTTCCTTCGATATACGATGTCGCCAGTATCGTTTGGGGGTTATGTATTGTAATCTGGACGGTCTCTGTTCTCCAGGGTTTCGTCCAGAATCTCGCTTACGGGGAAATGGTGACGATGTTCCCCAATGCTACTGGTTTGCCTGGTTGTGCCCAGACTGTATTCGGTGGAGATAGGAACGGCAACGGAACGAAGGGAAAGCTGATCGGTGCATTCTGCGCGTGGTGTTATTGGTTCGCGTGGTGTCCCGTGGTGGCAATCTTCACGATGATGATCGGAGATTATCTGGTTCAGATGTTCTCTCTCAATATCGAGGGTTGGGCAGCCATCGGGATGTACATGTTGGTCGGACTAGCCATAGTCGTGTTCATGTTCCTCCTCGGGAGGCGCGGCCTCGAGGGCGGTGCCAAGGTTGGTACGATATTGGCACTCCTATCTCTGATTCCAATCATCATCATTCTGTTGGGCGGACTGGCAACCGGAATGTTCGATTTCTCGAACATAACAACCGACTTCACAAAGCCCGGGTGGTCATGGAGTCTCGAAGAAATAGTGCTCGTGATCGGCTGTTTCGGATTGGGGCAGTGGAGCGCGTGTGCATGGGAGACGGCCGCTATATACGGTCCGGAGTACAAGGACCCCGGAAAAGATGTACCGAAGGCTTTGTTCGGTTGCGGAATCATCTGTCTCATCATGTATTTCTTCGTGTCCTTCTCGGTCTATGGTTGTCTGGGTCAGGAAGGTATCGAAAGTGCAGGCTATGCCACACTTTCTCCGATTGCGACATTCGCATTCGGCGAATATGGTTCGTACATAGCCCTGTTCTTCCTCATCGTAGCGATGATACTGATCATCCAGACAGGTTTCCTCGGTTCTTCCAGAACACTTCATTCCATGTCATTGGAGAATAATCTCCCCGAATGGTTTGGACAGGTGAACAAGTATGGAATGCCGGAAAATGCAATGATCTTTGTCAGCCTCTTCAACCTGTTCCTTGTTTTCATCATCGAGTTCAGTGCATTTATATTGGAGATGTCGACAACCACCATGACAGTTCTTACGGCGTCCGCTATAGGATACTGTATTGCTAACGGAATAGCTCTCGCCGCATTCTATGTTACTCGGAGCCGCAAGGAATTCGCAGAAATCGATCGTCCGTTCAAGGCACCCCGTCCTTGGAAGTATGTATCTCTTGGACTTTGCATAATGCAGTTCTGTATATTCTTCCCGTGCCTCATGTATTGGAGCTATTACCTGTCCGAGGGTTTCATAGCCATCGCTATAGGTGTGATCATCCTGCTCCTCTTCCTGCCTCTTTGGATGTTCGTACAGAAGAAGGGGATCGAAAGCACGGACGTCTGATCGAGAATCGACCAATGGATAGGACACGTGTCCTATCATCTTAAACGGGGCAACAAAGCAGGCTTTGTTGCCCCTTTCTCTTCTTGAGCAAATCAGTTATCATTACTCATGCGCAGTGAGTCCATTTTATAATACGGGGATCTCAGCGCCTCCGCCAGTATGGCGGCTTGGGTCCTGTCTCCAGGATCGGCTGCGGTATCGACTGTGATCCAACGGGCTTCGTGGGTAGAGATGATACGGGCGACACGCAGAGCCTCTTCGAAAGGATCCACGCCCCCTTCCATGGAGATGTTTGCTTTAGCATCCGTCATGAGTATCACATAACACGTCTCCGAGGGGTGTTTCCGTAGATATCCGGAAATGTACGAATCGGCATAGATGATCGCTTCCGTCAGGGGAGTTTTACGACCTGTCGGCAAGGAATCGAGCAGTGAGGATACGCCTCCCACAGAACGGGTCGGGGGGAGGATCATACCTATCGATTCCTCGTTGAATGTCATTATGGCGACCGAATCCCTACGGACGTAATGCGATGATAGCATCGACAGGATGGAGGCCTTCACGGCCCTCATA
>CAVKKO010000284.1:0-2150 GCA_963656905.1 Bacteroidaceae bacterium | reverse complement strand
GCGGGGTCTCCCACTCCAACCTAAACACCATCCACGTGCGCGATCTCCACCATGGCCTTGTTGGCCCTGGAGACGGCGTCGATCGGGGGCGTCTCGCACATCGGGATTCCTCCGACACCCATTCCCATGTCTGCATGGACGGGGATCTTGGACTCCTTCACGGCCTCCTTGATGAAGGTGACGGCCCTTGCGATGTTGAAGGCGAGCGACTTGCTGGTGTTGGTGTTGACCACAGTACCGCACACGTTGGCGCCTGCCTTCTCGGCGAGGTGGACGTACTGGTGGGGATACATTCCTGCGACGACCTGGCCCTCGAACTCGATGGCTCCGTGGATACCCATGATGGACTCTCCGGCGAAACCGACCTGGATGTAGGCCTCGGGGCACTGCTCCCTCAGTTTCTTGACTCCGTTCAGGGTTCCGACGCAGTCCGCATCTCCTGCGGAACCGGTGGTGTCGAAGTTGAATCCGTCGGATCCGGCTGCCTGGAGCCTGGTGGCGACGTACTCGATGTCCCTGGTGACGTGGGCAGCGGCCAGCTCGGACTGCTGCATGGACTCCTCGATCTTGAACTCCCTCATGAGGTCGGCTGGGTTGCCGTAAGGCCCGTCGGGGGCGTAGTAGAGTCCCTGGTTGGGCATAGCTCCGTAGAAGAACGGGGCGACGATCTCAGCCTGGATCTCCTCCATCGTCTGCATCTCCATGGAGATGACGGGCTTCACGGGCTTGATGGAGTAGTCGGAGTGGGCCAGCTCGAATGTGTCGGCTCCCAGAGCCCTCTCGTGGAGCAGGGCAGCCTCGAGCCTTCCCATGTCGACTCCGTTTCCGGAGTTTCCGTTGTCTCCGGTGAAGTCGAGCTGTCCGATGTCGTAGGAGAGGACGACTTCCTCTCCGGGAGCGACTCCGACGACCCTGTCCTGGCAGCAGATGATGTCGGCGATGTGCTCCATCTCGTCTGCTGTCAGCTGGGGGATCTCTCCCATGTCGGCCGCGTCAGCGGTTCCGGCGTGGATATCGTCGAGGATCTGCTGCCTGGACATCTGGACCCTCTTTCCGTCTCCCATCCTTGTGTAGTACTCTGCCATAGTGTTCACCTTCAGTCAGAAGCGATTGCCTGAGCCTTTCTGGTCGTCTCGGAAGCGGACTCTCCGTAGATGTCTGCTCCGATCTTGTCGGCGTATCCCTGAGTGATGGGGGCTCCGCCTACCATGACGGTGATCTGGTCCCTGATTCCGGCGGCCTTGAGGTCATCGATGACGACCTTCATCCCGGTCATGGTTGTGGTCATGAGAGCGGACATTCCGCAGAAGTTGGCTCCGTTCTTGCACTCGGTGATGAAGTCCTTGAGGGGCACATCCCTTCCGAGGTCGCGGACCTCGAATCCGGCGCACTGGAGCATGGTCGAGCAGATGGACTTCCCGATGTCGTGGACGTCTCCCTCGACGGTTCCCATGACTGCGACTCCCTTGGCGAGGCCAGATCCGGCTCCGGACTTGAGCTCCTCGTCGAGGATGTTCATCGCGTTCTTCATTCCGGCCGCGGCGCTCAGAACGTGGGGCAGGAAGAGCTTCCCCCTCTCGAACAGAACTCCGACGTCGGACATGGCAGCTCCGAGAGCGTTGATAATGTCGGTTGCAGGCATGCCTGCGGCATGGGCCTCGTTTACTGCGGCCGTGATGTCGGGGACCTTGCAAGAAATCAGCGCTTTCTTCAGCTTCTCATTTTCAGCTTCGAATGCCATATTCGTTTTTCCTCCAAACGTCGCTTTTGCTTCGTCTGAAAAAAAGATGAGTGTTCGACCTTATAATGGTTATCAATTAATTTTATATAGTATAACTATTCGTTCAATTCTGACGTTCATTTTTATTGATTATGAAAATCAATTATCTAAGGGTTACAATGAATACATATCTATTGATTATTTCAAAAAATAGACATTTATCTAATGGATTACTCTAATCGGATATTATTACATTCATCCAGGTTATCTCCAATGACGCGATGGTTTGACTAAAAAGTTCAAAATGAAAAAAGCGGAATTGTTACCTCAAAAGTTACAATGAAAAAATAACCAGTTTGGATGCCAAGTGTCCGATCCGATCACTGAGGTCATGAAGCCCGCACTGTATGCGAACGGCTCGACAGAGCGG
>CAVKKO010000283.1:0-2154 GCA_963656905.1 Bacteroidaceae bacterium | reverse complement strand
CGAAGGTCTGATTCCATATAACCAATCGGATGTTTGTGCATCATAGATTATTTAGTTACTATTCAGAACCCCCTCTCGCGAGGGGGCTCTGAGCATCTCTGTGGACTGAAGTCAGAGAACGATGTCCGGGTTCCCCTCGAAGGCAGCGGTCATCGCATCGAACATGCCGATCCCGTGCTTCCTGGCGGTGCTGAGGTAGGACATCACGTCGAGATAGTCCTGGGCGCCCTTGTTCGAACGGAACCCTCCAGAGACTTTCGCCTTGGTCTTTATGTTCCGCAGATCGCGCTCGGCCAGATTGTTGTCGAACGGGACGTCGAAGTCCTCCATGAACAGGCATACCGCGTCCCTGTGACTCTCAAGGCGGAATACCAATGACAGCTCCCTGCCCCTCTTCAGGTACATCGCCCCGTTCTTGGCCTTGCGTATCTGGATCGGAGGACATTCCTTCTTCGCCGCGGCGATGGCGAGGCTGTAACGCCGATGGAACGACTTCAGCCGTTCCGGTTCCAGCGACACCTTCCCTTCGGATATCGCCCTCTCCTTGGCGGATTTCATCTCCAGGAGCAGTTTCTTGAATCTCGTCGGCCACTTGTGGTCCGGTTCCATATCCTCGATGCCGTTCAATTCCCTCAGGAGATGCGCCCCGCAGGTGGCGTGCTTGGAGTTCTCGTAGTCCCAGTACGACTCCCAGCAGTCGTGGACTATCACGCCCTTGAAGTCCCTGATCTCCCCGTTGGATTCTATGCCCTCTTTCCCGCGTTTGGGACTGATGATCTGCCTGGTGCAGTCCTCCGTCGATGCCGTGTGGACCCACTGGAGCTTCCCGTTCACGCGGAGTCCCGTCCCGTCCCTGTGGTTGACCTTGGTCTCCGCGATCTTCCCGCTTATGTCCTCCAGCGTCCCGGAGACCTTCTCGGCGCACCTGGTCGTCATGTTGACGACGGTGCCCGGTGACAGCGTCACACCGAAGAAGCTGCGGAGCAGCTGGCTGATGCGGTCGTCGCTGACCGCTCCGAAGGTGTCCAGAAGACCGGCCACGACGGTGAAGGAATCCCCGTACTGGATGTGGGCCGTCAGGTTCCCCGGCAGAGAACCGGACAGGTGCTCCCCTGCATTTGCGAGAGGACATTTCGCATCCATCCTGCGGTGCTCGGTGACCTTGGTCAGCATGACCGCGTCGATGACGTAGCGGCTCTCCGCGCAGTCGAAGACGGCGCCGGCGGCGCAGTCCTTCAGATTCGGACAACCTGTACATTTGGCAGGAAGGTGGTCGATGGTCTCGTCCGGAGCGTGCGGGAGTCTGATTCCGCTGCCCTTATGGCCCGGCTGACCGCCTGGTCTCCTGCCGGTCTTCCTCCGGAGACTCCTGGGATTCGGTTTGCGGTAGCCGTCCGAGGATGGGGGTTTCGAGCTGTTGGAGGAGTTCATGTTGGTCCTCCTGGTCAGCTCCTTGACCTTCTCCTGGAGGGATAGGATGACCGCGTCCTTGCCCGCTATCACTTGATTGAGGCGCTCGACCTCGGATTCCAGACCGCGGACGTACTCCGGGTCGGTAGAAATCGGGCGCCCTGACGTCATCGCACGGCTCTTTCGTCGATCATGGACCGTATCCGGTCCATGATGTCGTCCTTGCGTCTGCATTGCGATTCCAGTTCGTGCACCCTCTCCTTGAGGGTCGCGATCTCTCTGCCCCTTTCGTCCAGGAGAGAAACGAGGGCTGCGTACTCCGGATTCTCGGAGGCGGCCCCGACCGATACGGAGGCTGCCTTCCTGCCGGGCTTCCCGGTGGGGACGACCTCCCCTGTGGCCGGATCTATCTTCCCGATCAGCGTGCGCCTGTTGCGCGGCTGCTGCTTCTCCTTGTCCCAATACGATTCGGACTCGTAGACGTAAGTCACGCCTGCCTTCTTGTTGAACACCTTGACGATGGACATACCAGTACCCATCACTGGTATCCCCTAGGTATAATTTATACATAAATATTGTCCCTATTTGTAACAAAATAGGTACAAAAAAGGGAGAACAAAATTGTACCTATGCGCGACGTCGGCAAGAATCAGGAATCAGGCCTGAGAGAAGGGGGGTTCTGAATAGTAACGGGACAGATACCTATCCTATCAGACATCGGAGGACGAGACAATGGACCGGAAG
>CAVKKO010000282.1:0-2160 GCA_963656905.1 Bacteroidaceae bacterium | reverse complement strand
CCGACGGCCAGGACCATGGAAGGTTCATGGAGTTCTTCCCCGGGATCCCGTCCGGATACAGCCTGGGCGGCGCCTTCGTGATAGGACATCCGAGGGTCGGGTACAGACGGACAGTGCCCCGCGATCCGCCCAAGGTGGATATGAGGTGAGGTCATTGCGGCCAAGAAAATGCAGCTGAACGGGCTCATTATGTAACTACAAATTGGTTAACGGCGATTACTCATAAACAACCCCTTCCGCCCCGTCTCCCGCTCGCTTGAAGATCGTCCCGTATTCAGAGAACAACCTGGCTCCCCTCTCCGGCGAACGGATGCCTCGGATGGCGGGCCCATCGTTGCCGTCAGGCAGGCATGGGGCCGCGATCCGCCTCCTTTATAACCGGTCGGCTTTCCGGCCGCCATGGAACAACGGATGGGATTCCCCGACGGGGTGTTCGACTTCAAGGCCCTGGTGACGGGAGGGTACTTCTTCATCGACAAGACCGGCCTGATCTGCGACCTCTGCGGAGTGAAGAACATGGTCCTGCTGATCGCGCGTCCGAGGCGCTTCGGGAAGAGCCTGAACCTGTCGATGCTCGATTACTTCTTCAACATCGACCACGCGGGCGAAGAGGACATCTTCGAAGGCCTGGAAGTGTCGGAATGCGAGCGCTGCGCCCGGTACAGGAACGCCTTTCCCGTCCTGAACCTGAACTTCGGATTCCTGTCGGGGGAATCAACAGAGATGTTCCGCGAATCCCTGCGCACCCTGATACGCATGGCCGCCGAGTCCATCAGGGACCGCATCGGCCCGTCCGGGCTCGGAGAATACGACCGTGCGTTCCTGGAGAGATGCATCGGGCAGTCCCTGAACGGGATCGAGGAGCTGAGGGCGTTCAGGGGCATGTGCGGGGTGCTGAAGAGGGCCTACGGAAAGGATGTCCTGATCCTGGTGGACGAATACGACCATTGGCTGCAGGACATCCGCACGGCAGAGGAACTCGATCCCATATCAGACGGCATGGACCGGCTCCTGGAACAGACCTTCAAGTTCAACACGGACTGCGAGTTCGCCGTGGCCACGGGGATACTGCCCGCAACGGGGCTCGGCACCAGGTGCGGCTTCAACAACGCCAGCGTATGCAGCGTCCTGGAGACGGAATTCGACGACCGCTTCGGGTTCACGGAGGCGGAAGTCCTCCGGCTCCTGGAAAGGACGGGGTGCCCCCCGGAGAAAGTCTCGGAGATCATGGAATGGCACGGCAGATACCGCTTCGGCAACGCGGACGTGTGCAACCCTTACGCTGTGATGAGGTACATCGAGAGCGGCTGCCGCCCCGGCAGGTACTGGACCGACACCGGCGACTTGTCCAGAGAGCTGATCTCCAGCATGGGCCCGGAGGCCCTGTACGCCCTGAAGCGCATGCACGAGGACAAGGGCTGCACGGTCAGGGCCCCGTTGGACGTCCGTGTGTCGTGGCCGCAGGTCCTCGCCCCTTTGGCGGAGCCGTCCGCGGTCTGCTCATTCCTGGCCCTGACGGGATATCTCAGAGCGATCGGCACGGGAGAGCAGACCGGCGGATCGCCGCTATGCGATTTCGGGATGGTCGGCGCGGAGACGTCTATCGCGTTCGAAGAGCTGGCCGAAAGGGCGGAGTGGATCAAGAAGGCCGCCGCCGATGCCATGGAATGCATCTTCGGCAATGGCAACAGGCTGAGCCTGCGGTTCGAATCGATGCTCGGCTGCTTCCGCATGGACCGCATCCTGTCCGGTCTGAACCCATTGTCGAGGCATAGAAGGTGCCACGACCTGGTCATGGCATGCCTCTCGTCGCCGGAGGTGACGGCCATGGCCGGGTTCCCCGGATGCCATGGCCTGACAGGCATCCTCTTCGAGGGATCGGAGGACCATCCGCCTGTGATCATCGAGGTGAGAGCGACGACAGACCCGAAGACGGACCTGCGCTCGCTGGCGATCACGGCATCGACGGAAGCCGATGCAGACAGACCGGATCTCACAGGAGCCGTCTGCATCGGCATCGCCATATGCGGGGAAGCGGTCGAAGCCGTCTTCTCCGATGGAGCGTCCTCGAAAGAATGATAATCGGGACAGCATATGGGCTCTCCGGAGCATCGTAAAATGACCGAAGCCGTCCCCAAAAGAACCCTGATCACCCTGATG
>CAVKKO010000281.1:1702-2168 GCA_963656905.1 Bacteroidaceae bacterium | reverse complement strand
GGTTGATGGTGTAGTCATTGTTGGCGTTGCCCCTTACCATCAGGGATGCCTTGATTTCCACATCATCGCTCTTGTCGCCTTTCGGTAAGAATGCGACGCAAGCAGCTGCCACGACGATGATGATAACCACGATTGCCGCGATTTTCATCGTCTTCGATTTTTCCATAATATCACATGAGCCTTGAAAGGTTTAGAGGGAACACTTTCTCCGAGCGTATAAATAAATTGGCTATTACATCCAACTCGGTTTCTGGTGTCTGGATACGGGCAGGGGTAGTGATTAATATCTGACCTAGCTCCTTAGAATATTGAGCATAGTCAGAATTAGAGTATTTGCGTAGCGCCGGATGTGTGGCGCATCGTCTCCAGACAGTCCTATTTTCAACGCAACGAACGTCGAATTCGTTTTCTTCCGATCAGGCGCACTAAACGTTTCTGTCGAAGAAGGGTCGCATCGATACGGTTT
>CAVKKO010000281.1:0-1634 GCA_963656905.1 Bacteroidaceae bacterium | reverse complement strand
GTTTCGATGCGACCCGTCTCCGGACTCGGGCGTTTCACTTCTTCTTCGCGATGTGCGCTTTGCGCTTCTCCGCGACGCGTTCCTTCTTGGATTTGCGCTCGGGCCTGGTGTTCTTCTGAGTTTTCGGCTTCGGGGATCCTCCGGAGCCGAGCATCCCGGAGAACATGCTCTTATCCAGGAACATCCTCTGCTGGATATCCAGCAGTTTGTTCTCGGCCGATTCGGTCAGTTGGTCGCAGTACTCCAGGATATCCGGGGAACCGTCGTACGTGTACAGCAGGTAGTACGCATCCGCCATCGGGTCCCTGATGATGGCGGGATCCGCATATCCTTCCAATTTCCTGATGGCATCCTCCAGCTTCCCGAAGGATTCGTCGTTCCAATCGAATCTGGCTCCGTGGAAGTACGGCATGATCGGTTCTCCTCTCGTCATCATGAGAACCTCCATGATCTCCGCCTTGGCACGGAACGCATCCGCGTATCCGCCCGATCTGTCCGCCAGTTCCTCGAATTGCCTTATGGCCACCCACTCGTCCAGCGTGAGGGAGATGGGTTCGGACACGTGGCAGAATGCCCTGAATACACGCGGCGTCATGGAGATCTCGGCATCCAGCATTTTCCTCGTCTCGGAGAGGACCTCATCCCATCTCGCGAGGTCGTAGCGGTCGAGTTCGTTCTCTTCGAGATCGATATCACCTGCCTCCCAGAGGTCGAACGAATGTTCCAGCATCATCAGGGATCCGATGACGAGGAATGTCGGACACTTCATCTTCTCCGATTCCGGGAGGGCGTTGTATGCTTCTTTCGCGATATCCGGGATCGCCGCGACCTCATCACTGATCGAATGGGACCGGCATTCGAGTTCGAAACGATCCATCCAGAGCATGCACTCCTCGGCGGTGGACGGTTTCCCGAGAGCCTTCGTCGCCTTCCTGCAGGCGGTCAGATCGATCTCCTTCAGGGTCTTGCCCCCGAGGTCGCAGAACCTGAGGATCCAGGGGACCATCCTGCGGGCGTGCTCTTCATCGACCTCCTCGCAGGAGTCGAACCTCTCTACCGCCTCCTTCCAAACGGGGAGGGCCTTCGAGGGCAGGAGGAGATAGTTCTCCCACGCGACCTCGGCCATGGCCAGGAACTCCTCTGCGGGGTCCCCTTCCGCGGCCTTCATCCTGGCCTCGGCATCCTTTAGATTGGCCCTGTCGTCGTAGACCTCCTCGGTGCCGTCCACGGTCAAGACCAGTTCGCCGTCGGCGAGGCCGCTGTTGACGCGGGTCACGCCGCAATCCGGACAGCGGATGTCGTAGGATATCGTACCATTGGCGAACACATAGTCGAAATCGCAGGGTCTCCTGCATTTGGGGCAGACGCGCGAGATCACCGGCAGCAGGCGACGGTACATCACGGCCTGGTCTGCATAAGGGGAGATGGAGAACGTCTTCGTCTCTAGTTCCATGGGTCCGCATATCCGGACGGGTATAACAGCGTTCAGATTCGCACTCGCGACCCTTCGGCGTCCCGGCACAGCGTCAGATGTAGCGGTCGTGCTTCTTCCCGTAGACGAGCCTCAGCCAGAGCGATCTCTTCTTTTCGATGCGGGGGCTTTCCACCGGGCACCTGGTGGAGTAGTAGCATTC
>CAVKKO010000280.1:0-2177 GCA_963656905.1 Bacteroidaceae bacterium | reverse complement strand
CATCGGCAAGGCGCAGCTCTGGCAGAATCTGTCGCAGGATGTCGGGTCCATGGGACGGAATCCATGTATCATGACATAATACTGCCGACTTGATACACGATATCAAATAGCATGATGAATAGACATCGATTTTCATTCGGACCGATAAAAGAGAAAGACGACTGCTGTTCCGCTAAACTGATATCATACGAGCGCTATGACCGCCCATGGTCGATTCGTCCAAGGACTCTCTGTTCGGATTCAAGAAACCCCCAATCCTGCTGATGGGCTCCGGAATCTCCCGCAGATACGTCGCCGGTGCGCCCAACTGGAGGGACCTCCTCATCCGTATCGGGAAGAAGATCGGGATAGAGGACATCGTTCCATTCGAGAATGACGCCGAGAGAAAATGCAGAGATTCCGGTCTGGATCCCCGCTCTCATCGGTACCCCGTGCTCGCCACGGAGATGCAAGAATATCTGGATGCACGCCTGAAGGCCCAAGAGATCATGATAGAGGACCTTCTCAACGGAGAAGAACTCGATAAATACCATTCCCGCAGCGCCGAAGCGATCAAGATCATGGCGGCAGCCGAGTGTTCGCATTTGAAGATCGATCCCGATTCGCCTCTCTCCGAAGAGATCGGATACCTCCGCATGCTGCCAGACATCGTCCCATGCGTAATCACCACCAACTACGACAGCATCATTGAGGATGGGCTGTTCGAGAACAGGTTCAAGGTGTACTCAAGGGTATCGGACTACTATCTCTCCGGATCGCAGGGAATAGGGGAGGTATTCAAGATACACGGCACCTGCGAAGACCCGTCCACCTTGGTCCTCACGGAGGAGGACTATGAAAGATTCGACAAACGGGCCAGCATAGTCTCCGCCAAGATTCTCTCCGTGCTATGCGACTACCCCATGATCATAATGGGATACTCCATCGAAGACGGGGATGTGAAGAAGATTCTGGACAATCTCATGTCCTCTCTCGATGACGACAAGCTCAGGGAGCTGGAGAAGAATATAATCTTCATCGAATACGCTTCCGACGTGGCTGGCATAGAGCCGTCCACATGGCGCGTTCCCTTCGAGGATCATGTGATGCTACTGAAGTCTTTCAGA
This sequence comes from Bacteroidaceae bacterium, assembly GCA_963656905.1. GTDB lineage: Archaea > Thermoplasmatota > Thermoplasmata > Methanomassiliicoccales > Methanomethylophilaceae > Methanoprimaticola. The sequence continues at coordinate 1,071 of CAVKKO010000280.1, read as the reverse complement.
ACCTGTGATTTCGCTCCGATCTTCAAAGAGATCGCGTCTATGGAAGCATCCGTCTCCCCAGCAACAGTGAGGAAGATCAGACAGGTTGTGAGGACGGTACAGATCACCGAGAAATCGAACAATGAGAGGTACAAAGCCGTCGGAATCGACGATATCACAGAACGCGATACAGACAAGCTCGTTGTTGTGATAACAGACTACGAAAACATCAGAACCCTGAAATCGCTCCCTACGATGAGCACAGACAGTCTGATGAAAATCGCTCTCGGACTTGCCCCATGTAATGGTGATCCCTACAACATAGTACGCTATTTCGCATCCTACGGCCCCCTGATGCACAATGAGAATGCGTACATCCCGATATTCCATTTTATGAATCTCGTCAGCGACGATACTATTCTAGACATACCCGGATTGAAGAAGTACACCGAAGCCAAGGGCAAACAGTTGGAGAAGAAGTTGGCAAAAATCACCCTGCCTCATGGGAAAAGCGATCTGAATCTGAATTCGCCAGAAACGTGCACACATCTCATCGATGAATCGAGCTCATATGCCAAACCGCTTATGGTTGCATATCTCCTCTGTCACAAAAACATCACAGAGGAACAGGCAATCGAACAATTGGCAAAAATATACACGAAAGACTCTATTGCGATGGAACATACCAACATGAAGATGGCCGTGACATATGTTGGCTACAAGAAATTTATTGAAAAACAATCTGAGAATCGCCGAAAGTTCAAGCACGCAGAAACAAAGGGGTTGAGCAGTAACCTACGGATATAACCCAGAAGGTAAAGAGCCGTAGGTATGCTCGGGTCACAATCCTTATTGTCAACTCACTAAATAAAGTCTACTCTGGGTCTGTTTCTGACGACGCCTCAAATAAGCAACATCAGAAAATCGACTAAGTCTCGATCGGGGACTGTGTTCGTTAAACCTTCCATCAGACTGACATCATCGACCAGAACAGAGTAGAAAAACAAACCCTCGATCATACTTGCGCGTCCTCCGTCATTTTAAATAGGACCGCCCCCGATGGTTCGGACGATGGATTCGAACTCCCGCTTC
>CAVKKO010000279.1:0-2187 GCA_963656905.1 Bacteroidaceae bacterium | reverse complement strand
GGGGATAGCCTGTCCCCGCCCGATAGGCGCACCAACTTCTTGGTCACCTAGCCCCTAAGATATCGGATGCACAGGCATTGCTCACAGAACACGGGTGGTTGAGGGGAGGGCGCATAATATTGCGCCCGTCCCCTTAAGGAGTTTCCGAAGGAGTGTGGTTTGTTTTTTCTTGTCCGGCTCAGAGCTCTGCGTAGAGCCTCTTTGCCTTCCACATCCCGAACAGGGCCAGCCCGACGATGAACGCCGAGCTTATGATTGCCCCGTAGGGTATTCCATCGTCAAAGAACGACGCGTAGAGGTCCCACTGAGACAACTTCATGCCCCCTTGGGAATGACCTTGACTCTGAGGTCGTCAAGGTAGCTCTTGCCCAGGTTGGTGATGGCGTACTGGGTGAGAAGGGCGTCCTTCTTGTAGTGGCCGTCCTCGTCGATCTTCGTCTCCTCTTCGCGGATGAGCCCGGCGGAGACCAGTTCGATCAGATCGTAGTTGATCATGTTGCGGCCGTGGTCGGTGTTCATTCCGTACTCGGACTGAATCTTCGGAACGATCTGGTCATTCCATTGGTCAGGGTTCTCCTCGATGTACTCGAGGAGCCTGAACTTCAGCGGCGTGTTCTCCATCATTTCTGTTTCCCTCCTTTTTTCTCAAAGAGTTTCATTCGATATCGTCCTTGAGCGATACCAGGCCCTCGGTGTCTTCGCTCCCGAGCAGGTAGCTTCCGAACAGACAGATGATCAGACCCGCAATCGTGGATCCGACGATCAGCAGCATCGTGTCGTCCTCGTATCCGAGAGCCACCTTCGGCCCTGCGAAGATCACCAAGAAGATAACGGCACATGCAGCATAAAGACTTCCTATTGCCTGACCGCGCGGAACCCCCAACATTGGGAATGCCTTGTACCATGTGACGTAGCACCAAGCGAACGAGAATCCGAGCAGGATGACTGCGAACAGCACAGCGGGGTCGGCGAGCCAGTGGGCTGCAGAGAATATGGGTATTCCGCAGGCAGCGAGCACAAGCATGAAGATGATCCAGAACAGGGCTTCGAAGATGAACCTCAGGTGGAGTCCCACATCGGGCTCGCACAGGTCCAGCGCCTTTCCGGCGACGGCACCCTCGCATCCCCAACCGACGGCGGCCATGACTCCTCCGATGAGTCCGATGGCGGACCCCTCGATTCCGTTGGCGACGATGGTTCCCAGGTACAGGGTGATCCCACCGAACAGGATGACAGTGATTCCGGCGTAAGCCCTCCTGGACACCTTCTGGTGCAGGACAAGGACGGTAAGCGTAGTTCCGATGATCGGATACAGGAGACCGGAGATTGCGGCGAATCCGGATCCGATGAAGTAAGTGGCGATGTAAGTACCGGACACGGCGCATGCACCGCAGATACCGGCAGCGAGGAAGTACTTGGTCGCGGCCTTGGTCTGGACGATGGTCCTCTTGAGCTCGCGGGTCTTCCCGAGATATCCGTTCCAAATGAACAGCATCAGCGCACAAGCGATGGCGTTGATACCGGTGAGGAACACGGCTTCAAGGACTCCGACGGTCCCGTCGCCCATGTTAGGGTACTTGTCCAGGATATTGGTTCCAAGCTCATTGAGCATGTCCATGTTCCAGATTGCATAACCGGGAACATACCAGATTCCCCAGTACAGTGCGCACAGGACTCCCATCAGGATCCCTATGCGGATCTTCTTCTTGTGATTCTGTATCTTCAGTTCTTCAACATCCATATTGCAATCCTCCTAATCGCAATGCCGGAAACCGGCAGATGTTCGGGGTCAGTCCCCGATTAACGGATGCCCCGGGGGCCATGATCCCCGGAGCACCCTGTTTTGAAGTGTTTTTCAGCGCCTCGTCTTCTCGCGGAACTTCTCGCAGCTGTTGATCTTGATGTCGAGGAGATCCTCGATGTTCATCTTGGCGGCGATTCCACGGGTTGCTCCAGGCACTCCCGTGACGACTCCGATCTTGAGCTCCTCGCGGAGGTCTCTCATGACGAACTCGTCAGCGATATCGAGGACGTCCAGTCCGAGCTTCTTGGCAACGTACTGCTTGGCGTCCTTGATCTTCATGTTCTTGCCGAACTCCATCCTGGCGACGAGGTCACCTGCGGACCTGATTCCGCCCATTCCGGAGGTCATGAAGTGAGGGAGATCCATTCCTGCGGGGTCCCCCA
>CAVKKO010000278.1:0-2196 GCA_963656905.1 Bacteroidaceae bacterium | reverse complement strand
GGGCTTCCACATTTTAGGCCGGCAAGTATACTCGTGACCGGGAGGTGCCCATATGGCCAAAAGACTATCAGACCAGGAACGCCTGGAATATGTGAAAAAGTATAAGGAAAGCGGACTGTCCGTCTCGGAGTTCGCGAAGATGAACAATCTCTGCAGATGCACGCTGCGTGACTGGATCAACGCATTTGAAAGCATCAGCGGAGACTTCATCAAGGTGAACCCCGAACTTCAGGGCCGGGGAGAGATGATGAAGACGGACGGAATGAGGATGAACATGCTCTCGCAGAGACAGATCACAGGCAAGTCCACCCATTTTACAAGGTTCGATCATTCCATCGTGGTGATTGAATTCAACGGCCTCAAGATCACGACAAGCCTGGAACATGCCAGGACCATACTCAGGGACTACTATGGAAAAGCTGGAGATTGAGGCGAGGGCCATCTATCTGTACTCGCATCAGATCGACATGAGAATGGGGCTGCAGAGGATACAGGTGCTCCTGTCGCAGAACTTCACGCCGCTGGAGATGCTGGACTCGGTCTTCGTCTTCATATCAAGAAGCAGGAAGATAGCCAAGGTCTACTATGAGGATGAGTTCGGGCGCTCGCTGACGACAAGGAAGCTGAACTACACCGACTTCAAGATTCCCGAGGCCGGAGAAACGATGACGGCGGAAGACATAAGATATCTGATGGACGGTGCCGAGACGGTGTCCACAAGAAAAAGAATCCGATACGCGTGACCAATCGAAAAAAGACCGAAAAAACGCGAGAATTTCGGTCTTTTTCTCTGTTAATTCGTAAAGAAAAATGTTATAATATTATCATGAAAACGGAAGCGCAGTATATTGCCGAAAACATCGAACTCAGAAAGGAAAACCAGAAACTGCATGAGCAGCTGTTTTTCGCTAATTCCGAAATAGAGAAGCGCAACAGAAGGATACAGGAGCTTGAGGAGAAACTCAGGATAAAGACGGCCAGGGTCTTCTCCCCGAAGACGGAGACGGAAGCGTCAATGGAGATCAATGAGGCGGAGAAGATCATCGACGAGGAGAAGAAGGAGAGGAAGTCCGCCAAGGGAAAGAGGAAGGCCAGGAGGATTCCGGTCGAGGAGCTGGAGAAGATGGTGACCAGCACCGTCTTTGTCGACCCTGAGGAAAAGACATGCCCGAAGTGCGGCGAGGAACTTGTCGTCGCGTCGCAGTCCGTCTCCTACAAGGTCATCTACCACAGCCCGAGGATAGAGGTCATCAAGTATGTCACGCGGAGCTTCAAGTGCCCGAAGTGCAACGGCATCGACAACGTCCTTTACCGCGGGACCAGGAAGGACCCTTTCCAGAGGAGTCTCATGACCCCGTCCATGGCCGCCTTCGTCGCCCATGCGAAGTTCGTGCTCGGCATCCCGTTCGAGAGGATGGCGGACTACGTGATGAAGGAGATGGGAATCCCCCTGAGCAAGCAGGTGCTTGCCCATTCCATGGAGACGTCGGCCCTGCTTCTGTCCCACATCGTAGAGCGGATGAAGAAGGATCTGCTCCTGTCGCCGTCCATCCATGCCGACGAGACCACGCTGGTCATATCGAGGAAGCCGGAGGAGGACGCGGACAGGAAGAAAAGCTACATGTTCGTCTATCTTCCTTCGTTCTACAGCCCCGATCAGATGGCAATCTACAGCTTCAACAGCACCAGGTCGATCGCCAACACGAAGAAGATGATGTCCGGGTACGACGGCTACCTCGTCTGCGACGACTATTCGGGATACAAGTCCCTTGCCGCATCCAATCCTGGGATAAGGAGGCAGTACTGCCTCTGCCATGCAAGGCGGAGGTTCGCCGACATCCTGAAGGGGATGAGCGCAAGCCAGAGGAAAGGGACGGTCAGCCAGCAGATGGTCTCGCTCATGGACAGGATCTTCGCTCTGGAGAGGGAATACAGGGAAAAGAGGCTGACGCCCGACGAGATACTGGAAAGGAGAAATGCCGAGCATCCGCCGATCCTGGACGGAATAAGGAAGCTTATGGACGAGACGGAGACGGCAAAGGGAACCAGCCTCGACTCGGCGATGTCCTGTTAATGCTAAAGTGAATATGTACAATCCTACCAACGTGAAAATGTACATTCTTGGAAGGAAAGGTACATATTTTTCTTTTCCCCGGATCCGGGGAAAAGAAAAAATGGACAGCGTCCCATTTGCCC
>CAVKKO010000277.1:0-2219 GCA_963656905.1 Bacteroidaceae bacterium | reverse complement strand
GATATCATCCGCGATTTAGCAGTGAAATCACGGATGCTATCCGTAAAAAAGCAGTAAAATCGCGGATGGCCGTCCGACCCGGATTGCTGAATTACTCTTGCCCGGTATAGGGAGCAATCCTGCAAAGTGATGAACAATTGAGGGGGAGTTACCCCCTCTTTTCAGGTTTCGGATGGATCGGCGCCTCCGAAGGCGCTGGAATCCATCATTCGTCGTAGGTCAATGTGGACCCGAGCAATACGCTCGGTCTGCCGTGATTGTCGATGATGTCGCATTCGACCTGGTACACATCCTCTATGTTCTGCTTGGTGATGATCTCCTCGCTTGTGCCCACAGCCTTCACGATTCCGGGTTGGGACATGAGGATGAGCTTGTCCGCGTACTTCGACGCGAGATTCAGGTCGTGGCTGATCATCAGTACCATGATGTTCGAGGCGTGCGCCAGAGCCCTGAGGAGCTCGATGATGTACACCTGGTGTCTGACATCCAGATTCGAAGTCGGTTCATCGAGGACGAGTATCTCGGTCTCCTCGATCAATCCGCGGGCGATGACCACCTTCTGATGCTGTCCTGCGGACAGCTGGTTGAAGGCGCGCATCGAGAGGTTCTCCACGCCGACCAGCTTCATCACCCTCTGGACCATGTCGAGGTCCTCTTTCGTCGTGCGCCACTTCTGCTTGTTGTGGCGTCCGATGAGGATGGTGTCTATGACGGTCATGGAGAAGAAATCCTCCGAGAACGGCGGTACGTACCCGACGATCTTGGAGATCTCTTTGGTCGACATGTCCATGATGCTCTTGCCGTTGATCAGGACGTCCCCCTCGGTCGGCTTCTGAATCTTCGTGATGCATTTCACGAGAGTGGATTTCCCCACTCCGTTGGGGCCGATGATGCAGACCAGCCCGGGGCCGTCCAGTTCGAGCGAGATGTCGTGCAGGATGGGTTCCCCTTTGTTGTATCCGAAGGACACGTCCTTCAATTCGACCCTCATATTCACCACACCTTGCTGTTCTTCCTCAGGAGCAGCCACAGGAACAGAGGTCCTCCGAAGAATGCCGTGACCACCCCGACCTGGAGCTGGGAAGGCGCGATTATCGTCTTTCCGATGAGATCCGCGGTGACCAGGAGCGCTGCTCCGAACACGGCGGATGCAGGTATCAGGTATCTGTTGTCCGCACCCACGAATATCCTGGCGATGTGCGGCGCCACCAGTCCGACGAATCCGATGAGTCCGGTGAACGATACGATGACCGCGGTCACCGCAGCGACGATGAACAAACACAGCCTTCTCAGACTGTCGGGATTGACTCCCAGCGCGGTCGCGCTCTCGTCCCCGGTGGCCAGGACGTTGATCTTCTTGGCCAGGACCTGCATCACCACATATCCGATCACCACGACAGTGAGCATGATCGGTACGCATTCCCATCCGGAGAACGTGAGCGAACCCACCTGCCATTTGTAGAGCTCCGCCAGCGCATCTGGGTCGGAGCGCAGTTTGAAGAGGGTCGTCATGGCATTGAAGATGTACATGACGGCGATTCCAGCCATGATCATCACGGTGGGCGATACCGACCTCATCTTCGAGATTGTGATGATCACGAACACGGGGATCATCGAGAATATAAGGGCGTTCATGAACAGGGACTCCGCCCCGTTGACGAACGAGAATCCCATGATCATCGCCAGCGTCACACCGAACAGTGCACCAGAGGATACTCCGGTGGTGTAGGGGTCGGCGAGCGGGTTCTTCATGGTGCTCTGCATCACGGTACCCGATATCGCCAGGCCAATCCCGGCCAGGATCCCTATGACGACGCGTGGCATCCTCAGATTGATGACGAGGTAGTCCAGGGCGATGTCCTCGACATCGCCTGTGAGGTGAGCCCATATTATCTTGTATGTCTGGGAGAACGAGATCGGCGTATCGCCGACGGATACCGAATAAATCGAAACGAGTACGATCAGGACCAGGCATGCTGCTAGGAACACCCATTTTCTGATGATGAACTTGTGATATTGGATCGAGGACTGTGATTCTTCGGTGAATTCCGGTCTCTCGACCCATTCCCTCACAGCATTGTTCACGTTCTTCCCGACGAGGGGGTCTTCTCTGTACATTGTAACGAGAAAAGGGTTTAGGGGGCAGGGCCCCCGTTCAGCTCATCCTGTAGATGCCGGCGTACGCCTCGACTGCCTCGGTGTAGCCGTTTCCGTTGAAC
>CAVKKO010000276.1:0-2228 GCA_963656905.1 Bacteroidaceae bacterium | reverse complement strand
ATGTGTCCATGGATGACAGGATCCCGAACCTCGCTCCGGGAGAGCGGTCCTCCAGGGAATCCACCAGGCTCCGGTACTGGTTCCTCAGGGCCGCCTGCCAGTACGGGCACACCCCGTCCCAGAACTCCGTGCCGGAGACTATCGCGTACAAGAGGGACTCCTTCTCCGGGATGGTCCTCAACGGCATGAACCTGGGAACCAGGCCGGGCTGGACCTTCTCGTGGGGCCCCATCCTCGCCAGCCTCTCTATGTCCCCTCTCACGAAGTTCATCATCACGGACTGGGCCATGTCGTCCAGGTTGTGGCCTGTCGCGAGCCAATCGGCGCCGATCTTCCTGGCCTCGTCGTTCATGAGCCTCCTGCGGAACACGCCGCAGTAGGTGCAGGGGCTGGAATCCCCGGATACGGGGGCGACCTCGTCCATGCTAACCCCCAGCTCGGAGAATGACCTCAGATGGAAGCGTATCCCGTTCTGCTCGCAATATCTCTTCACAATATCGACGCTGGGAGGCCTGTACCCTTCTATCCCTTCGTCGATGGTTATGGCGTGGACCTCCACGCCGTTCCTGGGACCGAACACGGAAGACACCATCTTCAGGGCCACCATGCTGTCCTTGCCTCCGGACACGGCCACGGCTATCTTGTCTCCGGCGGAGACATGGATCTGCTTGCGGATCTCCTTCTTGACCCTGCGGTCCACGTACCTCATGAAGTGCTCGGCGCACAGATGGGTCCCGTTGTACCTCAGGAATGTGACCGCATCGCGTCCGCAGAGGTCGCAGCGCATCCTCGTCGTCCTCCGACAGCTTCTCTTCTATGAGCGATTCCATCTTCTCCGCAAGCACCTTGGAAGGGATGTCAGTGAGCTTCACGATGCTGTTGCGGCCGGTGGAGTCATCGACGATCTCTATCTTCACCACTCCTATCCTGTCAAGGTCCTGGAGGTAGTTCCAGTACTGCGTGTGCTTCCTTGCTTTGAGATTGTACTCCTCGCACACCACGGCGTAGGTCTTCTCCGCGGCGGAGGTCTGGATGAAGAGGTTCTGCTTCATGGCGCGGGCCACTGCCAGCAGAACGGCCATCCTGTTGATGTCCAATGTGCGCAGCTTCGCCTCGGACACGGAGCTATAGGTCATTGCCTTTGCGGAGCGGGCGTGCTCCACAGTCACCTCGCCCAGGGTGTCCTCCTCGGCGATGGCTGAGGCCCTCTCGAGGAGCTCTATGGCCATCCTGGCGTCCCCGTACTCTGCGGACTGCTCCGCGATAAGGTCCAAGGCCTCTTCGGTTATCCTCCCGGGGAAAAGGGCCTCTTCCGCCCTCGCGGCGACGATCTCCCTCAGCTCGTCCCTGCTGTAGCTGTTGAAGCGGACGGTGTTGGACCTCTTGAACGTGGACATCGATGCCTCGTCGAGGAGGTTGTCCAGAGGGAACTGGGAGATCATTATCAATGAGACGGGAGCGGTGCCGGCGGAGCGGGTGAGCTGGTAGACCAGGTTGCAGGGCCCCTTCTTCAATAATACATCCACTTCGTCGAGGATCACTGTCAGAGCCGTCTGGTTGGATGAAAGATGTATCGCCAAAGAACGGGACATGTCCTCCACCGAGAACCCTCTCAAAGGGAACCCGGGATCGAAATGCCTCAGTATGGTGATCATGGCCCCGGCCTCAGAGCTGTTCCTGCAGTTGATGTACACGATGTCCATCCTGCGGCCGTTCTTGAACAGATAGGCCCTCAGGTCCTCGCAGAAGCGGTTGGCGGTGACGGTCTTGCCGGTCCCGACTCCTCCTGTGAGGAACGCGGTGCAGGAGCGGTTCTGATCCGCCAGAGGGCGGAACAGGAGCTCCATGCGGGACATCTGCTGCTCGCGGTGGACGAGGGCTTTCGGGACGTAGCCGTAGTCGAACTTCGACCCGTCGCGTATTATTGTGGAGGCCCTCTCGAACAAATGATCACATCCTCGGGACCGTCCCGAGCTTGCTGAATGCGCGGATGTGCGCATCGTCCCTCGGTTATGACGGCATCGGTTAAAGGGATGTTGGCATGATAGATAGACGGGCTAGGTGAGCAGAAAGTTGGTGACCTTTGATCGGCTGCCGGGCAGGCCGCGAGTGGAACTCTCCGCACAACCTTTATAGCCTGAGAGCGCGCAACTACTACTGATGTCCTGCATAACCGTGACGCTGAGGCTCCGCCCGAACAAGAAGCAGCAGCGCAGGCTATGCGAGAC
>CAVKKO010000275.1:0-2251 GCA_963656905.1 Bacteroidaceae bacterium | reverse complement strand
ACCGGAGACTTCGAAGTTGGAGCCGACGATAGCAGGGAGACGAAGGATTCCAAGTTCCTTCAGATCGCAGGGACCAACGCAGGGGCGATCACGGTCACCGGGAATACCGTCTCCGCAAGCGATGGGGTCACAGCCATCCCTGTACTCAATGTGCATGACAGCACAGTCTCCGTTACCGGGCAGCTGACCGCCGAGGGATTCATGATGGTCACTGGGGTGTTCACCGTTGGCGAGGCGGATATCAACGGGGACATTCTGATACAGGACCTGGCGTATTCTAAGACGAAGGCTTCCATGACTATTTCGACTGGAACCTTCAAGGTCGGGGACGGGAAGACTCTAACTATCGCAGCAGGGGACAACCTGGCAATCAGCGGAACGCTCGACATAGGTCAGAATGCTGAACTGCTCCTCAAGGGATCGAACTCCGTCCTCACCGCGACCAAGGATGCGAAGCTCATCCTCGAGAGAGGGGCCGAGATGAACATCGAAGTCCTGGGTTGGACCTACTATGGCAACAATGACCCCCAGGACGCCGATCTGCGCGCCGAGGGCGGCTCAGTGACGGTCACGTTCGATGACGGATTCACTGCGAGCAGGGGATTCCAGAACCTCACCATTGATGGAGGGGGGACCCTGGTGTTCGATGGATCCTTCCTGTACCTCCAGCAGAAGACCACCGGGAACCAGGTTCTGACTGTCAAGACGGCGGTCAGGGGAAACTTCGTCCTCGGGTACCTGAGCGAGAGCACCTACAAGCCGACAATCGTAATCGATGAGGGCGGATCCTACTCTGGAATCATCACTCAGGCGACCTTCACTTGGTCTGGGGCTGGTGGTGTCGCTACTGTCGGAGCCATCGCGAATCTAAAGAACATCGCGGCCGTTTCGGGCAAGACCATCACCATCACCGCGGAATCCTTCGGGATCTCCGGGGACCTGGCCGCAGGGTCGAAGGCCTCTGAAATCAGCGGTAGCATCTCCAATGTGAGGGTCGGAGACCTGAATGTCTCCGGCGGAGAGCTGGTACTAGGGAAGAATGTCGAAGTCGTAGGGAATCTCTCCATCGCATCAGGTGGGAAGATGACCATATCCGATGGGGCCACTCTAAGTGTACCTAAGGACAAGTCCTTGACCATAGGCGCCAATGCCACCATGAATGTGGCCTCCGGATCGACTCTGGAGTTCCAGAGCGGAGGATTCCTGGCGGCTTCTGCGAATGCGACATTGGCTTTGGGCGACGGTTCCAAGCTTGTAATGAAGGATCCCGCCATCACCTTCGGGTCCAAAGGCAGCGTTTCCATGGGATTCCAGGAGGAATTCACCACAGGGTTGGTCGGGAACACCGTGATCTCCGGATCCGGCTCTCTATCTTTGACAGGCGTATTCACCGTCCTCGACGGTAAGACGATGACCTTGAGGACGGCCCTCAACGGCGGTATCGCGCTGGGTGATGGCTCGGCCATATCGATCGCCTCGGGAGGGCAGTACAGCGGAACCCTGACCTATGGGGATGTGGATAATTACGTCTACAAATCATCCGGTTCCATTTTACTCCAGAAAATGGCAGGAGCGCAGGACGGAGTCACCATATCTGCGAACAATACGGATAAGACTGTCATACTGACGGGTTCCGCATCTGTCCTCTCCGAAGGGAGTATCTCAACCACTGATTCGACGGCCGTCAGCATTCCGAAGGATTCGAAACTCTCCCTCTCCGGCTCCCTGAACGCCAAGGTCCAGAACTCCGGCACCATCGAGGTTGCTGAAGGAGGCAGCCTCACCTTCAAGGACGGCAGCACCGTCGGGACGCTCAGGTTCCTCGGAGGGACGATCTCCGATAACCTCACGATCTCTGGAGGTTCCAAGCTCGTTCTCGCAGGCAACGCGATCGTCGCTTCGAACAAGATCCTCACCATCGATGCTCCGTCGTGCCTTGAGGTCGAGGTCCCCGGTTCCGCCATCGTCCTGCAGAGCGGGGCCAAGGTCGATCTGAACACCATCCTCCCGGTCCTGACAGCTTCGAACGGCATCCTGAACATGGGCTTCGCCCAGTCCTTCCAGGGAGGATCCATAGGCGACATCGAGTTCTCCGGTATCGGATCCGTCGGAATGGACAGCGCTTCCACGCTCTCCATCCCCGCCGGGAAGACCGTCACCCTCAAGACGTCCTTCTCGGGAGCTGTCGGGCTGTCTAAGGAAAGCAGCAGCGCATCGAGCCTCGTCATCGTCGAGGGCGGGAGCTACACCG
>CAVKKO010000274.1:0-2272 GCA_963656905.1 Bacteroidaceae bacterium | reverse complement strand
GAAGATCTACTGCATCGAGGAGTACCGCATGAAGCACGGCCTCACCGCGCCGGAAGCGCTGGACCTGTTCGATAAATACGGGGTCTTGGATTTCCTCGATGAGCCTGCGCTCCAGTGGCAGCGGATCGAAAACACTGTCCTGGATGTCGAAGACTACATCAAGGCCCGTTCCTGAGGATCTATTTCTTCCGTGTCCCAGCAAAGATGCTTCTCCCACTCGTCGGATGCGCAGTTCAGTGCGCCTTGGCATGCTTGAACAGCTCATCGAACGCTCTTCCTGCATCGCTGTTCGTCACGGACAGCCTGCAGACACATCTCCAGCAGTCATCTTTTCCTAAGCATACTGCCCTGAGGCATCCGCTCATCACCAGGTGCATGTATGCCTTTGACGGCACAAGGCCCGTCTCGAATACATCATGGATGCAATGGTCATCGATCGCGGACTCGATAAACTGGATGCGTCCCTCGGCGAGATCCCTGAGGGTCATCGAAGTCTCCGCATCTATGCCTGATATCAGCCACTTGGGGATTGCGCCGTACCGAAAGCTCCTGTCCTTGCATCCGCCATCCAGGAAACGGATGACGCCGGCAGGGCTGAAGAGCTCCGAGTCGCCGAAGCGGTATCCTCCGTGGTGTTCGCGGATCTCGGCCATCCTGTCCGCGATGTCTTCAGTGCCCCCCAGCAGGCCGATGACCTCCTCTTCCGTGAATCCGAAGACATCTCTGCACCGGAGATCGAAGATGCCGCATTCGTTTGCAGTGAGATAGCGGCTCACACCGGAGGTCGCAGGGGCCGTCACGCCCATGACCACGGCGAACATGAAGTGGTTGTTGATCTTGAGGCTCGTCATCATGAACTTGCCCAGAATCTCTGCCATCTCATCGAAACCGGCAAGGTCAATCGAGCTCAGGATGCAGTCATCGTATCCGTCCACTAGGATGACGGGCTTCTCTCTATAGAGCCTCTCCAGGATCGCGCTGACATCGCCTACGGCGCCCATCACACCGGTGTAAGCGGCCTTCTTGTTCTCTAGGTCGTCTATGAGGTCCTGTTCGCCGTCAGTCAGTTCCGATTCCAGTCCGTATCCCCTGAAATCCCGGACCATGGCGGCCACGGCCGACTTCAGGCCCTCCATCGTGCTTTCCGGGCTGCTGCCGTCGATCCCGGACAGGTCCAGCCATATCACCGGGAGCCTGTTGCGGTACTTGTCGCACTCGCTGTACCCTGAGATATCCGTTCCCGCGAAGATGTCCTCCTCGTCTTTGTACCTGATGTTGAGGAAGCGGTCCAGCATCGACAGCGTGAGCGTCTTGCCGAATCCTCTCGGCCTCGAGAATACGGACGTGCAGCCCGGCCTGCGGCAGATGTCGGCGATAATCATGGTCTTGTCCACGTAGCGGTAGCCGCCTGTGGCCAGCGTCTTGAAGTCCTTCACGCCGACGGGGTAGATGTCTGCCATGGCGCTGCCATGTCCTGTGAAGCACTTTACTGTTTCCGTTCGCACCGTTACACGTGTGCCATCATCCATCAATGCCCAAATACTGCGCCCCCATACACCCGGGCATGAAAGGGACAAGGGCCGAGAGGCTTATCGCGAACGCAGAGGGCATGGACGCCGTCGTCATCGCCAACGACGGCGAGCCGTTCCTCGACTCCACATTCTGGTATCTCACGGAGCAGAACTCGGGGACCTTCGAGGGGTCCTTCGCGGTGGTCGGCCCCGGAGGGTCCCTGGACGTGATCGTCAGCATCCTCGAGGAGGAGGGCGCCCGCGAAGGCGCTGGGGACGTCCACGTCTACCACACCCGCGAGGAGCGCGACGGGTTCCTGAGGGAAGCGCTGAAAGGATGCTCCAAGGTCGGGTTCAACGTCCATTCCGCCACATACGCCGCGGTGGAGTTCGTCAAGAAGACCGTGAACGGGATCGAGGCCGTCGATGCCGGCAAGGCCATCGCCGACACTGTCTCCGTGAAGGACGAGAAGGAGATCGCCGCCACCCGCGAGGCCTGCAGGATATCATCGGTCGTGGCGGGGGAGATCCCGGGCATGCTCTCCGAAGGAGTCTCGGAGAAAGAGGTGGCCGCCAGGATGGACGCCCGCATGAGGGAGCTCGGTGGAACCGGGAACGCATTCGACACCATCGCGGCGTTCGGAGCGTACTCGTCCCAGCCCCACCACATGCCCTGCGGCTACCGCCTGAAGGAAGGGGACGCCGCCCTGTTCGATTTCGGCACCAAGTACGACAGGTACTGCTCGGACATGACCCGCACC
>CAVKKO010000273.1:700-2278 GCA_963656905.1 Bacteroidaceae bacterium | reverse complement strand
TGAGATCCGAGGCGGCCGGTTCCCCTTACCCGCCCTCGTCCTCGACGGCCGATGCTTGGTTTAACTCTATACGATGACCTTGACCTGTGACCTTCACCTTGGGGACTTGACATTCATACGTCCCTTCGTCCCTAGAAGGGTGGCAAGCGCCATAGTACCGGCTGTAACCCTGCCGGGGGGTTCACATCCGCTCCGTCATGGACTACCTGCCGGCTTCTCAGACCTCGGTGATCCAGTTGGTGGCTTGGATCAGCATGTCTATCTCCCTGGCTTTCTTTGAGGTGGCATCGGATTCCCTTCTGATTGAACGGACGTCCACCGTGGGGACGGGCTTGAGTTCTTCTGTGGAACGGTATCTGTACTGCGGTTCCGTCGCGGATTCGATGAACTCGTTCAGCGTTTCCGCTTTGGCTATCAGGGCATCGCGGGACGCTATGAGTTCGGCCAGAGTGTGGCCGTCGGATGCGACCGTAGTCGCATTCACCGTATTGATGCGGGCGACCAGCTCCCCATACTTCGGTATGATGGTGTCCAGCTCCTCCAGCATCCTCTTGGGATCCTCGTACGGTTCCTCCCCCTCGTACACTCTGGCATTGTCCTTTAGACGCGTGGAGAGCGTGGAAATGCGTTTCCTCAGCTCTGCACGCTCCATCAGCGCTTCTGCAAGCTTCATGCAGGGGTGTTCGAAGAACGGGTATTTGCAAAAATCGGACGGATATTCGAATAACGTATGCGATTCCGTACTACGGATGTGTTGATACTCTCTGTCATTGTCCTGAGACTTGATGCGGTTACATCCGAACCGTATGTTGTCACCAATCGACTTTCAGGCGCTTGTCATAGGTCCTTCCCAGAACCGTATACGGGCAAAGGAGTTCGGGCAAATTCCGCCGGAATCCTCTATGGCCCTCCGCAGAAATTCCACACGGACAGCCACGTTCGGCAATCCCTCCTTCCCCAGCAGATCCATGTATCCATATAGCGTCTCCCAACCACGTGATACCAGATCCTCCATCACGACATGGTCCATCCTGCGCTTCCGCATCTCCCCGACCTCCTTCCGGAATCCCGCGGATTTGAACACATCGTAGCGGAGCTCCTTCGATTGTCCGCGCGGGACGACTCTGTGCCTGGACTGAGGACCATCTCTTCGAGATCCTGTCGGCCTGGCGCATCGCCAGCCTGGTCCGGAGATTCGGGTAGTATGTCACGCCATCGATCACCTTGGCGGGTTCCGTTCGTGACGGAGGAAGGGACGTATGGGGCGGGATATGGTCGTCCGTTATTTACAGCGGGGCGCGGTTTCGTCAGAGCTGACGCTCGGAACATCAACATATCGTGAAACACCAGGAGTCAGTCATTAAATCTGCTGGCGTATTTCGGAAATCCAACTGAACGGACTTGTATCAACATCCGAGGTCTCAGGGACACGGGAAGATATCGAAAAGATGGCCGTTCGAACGGTGGAAGCATGGAACCTCTTGAAGTCGGATCTCTTTTCAAACAGCTGGAATCCAAGATGACCTCAACTGGGAGGCAGAGGGTTTTCGAGGACGGGAAGGAGCTGCAATCCGAAGA
>CAVKKO010000273.1:0-690 GCA_963656905.1 Bacteroidaceae bacterium | reverse complement strand
CACGAAACAGTTTCTCATCGAGCCGATTCTGGCAAAACTCGGATGCCGTATCGAATCTAGGGAACGCATTTTCGAATCTCTTAGGAACCAGAAACGCGCGGTGGATTACGAGGTCGCGTCCCCCAAGGGCGTCAAATATCTAGTCGAGGCGAAGCCCCTCAACGCCGACCTGTTCTCGCCTTCGTCCGACGGTGCCGTGAATCAGATAAAGGATGCGTTCAGGCTGTACGAGGTGGCATCATCCTACGGATACGGCATCGCGACCGACGGCTACCGCTGGGTGTTCGTCGATACAAGCAGGTCTGTCGTCGCAGACATCCGTCTGGATGCGGGTGCGGAGGAATTGGAGTCCATCATCAGAGGCGAATCCAAACCGGATTACGACAAGGATGAGATCAGCAGACGCTTCTACCGCTGGTATCTGGCCCTCCTGTACGGTGGCAAATACAAGGACCATTCCGGGAAGACGCGGTCAATCGCCGTCGAGGACAGCCTGGTGGAGAGCGTCAATAATGTAGATTCCGAGGAGGACCGGGTACAGATCGCCCAGATCGTCATGGACCGCCTGATCTTCATCAAGTTCCTGGAGTCCAAGAACATCATCAAGGGGAACGTCATAGACTACCTTCTGTCCAGCCAGGAGTTCGCATGGGACATGCTACGCAAGCTGTTCTTCAACGTCATGAACAC
>CAVKKO010000272.1:0-2292 GCA_963656905.1 Bacteroidaceae bacterium | reverse complement strand
CGAGATCGAGAACGCCATTCTGACACGGTTCGGCCGTCACACCCCCGAATCCGAGATCAGGGCCTGGACCAATTCATTGACATACATGGGCAACATCCTCTCTTCTCCGGACATCCAATCCGATGTCGGTGTGGCCATCGAGTACAACATCCCGTACACCTCCAAGCGCGTGGACATGATCATATCCGGTCTGGACTCCCAAGGGAAGAGCTCCGCCATCATTGTCGAGCTGAAGCAATGGGACTCTGTGGAAGCCGTTCCCGGGAAAGACGCCATCGTGAGGACGTATCTCAACAAGGCCGTCCGCGAGGTCACCCACCCCTCATACCAGGCCTGGTCCTACGCCATGGCCATAACGGATTTCAACGCGGACGTCCAGGACCACGATGTCGTCCTGCAGCCATGCGCCTGTCTCCACAACTACGTCATCAACGGATCCGACCCGCTGCTCGACAAGATGTATCAGGAATACATCGAGATGGCCCCCGTGTTCACGAAGAAGGACGGATCCAAGCTCGTCACTTTCATCAAGGATTACGTCAAGGTCGGAGACGGGCTCAAGACCATCGCCCTCATCGACGGCGGCAAGCTCCGTCCCTCCAAATCCCTCCAGGATTGCCTCGCATCCATGATGAAGGGCAACCGGGAGTTCACAATGATCGATGACCAGAAAGTGGTCTTCGAAGACATCATCGGCCATTCCCATGCCGTGGACAAGGGGAGGATGAAGCAGACAGTCATTGTCAAAGGAGGCCCCGGCACGGGGAAGACCGTCCTCGCCGTCAACCTCCTCGCCAGGATCATATCCGAAGGATACTCGGCCGCCTACGTCTCCAAGAACAGCGCTCCGCGCAACGTGTACGGCCTGAAGCTGAAAGGCTCCATGAAGAAGAGCCGCGTGGACTGCCTCTTCAAGGGATCCGGAGCGTTCACCGATGTGAGCCCCGACACGTTCGACGTCCTGATCGTCGACGAGGCCCACAGGCTCAACGCGAAGAGCGGGATCTTCTCCAATCTCGGAGAGAACCAGGTCAAGGAACTGATCAACGCTTCCAAGCTCTCCGTGTTCTTCATCGACGAGGACCAGAGGGTCACCCTCAAGGACATCGGAACCATGGACGAGATTCGCAGGCACGCCGCCGATCTGGGCTCCCAGGTGTTCGAGCTCGAGCTCACATCGCAGTTCAGATGCTCCGGGTCCGACGGGTACCTCGAATGGCTGGACGACCTGCTCCAGATCAGGGAGACTGCGGCTTTCGAGTTTCCCGAAGACTTCTCATACGACTTCCGCGTCTTCGACGACCCCTGCCTGATGAGTGACGAGATCAAGAAGAAGAACGAGGTGGCCAACAAGTCCAGGCTGCTGGCCGGATACTGCTGGAATTGGATAAAGGACGGAAAGGACGATTCCGACATCCATGACATAACGATCCCGGGCACCGATTTCGCCATGAGCTGGAACCTTGGAAGCACATCCACCTGGGCGGTGGATCCCGATTCCGTGAACGAGGTCGGATGCGTGCACACCTGTCAGGGCCTGGAGTTCGATTACGTCGGAGTCATCCTCGGTCCGGACATCAGGTACGATCCCGTCCAGAGGAGGGTCGTCACCGATTACACCGAGAGGGCGAAGACCGACCAGTCCCTGAAGGGGCTAAAATCGCAATACGGGCCGGGAGAGCGCGAGGCCGTTGCCGACAGGATCATCAAAGACACATACAGGGTCCTGATGTCCCGCGGGATGAAGGGGTGCTATGTGTACTGCACGGATCCCGATATGAGGGATTACATCAGGCGGCGCTTGGAGCGCTTCACCGCTTGACCGGATCTGTCCGATCCGGCGGCGGGAACGTTATTCTATACGAGATGCATATGAGGCGTGGTCATGATTATCTACAGCGAGACCAAGGACAAGTTCATAGATGATCTGCTGAACAACTCGCTCAGCGATATCATCGACAAAGAAGTCAGGGCCAAGGCCGGCAGACATTCCTATGGTGAAGTCATGTCATGGCGTAATTCCCTGCCTCGTATGGGACTAATCCTCTCAGAATCCAACCTTCCTCCGGATGTTGGAGTCGCCATAGAGTACAAAATACCTCCTACCGGTCTGTATGTTGATATGATAATCTCTGGATTGGACTCTGACGGTAGGAATTCCATCGTCATAATAGAGCTGAAGCAATGGGACAATGTGGAATTGCTCACGGGCAGCAGTAGTGTCGTCATCACACATCTAAATGGTGGAGAAAAGAAAGCCGATCATCCTTCGTATCAGGCAGAGAAGTATGC
>CAVKKO010000271.1:0-2319 GCA_963656905.1 Bacteroidaceae bacterium | reverse complement strand
CCTCAGGACCAACGAGCTCAGGCACGTCGCCAAGGAGATCGCCGAGAACCACAGCGTCGTCGTCATCGAGGACATCGAGATCATAAAACTCATTCAGACGTAGGTTCAAAACTGGTCAAACCGCTTGAAAACGACTTCCAGAGCCTCAGCTAATCGGTGACTTCTCTTCTGCATCCCGAATCCGATCTCAGCTCTATCGTTCCCTTCTTCGATACCAAATCCATGCTCCAGACGGCCCTTCCCCTGGGGTCCATGAGTTGCATTCTGACAATAGATGATAAGGGCATACTTTATATATAACATTTTTTTCTCATATTTGTTATTTGCTAAGTTACTTATATATACAATGCATACAGCCAGACATGATTCCGAAGGCTACCCTGGACAGAGGGGACCACGAGTTCGAGGGGCTGCCCCCTGCCACGGCCATATACTTCGCCGCGCTGGAGCAGTCGGGATGCAGAGAGGTGGTGGAGTCGTTCTGCAGGGACCGCGAGAACCGGTTGCGTGCCATGGGCGAGAGCGTGCCTGTCAGGAACCTCGAGACATCCATGGCCTTCAAGGCCTACACCGGGACGATGTTCACCAACGGCCAGAGGAGCCCGCTCTACGAGACCCGCCATTTCTACGCCTCGTCTCCCACAGACACGATCTTCGGGGCGTTCGTCAAGCCCAGGACGCTCAGCGACACCAATCTGGCAGGGAGGATGGAGGACCTGATGGAGACGGACACCGACGAGATGGTCTGGGAGTTCTCCTCGAAGGCCAACCGCTTCTTCAGCCTGGCATCGAACGACTACATGTTCGACAACACGGACGTGGACTTCTTCGGCATAGCCCGGCCGGACAAGACCGGCAAGGCAGCGATAATGAAGTACAGCACCAAATGCAAGAGCAAGCGGAAGAACGCCCTGCACAAGGAGATCATGAACGTGTGCGATGGGAACGGCACCCTCGTCTACGCCCACGTGTTCGACGGCGCCACGGCGGACCAGGAGATGGACCTGGTCGCACTGGACAAGCTCCTGGAGAAGCTGGATCCGGATGCCGATGTACTGTCTGGAGACTGCAAGTTCTGCGACGTGAGGATCTTCCAGAAGGTTGACAAGAGGGGCTGCGGGTTCGTCACGAAGGTCCCCCGCAACTTCTCGAGCTCCATCAGGGAGCTGGTCAGAAGGTCGGCTCTCGACGGGATCATGGACGATTCGCCGAGATACAAGGGCCGTTCGTTCTACGAGACGCACGCGGTCATCACCGATCCCGACGGCAATTCCTTCGGGGACAAGAGGCTGATCGCCTACAGGCTCCCGGGAGCGGTCAGGAGGGCCGAGAAGTACCTCAGAGAACAGGGGCTGAAGCAGTTCGAGAAGGGCATGAAGAAGGTCTGGCATCACCGTTTCGCCACGCGCGAGGATGCCGTCTCAGCGGTCCTCGACGCACTGGACTGTGCAGAGGAGCCGATATACACGGCGACGGTCGAGTACGTCCAGGACCCGCGCGCCCTGAAGAAGGGCGGGCCCGCCTGGATGCCCAGGATCAGAAGTGTGTCTGTGGACCCGGACCTGCTGGCCGAAGCCGCTGAGCGCTATTCCGTCGAGGTGCTGATAACCAACATACCGTTCGCCACAGAGGACGCTTCCAATCCCCGCAAAGGGATGACCACGGACTCCGTGATCAACAGGTACCTCGGACAGTGCACGATCGAGAAGAGGTTCCGCATGCAGAAGACCTGTCATGGAGTGGCCCACATCTTCATCCACACGCCCATTCGCCAGGACGCGATGATCATCATGGACTGTCTGGCCACATCCATGCAGTCCGCGATGGACGCTGTCTTCAAGAAAGGCCACAGGAAAGGCGAGAGGAGGATGACCATGGAGATGCTGGGAGACCAGCTCATCGGTTGCAGGGTCGGATTCGACCGCTCCGAGAGCAGGATATTCTTCTCCGGGGACAGAGAATCGAAGGCCCTGTTCTTCGAGGCTGTGGACCGCCTCGGCATAGATCTTCGCTACGCATTCCCGTTCGCATGAGCCGATTCGCGGCAGGATACGCCAATTCCCCACCCCAGCGTGAGCTACGCGAGGCTCACGCCATCAGGTCATATTGGAAAGTACGTATCATTCGATTATCTGCTCCGTGCAGAAACCTGACAATAGC
Organism: Bacteroidaceae bacterium; assembly: GCA_963656905.1. Lineage (GTDB taxonomy): Archaea > Thermoplasmatota > Thermoplasmata > Methanomassiliicoccales > Methanomethylophilaceae > Methanoprimaticola. Next base: position 159 of record CAVKKO010000271.1, on the reverse strand, counting down.
ATAGAACCATTCATCCGCTATAGTCTGATCAACAATCATCCAGATGCCCGAGATAACGTATTTATGGCATGTTCCGAGCGGATTGCTGGCGGACATTCCGAGCGAGTCCGACGAAGCTATAATAAAGAACCTGGTAATCACCGAAGTGGCTTGGCCGGG
>CAVKKO010000270.1:0-2337 GCA_963656905.1 Bacteroidaceae bacterium | reverse complement strand
ATTCTTCAACGAGAAGTACAAGGGGAACACATGGTTCGACGGGCTAGAGATCTCCAACTATCCCGAGTACGAGAGGTACAAGAACGCATTCCCAGTGATCCGCCTGGACCTGAACGATACGAAGACCTCCAACTATGAATTCTTCATCGACATGATGCGCGACGCCGTCAGGGACGCGTTCATCCCCCATATGCATCTGGCAAAGATGCCTGATGCAGGCAAGGGCATCGTGAAGCTGTTCGAGTCGGTGGAGGATGGGAGCATATCGGAGAGTTCCTTGGTGACATCAATAAAGAATCTTTCATCGGTCATCCGGACATATACTGGGAAGAAGCCCGTCATCCTGATAGACGAATACGATTGCGCAGTCTCCGACAACTTCGGAGAGGAGTCGCACAGGAAGATCCTGGACTTCCTGGGAGGGTTCCTCCGTTCGGCGGTGAAAACCAACGCCAATAGGAGCATCGTCTACATGACGGGCGTCATGCAGATCGCCCAGGAGAGCATATTCTCCGGATTGAACAACGTCAAGGTGAACAACATCTTCTCCACCAGGTCCGACGAGAGGTTCGGGTTCACGGAATCAGAAGTGAAGGGCATCCTGGAGTACTACGGACATCCGGAGAAGCTGGACGAGGTCAGGGAATGGTACGACGGCTACCGCTTCGGGAACGCGGACGTGTACAATCCGTTCAGCATCATGAACTATGTCGACGAGGGCTTCGAACCGACTACATACTGGGCGAACTCCGGCGGAGACGGCATCGTTAAGCACCTCCTGCAGCGCATCAACAGCGACAACCTCGACATGATCATCAATCTGGTCACACGGAACAAGGCACAAACGAAGTTGAAGCAGCAGCTCACATACGGAAGCGTATACTCTTCTGACGTGTCTCTCTTCAGCCTCATGGCCATGACGGGATACCTGAACGCAGTGCCCATTGACAACGGCACCTATGAGATCTCGATACCGAACGCGGAGGTCTTGGAGATCTTCGCAGACATCGTAGATGAGATAACGCCAATCGACGACACCGATTTCGTCGCGTTCAACAGGGCCGTCCTGGACGGGGATGCGGAGAGGATCGTGAAGGTCCTGGAGAAGATACTCATCACCGCCAGCTACATGGACCTCAATCCCAGCACTCCAGAGAACCCCTACGAGATGATCGTCGCCACCCTTCTCCTCGGGGTCTGCGAGAGGTACACCGTCCGGACCCAGCGCGAGGCCGATCTCGGGAGGTCGGACATCATCATGTTCCCGAAAGCCGAAGGCGACGTGGGGATGGTCCTCGAATTGAAGACCGTCGATTCGGAAGGCGAGATGGACGCCGGCGTGGAAGAGGCCATGCATCAGATCCATGAGAAGAGGTACTACAACGAGATGCCCGGGAAGGACGTCGTCATCCTGGGCATATGCTTCTGGTCCAAGCTGGCCAAGGCCCGGACGGAGATCGTCAGGGTCCCCGCCTTATGATCTGGCAGGACGCACATCTGTGCCTTTCAGACGCCTGAAGTGTGAATGTTGTTCTGTAAGCGCCTGCTGAGGTTTCTGGCCCCGGCCCGAACGGGCCGAGGCCATGCCGAACGTCGCTGAAGGCGGTCGGTCGGAAGATCAGGCTTTGGCGGCACTCTGCTCTCTGGCGTTGTGCCTCTGCTCCCTTGCTTCCTTCCTCTCTTTCCTCTTTGCGATTGCATCAGCTTTCTTGCCCATTGTTCTCACCTTTCACTTTTTCAAAGTCGGCGTGGCGGGAGGGAACTCATTGCTGGTGGGCTTTCTCCTCCGCGGCTCCGAATCCGACACTTGGCAGGACGGGATATAAAACGTGCGGTTTTGCATCGCGAGTATGCGAAACTGTTCTGAAAACCCGTAAATACGGAAGAAAGGTAGGTCGGATTGCGGTTGTCCGCAACCCGATGTTTTCAATCCTGGATCACGCGGACCTGGATCTTCTTGTTCTTGTACTTGGCCTTGGGCAGGTCCATGGTCATCCTGTTGCCGAAGTCCTTGTGCACTTCGACGATGGACGATTCGGGGCCGACGTTGATCTTCCCGATCGACACGTCCCTGACCCTGGCGTTGCGTATGATGAAGTCTGCAAGGGACACCTTTCCGAAGCCATCCTTCTTCCCGAGGTTGATCTCGAACCTGCACATGCCGAAGACATCGGAGATTTGGTCGTAGTCCACGACCCTCCTGATGGTGTCTTTCTGGCCGGGCTCCGCGTCCGGGACATCCCTCTTCTCGATCTCCATCCCCGTGCGCATCTCGAACTCCTTGACGAGGTGCTCCTCCTCGGAGGTGACGAAGGACACCGCGGTACCCTCCTTCCC
>CAVKKO010000269.1:0-2354 GCA_963656905.1 Bacteroidaceae bacterium | reverse complement strand
AGCGGCTGACTTGTAATCAGCAGGCCGGGGGTTCAAATCCCTCAGGCGGCTCCACTTCCGCATTGCTCCGACACAGCCGGCAGGCCATTCCTATGGATGCATCGTTGGATGTCTCACGATATGTTGATTCGATTGTCTGATGACCTTAGTATTTAAGACGACGTTCGACATTCTGGTTCTAAGAGGATCCTGATGTGATCCGGGGTGATGCTATGGACGTCGATATAGGTGAAGATGTTTATTGGAATCTATCTGAGAAGGAAGAACATGTGATTTTGATAGGCACTTTGGAGCCGAAACGTTTGGTTGCAATCAGGGAATTCGAGTTCAAAGAGTCAGGGCATAAGAAGTTGGTTGAATTCACAAAGGGGCGTGATTGGCCAGTTGTGTATATAATCACCAATAAAAAGGAGGCGTATATCGGCGAGACTTGTAGCATTCTGACTAGAATGAAAAACCATATGGATAATGAGGCCCGGAAAAGTCTCAAGATTATACATGTGGTATTCGACAATTATGCAAACAAATCTGCTGCATTAGATTTGGAGCAGTCTTTGATACGCTTATGCCATGCTGATCGCAAGTACCAGCTTCAGAATCTTAACTCTGGGCAATCAGCTCATCATAACTATTACCAGCGTGAAATATATATGACGATACTGCCACAGTTGTGGAAGGAATTGAAGAAACTAAAATTGGTCAATCACGAATACAAGGATCTCTGCAACTCGCAGATTTTCAAGTACTCTCCGTTCACGGCTCTGACACCGGAGCAGGAAGTCATAGCGAATCGGGTTCTCACCGATATCGGAGCCTCATTGGATTCCGGGGAAGGAGGCACCTTCATAATCGAAGGTTCTGCAGGGACCGGTAAAACCGTGCTGGCGACCAATCTCATGCTATCGTTAGTAAATGCTGGTCGCAAGGATGTAGATCTGGCCAGAAACATAACGGGTTTCACAGATGAGCAACTGATAATTCATGAACTTGATGCGGCAGTCAGTAAAATAAAAAAGAAAAGAACAGCAGATGGCAATGATGGAAAGCTCAAGGTCGGTCTCGTGGTGCCAATGACATCTCTGAGGAAGACTTTGAAAAAGGTATTCAAAGAAACTAACGGATTGAGAGCGTATATGGTACTGGGGCCGTACGATGTCTCTAAGGATGACAAGTATGATGTGCTCATAGTGGATGAAACCCATAGACTGGCGCATTATGAAGGCGTTCCGTACCCGTCCAATTATAGAAAAAAGTCTGCAGAGATGGGTATGGAATATGAATCCTGTACCCAATTGGATTGGATTATTGCCGGAAGTCAATACCAAGTTCTGTTTTATGATTCGAATCAAACGGTAAGAAGATCCGATATCACTGAAGAGGATTTTCAAGAGGTATATGACCATTCGGAAAAAGCCAGATTGGAGGCGCAGATTAGGTGTCGCGGAGGGGAACCTTATCTGAATTATGTGACCAGCATTCTCTCATGCAATCAGAAGTCCCGTGAAAGAATCGATGGATACGATTTCAGGTTATTTTCGGACATTGAAGAGATGATCAATACCATCAAGAAGTTGGATTCCAAGAAGAAATTGTGTAGATGTGTCGCGGGTTATTCATGGGAGTGGAAGACCAAAAAGATGAAGCCCGAAGCGATCAAGAAGAAGCGCATTTATGATATTGAGATAGAAGGGCACAAGTATATTTGGAACATGAACAACAAGGAATGGATCCTTCGGGAAGATTCCATCAATGAGATTGGGTGCATCCATACTTCACAGGGATATGATCTGAATTACGTAGGGGTGATATTCGGTCGTGAGATTGATTATGATGAGAAAACAAATCAGATTGTAATCAACCCTGATTTGTTTTTCGACAAAGGAGTTAAAAACGGAAGCAATCCAGAGATGATCCGCACACACATCATCAATGCATACAGAGTCATGCTGACCAGGGGTATTGAAGGTTGTTATGTGTACGCATGCAATCCCAGCCTAGCTAAGTACTTGAGTAATTACATCGACTCAAAGCCTCACTATGACATTATTCAAAGCAAGTTCGAACTCTGAGGACGTATTCAATAATTGGTCACAATTATAAATTTCTTAATTTCATAATAGACTGGTGGACGCGGATGATCATCTACAGCAAGACGAAGGGGGAGTTCCTGGACGACATGGGCAACGGCGTCCTAGAAGGGGAACTAGAGAGCATCATCGAGAAGAAGATGGGACGTCACACGCCCCCTTCCGAGATGAGGGCCTGGAGCAATTCCCTCTCCAGGATCGGGATCCTCCTATCGAATTCCGACGTCCCCCGCGATGCCGGGGTCGCTGTGGAGTACAACATCCCGT
>CAVKKO010000268.1:0-2373 GCA_963656905.1 Bacteroidaceae bacterium | reverse complement strand
ACTCAATGACCATCCCGACAAACGTGTCTGTGCGTTGACGTTCTATGCAGATTTCGATAAAGACTCCATAGACGATCTGTTATCGAATATCGATTGTCCGTCGGTCGCATTGAAGATCGATGATTGGTACGATGAACTGTCACCGTGGCACATGCCTGCGGCGTTCGGAGATGATGATTTCGGAGATGGGGGAGAGAATACTCTGAGGTTCATCCTGGGTCGTGTGATCCCTCTGTCGATGGAGAGACTCTCACTGAACGATGACACGAGATTCGTCATCGGCGGATACTCGTTGGCGGCGTTGTTCTCGTTGTGGTCGTGTTCCAAGACAGATAGGTTCTTCGCCGTGGCCGCAGCATCACCATCGGTCTGGTTCGATGGTTGGGTCGAATTCATAGAGGAGAATCCCACGAATGCGGAATATGCCTACCTGAGCCTAGGGAAGACGGAATCCAGGATGAAGAACCAATATCTCTCGCGTGCCTCCGATTCCATAGAGAGAACATATGACATCATATCCGGAACGATAGGTCATGACCACTGCGAGTTGGTATGGAATGATGGCGGGCACTTCAAGGATGTTAAAGATAGGGTCATCGCCGCATTCGGATGGGCGATCGCCAGGTCATTGTAAAGTGGTGGTCTCACCGTATGATTCCGAGACCTCGTCCAACTCTCCGAGACATTTCAAGAGGTACCAAAGGAACACATATCCCATGAGCAGGAACTGTGTCAGCAGATACGGGAACGTTCCGAAGAAACTCACGACACTGTACACTGCAAGGATCGCGAAACCTATGACGAACGTCCAATTGCGCTCCATGATGTCCTTGATGCATGCGAACATTATCGCCACGACGAACAACAGTGCATAGATGGACACGACGACCTGATGCAGGGCATCCGTGGTCTTGTCGACCAGACCGACACCCATCAATGCCACACCCGAGAGGATTATGAACACCCCTGTCATCTTCAACAGTTTGGATTCCTTCGATAACCACATGACCGATGAGATGATGAACAGGATCCCGGACACGCAACACGATACCAGGAACGACGTCGCTATGAGGTTGTTATCCGATACTCCGAGGTCACATATGACGCTACTGAAGTCCCAGGACGGATCTAAGAACGCACCGAGGATCACATCGGCGCTCATGACCAGCACCGCTAGGATACCGCAGAGTGCAAATATCTTGGAATCTGACGTTTCAAGTCCCATGTGTATATTTGTTATGAGTACTTCATATAAAAACTATCGATAAAAGGGAATGTAGGTAAAAGGTTTGAAAGTGTCAGTTAGACAACCGTTCGCTTATCCGAACAATGCGCTCAGACCAGCGGCAGCCTCTTCCTCACTGACTGCTTCCTCTTCGGGCTCCTCTGCTGCGGGAGCTGCTGCTGCGCCTGCTGCAGGTGCTGCTGCGGGTGCTGCTGCGGGAGCTGCCATGACTGAAGCGGATTCGATTGCTTCTTTGATGTCAACTCCATCGAGTGATGCGATCAGTGCTTTGACTTTGGCTGCGTCAGCGTCTACACCAGCGGCTTTAAGGATAGCTGTGACAGCATCCTCGGTAATGTCTTTGCCTGCTGCGTAAAGCACCATTGCACTGTAGATGTACTCCATTGTATTCAACCTCCAATTTTAGCCGAATAATGCACTAAGGCCAGCTGCTGCTTCCTCTTCGCTGACCTCTTCTTCTTCTTCAACGGGTGCTGCACTTGCTTTTGCTTCCTCTGCGACCGCTACGGGTGCTGCCGATGCCGCGGCACTAAGCCTCGCACCGATGCTGCCGTCCGTGTAGTTCGCTGCTGAAGCGATCGAAAGCATCTGTGAATCTGCTTTCGCAAGGAGCATCTTTATGTTGTCTTTGGTTGGGATCGCGGCTGATATTGAGAGACCCATTGCCTCCCTGAAAGCCTTCGTGATCAACGGTACGATCGTATCCTTTGTCGGGAATCCGATTGCGACACCGAGTCCGATGGCATTCCTTGCAGCCGTAGCGAACATTGTTGCGTAGTAGTCGTCCGGGATGTTCAGTACGTCCCTGTGGTAGATCGTTCCATCCTCGTAGGCCGCCCTAAGGTCAAGTCCTACGATCATGGGCAAGATCTCCAACTTGGGGAGCATTGCCGCCACGTTCGCCGGGACAGGTTCTCCTGCCTTGACGAGTGTGGTATCCTTTTTGACAACAATCTTTCCGCCATCGATCGATGCGGGAAGACCCAGTTTCTGAAGTTCTCCGATTATAGGTCCCGGTCCGAACGGTGTGGGTCCCTGGTGGACAATGATGTCCATGGGAGCAATCTGTCCTGCTTTCGCAGGTGCTGCCGTCTTCGTGCTCTCAAGCTGTTTGAAGAGCTTGAAAG
>CAVKKO010000267.1:0-2421 GCA_963656905.1 Bacteroidaceae bacterium | reverse complement strand
GTCGCCGATGGTCAGCAGCCTCTCGTGGGTGTCCAGCAGGGACACGTCGCATCCACCGCAGGCAGCGGCCCAGTAGACGGCGAGCTTGATCTTGCCGCCGGCGGGCGCTCCGGGGAGGAGGGGCCCGAGGTCTGCGGCCTTGAGGATCGCCTCTTCGGGGACGGACGCATCGTTGCAGTTGGCGACCGGGGGCACGATGAAATCGTAGGGCCCGGGGTTGCCGGTCGAGGGTGCCGGGGCCGCCTTGGGGGCGGCCGGGGCGGGCTCTGCCTTCACAGAGGCCTTGGTGGGCTTGGGCTCGGCCTTGGCTTCCGCCTTGGGAGCGTCGCAGCCCTTCTTCTTGAACAGCTTGTCAAAGAATCCCATTTACTGCACCTCCTTCTGGAGAGGGGTCGGTCCGAGCTCCTTGATCGTGTTGACGAAGCCGACGACCGTTGTCTGGAATTTCTCTCCCTCAGACGCGGAGACCCACTGGAGGAGGAGCCTCTTGGGGTCGAATCCGTACTGCTCCAGGACCATCCTCAGGAGGGCGATCCTCCTTCTGGCCCTGTAGTTACCACCGATGTAGTGGCAGTCTGCGGGGTGGCATCCGAGCACCATGACGCCGTCTGCGCCCTTGGCGAAGGCCCTGAGGATGAACTCGGGGTCCACACGCGCGGAGCACATGGTCCTGATGATACGGAAGTTCGCGGGCATCTGCAGCCTGGCGACACCGGCTCCGTCGGCTCCGGCGTAAGAGCACCAGTTGCAGCAGAATGTGACGATTCTAGGTTCGAAATCTGCCATTGTAATCACTCTCCTCCAACGGGGTAGTCGAGGCATGCATCGATCTCGGCGATGATCTGCTTGCTCCTGAATCCTCTCTGCTCCATGGCTCCTGCAGGACAGGAAGCCACGCAGCATCCGCATCCCTTGCACAGACCGGCGTTGACGTTGCTCTTCATGACTCCTCCGCCGACATCCACGAGGGTGATGGCGTTGTAGTCGCAGCATCCGACGCACACAGCGCATCCGTCGCACCTGTCGGGGTTCGAGACGGCGGTGATTCCTTCGGAGATGAGCTTGTCCTTGGAGATGACGGTCAGCATCCTGGAAGCGGCTCCGGAAGCCTGGGCGATGCACTCGTCCATGAACTTGGGCCAGTGGGCGGTTCCGGCGACGTAGACTCCCTCGGTTGCGAAGTCGACGGGCCTGAGCTTCTGGTGGGCCTCGAAGTAGAATCCGTCCTTGGAGATCGGGACCTTGACCATCTTGGCCAGGTTCTCCTTGTTCTCTCTGTCGGGGGCGATTCCGGCGGCGAGGATGACTGCGTCCACGGGGATCTCGACCTCGGCGCCCAGAGTGGCGTCGAATGCCTTGACGACGTTGCCGTCGTATGCGGGCAGGTCGTTCTCGACAGGGTACCTGAGGAACTTGACGCCCAGCTGGCAGGCCTTCAGGTAGAGCTCCTCGCGGAAGGAGTAGGTCCTGATGTCCTTGTGGATGATGGTCACGTTGGCCATCGGATTCTTCATCTTGATCTGGATGGCCATCCTGAGGGACGCGGCGCAGCAGACACGGCTGCAGTAGGCGACGGTCTTGCTCCTGGATCCGACGCACTGGATGAAGGCGACGTTCTCAGCGTTGAAGCTGCCGTCCTCGATCTTCTTCTCGGCGACGGTCTGGGTCATGACCTTGGGGTCCTTTCCGTTGTTGTACTCGGTGGGCTCGTAGGGGGCTGCACCGACAGCGAACAGGACGACTCCGACAGGGGTCTCAGAGCCATCGGAGAGCTGGAGCTTGAAGTTGCCGACGTATCCGGGGATGTCCTTGACGGTGACTCCCTTGTGGACGGTGATGAGCTTGTTGTCCTCGACCTTCTTGATGGTCTCGGCGAGGAAGTCTGCGACCGGCACTCCATCCTCCTTGTGGCGGAAGTTGCGGGCGAATCCTCCCAGCTCGTTCTCCCTCTCGACGAGGTGCACAGGGTATCCCTGGGCGGCGATGTCGAGGGCGGCGGTCATTCCGGTGATTCCTCCGCCGATGACTGCGGCGGCGTTGGTCACGGGGATCTCGGCTCCGACGAGAGGCTCGAGCAGGCAAGCCTTGGCGATAGCCATCCTGAGCAGGTCCTTGGCCTTCTTGGTGGCGGCCTCGTGCTCGTGCATGTGGATCCAAGAGCACTGGTCACGGATGTTGGCCATGTTGCACAGGTACTTGTTCAGTCCTCCGTTCCTGCAGGCCTCTCTGAAGAGGGGCTCGTGGGTCCTGGGCGTGCATGAGGCGACGACGACCCTGTTCAGGTCGTGCTCCTTGATAGCGGTGGAGATGGCCTCCAGGCAGTCCTGGGCGCATGCGTACTGGGACTCGGTGGACATGACGACTCCGGGCAGGGTCTTGGCGTAAGCGGCGACGGCGGGGACGTCGACCACGGATCCGATG
>CAVKKO010000266.1:0-2423 GCA_963656905.1 Bacteroidaceae bacterium | reverse complement strand
GCGGTTGGAATCTTCCTATGACAAGGGAATAGCCCGCGTACTCGTCCTTCATCGGCACTGCGACGACTGGACCGTATATAATGGGATTGACGGGAACTGGTTTGGGGAGGGGTTGTCGGCCCCTCCTGATGGTTCATCCGAGCCTGCGGGCCAGGGCGACGATGGCCACGATGACCACGACGATGGCGCCGACGAGGATCGCGACCTTGGTTGAATCGTCGGAGACCCCGTCCGTCTTCTCCGTCGGGATGATCACGGGGAAGTCGTCCTGCGACGTGTCGGGTATGACGATGAACGTGGGCGACTTCACCTCGGATATCATGTAGACCGAGAAGTGGGTCGTTGTGAACGATACGACCCCGTCGACGTAGGTGCAGTCGACGTTCTCCGTCGTACCATCGTCCTTGACGTACGTGACCTTGACCTTGTTGTCCGTCTGATATGGGACCGATATCGTGGCCGTCCCTCCGAGGTCCGAAACCTTGGTCTTCCCAACGAAGGCGGAGACGTCGACGGCCTGGTTCTGCCCGACGACCGTCTTCTGGGCGTTCGTGAGATCCGTCGTCTTGGGCGTCACGACGATGCTGAGCGGATCCGCGGAGGTGGTCGATTTCTCCAGGGACTCGAGGACCTTGTTTTCCAACGAGACGGTCGTACCGTTGTTGCTGACGGTGAGCTCCGCCCCGAATTCCTTCAATTTGGCGACGGTGGCGTCGGATAGCTCGAGCGTTCCAGTCTCGCCCGATATGGGGACGACTACCTGGACAGCGACGTCCCCGGACGAGGATCCCGAAACTTTCTGGACCTCGGCGATCTTATCGAGGGTCTCGGAGATGGCTGCATCCACATCTTCGACTTCATCCGTCTTGATCTCGGACACGATGGATGTCGTTCCTTGGGTCTTCTCGACGACTATCTTGGCTGAATCGGTGTCGACCTCCACCTCGTCGTCGCTGTCCGTCTTCATGAACAGGGCCGTGATGGTCACATCCGATGTTACGGTGCCTGAAGGAACACCCAGCCAGCCTGCGAACGTGTAGTCGCTGGATGCGGTTGCGGTGATGGTGCGGTCGCCTACAGTCAGAACGTTACCCTCGACGGAAACTTCGGTCCCCTCGAGCACCTTCAATCCCATAGAATCGACGGATCCGCTCCCCTGCACGTCTATCTTGACCGTTACCAAGGTTCCATCGGAAACGACCTCGAATCCTTCGATCCCATTGTAAGTGGCTTCGACGACGTGATATCCGTCGGGAACGTACGCAGAGATCTCAGTGGGATTCGCCCCCGCCCCATAGTAGAATCCTCCTGTGATGACGGGAGCCATTGAATCCTCTCCGACATAGACCAATGGCTGACCCTCGGGAACTTCGAATATACCCCCTCTAACCTGCATCGAACAGGTTTGATCCCAACCGCCAATGACAGCATATCCATTCGTCCTGTATGATCCACCCTCGATGGAAACATCTGCATATCCATCACACCATACTGCATAGTAATCATGACCGGAAAATGTGAGGCCTTTGAGGTGAACCCCCTCGGCATAGAAACAATTCACCCCGCCATCCAAAACAAGCCCTTCGATGGACACATTCTCCGTATCTCTGGTGCCATTGCCGATGAAAAGAGCATAGCTAGACTCGGTCTCGAGATTCCCATTGCATAGCTTGAAATCATTCCCCTCGAGGACCAATCCCATATACCCTACCGTTATCGTCTTCCCGCCCAAATCTATCTCGAGATTCTGGACGTTGTAATACCAGCAATCTTGGCTGGACCATGGATTCTTACTAACAAATGTGGAATCTGTCACGAATGTGATCTTCTTACTGCTGTCCGGCATATTCGCCGCTATAACGGCTTGTTCGAAGGACTTGTATTCTACCCCGTCTACAACGACGGTTCCGATGAATTTGGTCTGATCTTCAGCTTCTGGGTCTGGACTCGCTGAAGCAGTATCGATGTCATCATCCGAACCGTCCACCTCGATACCCGGTACGGTAAAACAGACCAGGACCGCGATCAGGATCCCGAATGTGACAAGGAGTCCCCTGGAACGCTTAGTCCCCATCCCTATTGTACCTGTTTTCATTGCATTTCTCCTCGGAAGCTTCCATTCGGTTCCCTCAGCTCCCAAGAATGGTGTGTACGCTTCACGTTATTATAACCAATCTTCAATGATGTTCACACTTGACGGAAACATTTCTTAGAGCTTGGTCAAACCCAGACTTCATGCTCATCGTCTGACCAAAATCCGATCCAGCATAGCATGGACCCATCGGACAATACTGCTCATGATGGAGACCCAGAGTTCGGATACCGAATTAGAAAGGGGCTGTCGACGTCGCCCCCGATAAGTTGTTTATGGAGGGGCATGATAACCCCTCCGGTTTGCTTCATCTGCTCCTGTAGACCAGGAC
>CAVKKO010000265.1:0-2431 GCA_963656905.1 Bacteroidaceae bacterium | reverse complement strand
ATAGTCCGTTAACTGTCTGGATCGGACGTTACGATCCGATCGGCGGTCGGATGATATTTCTGAGACCTGTGCCCGGTCGCGTCGTACCGTCCTCGCGTATGAAGGATGGGTAATACGATGGACAGGAGCAAATGGATCCTGGCGATGGGAATCGTAGCGATGATGCTGGCGGTCGGTGTGTTTATCCCTGCTGATACGGATATTGAGGGAGTTTCTCCGATAGCTGATTCTAGTTGGTACGATGGTAGCCAGACATCATTCGATATCTACAATGTGGAGGATCTGCTGGCTTTCGCGGAAGCTGTGAATGGGAAACAAGGAACTGATGCTGTCGATTTCGGTGGAAAGACTGTGAATCTGCGCGCATCTCTTGATATTGGAAGCATTTCTTCTTGGGCACCTATAGGAAAGGGTACACGCAGTGGTGGTTCCTACAACGGGACTCCTTTCAAGGGAACCTTTAACGGCAATGATTATGCCATTTCGGGATTGAAGATCACATCCGCGGATCCAACAAATGCCATAGGTTTATTCGGAATAGTGGACGCGGGGACTATCACAAATGTCGTTTTGGAGAATATCGGTATCACAGCATCTGGGAACGCTAATGCAGGTGCGATTGCTGGTCTTTTATGTGGGAATGGAACCATTTCGAATTGTGTCTCGGGTTCAAAATCTGTAGTGAATACAGATTCCAAGATCACGGCGGCCGAGGCGGGTGGCATCGTTGGAAGAATATTGTATTCTGGCAATGTGACGAATTGTCAGAATTTCACCGAGATAAGTGGTACAGGCAAGTGCGGAGGTATTGCGAACGCTGCCTACTACACCGATACGAGTAGCAGGATTACGATCGAGAATTGCCAGAACTATGCGAGTATCACAAGTACCGGGGGATATACGGGCGGCATAGTTGGTATATCAACAGCCTTTGTCAAGAATTGTATCAATGTTGGTGATGTTAAGGGAGGAGCAGAAAGTATTGGCGGCATAATCGGTGAGCAGAGGGCCTACGGGGAGGTTCAAGCATGCATTAATTATGCTTCTGTGGTAAGCACAGGGGGTTCGGGGACTGCAGGTACTGGCGGAATCATAGGATGGCTCAGATATACCGGAGATGAGGGCGGTGCATACAAGGCACACAGTACAGTCACAGTCGATAAATGTGTTAATTATGGAAGTGTGAATTCTAGCGGTTACAGTGCAGGCGGAATAATAGGGCTGATGTACGAACACGGTATCGTAACAAACAACATCAATCTGGCCCAAAGCATCGAATCTAAGAGTACTAAGGCTGAAACTGGAGATGATGCGAATGTTGGATTTGCGGCAGGTATTCTGACGTATCAGAATATTGGGACTCAAATTCCGAATATTAACAAAGGATTCCAATGTAGTGGGAATGTATCGACCACCGTGGAGAGCAACATTAAGGGAAAGAATACCGCGCTTTACATCTATGATAACACAAGCTCGTCGACGGACAAAGATTCGACGAATATAACGCCCTCCTGGTTCACCCCCCAGTCTAAGCCAGCGATACCGACTGTGGTTTCGAGATCACAGACCCCAGTCATGTCGATCGATCCAAGCGTCGAATCTCCGGAGGTCGGTGATAGAGTTACATTGACTGCTGTCAACTCTAATCCGTATAATGTGTCATATGCCTACGAGTGGTCAACCGGGAGTAGTTCGAAAGCTATAGACATCACTTTGAGTGGACAATACACTGTGACGGTTACCATCTCCGACGGGATAAGGACGTTTTCAGGCTCATCAATGTTGAAGATAACTTTTGCGGATAAGATCGAAAAAACGGAAGACGAGTCCGGAACCACGACCACGGTTACCAAGAAGGAAGATGGAACGACTGTGACGGTCACGGAGGATTCCGCAGGGTCTTCAATAACTACGAAGACCGAGAATTCCAATGGAACCAAAGTGACGACGGAAATTGTGAACTCCGAAGGCACTTCTTTGACCACGGAGACCAAGACCGAGGTGAAGGAGGAGACCTCATCTGCCGTGATCTCTACGACGACTATCGTTGTGAGGGACATGGAAGAGAAGGTAACATCAGCAGAAGCTAAGGCTGAGGTTAAAGTTGAACAGCCCTCTGAATCAACCACAGGAGTCGTGGTCAGCCAAACGATAGTTGAAGCAGCCCTGAAGACCATAACTGATGAGGAGCAGGTACAGGTTGTGGAAGTATCCAAGACGCTCTCCGTTGTTGCTGCGGATACCACGCAGATTTCATTGACGGCCGAAGCGACCAAAGCGGTCTCTGATAGCAGCGCGAGTCTGGAATTCGTCGGTTCCGCAGGAACTCTAACAGCGGACACGAAGGTCGTGGAGACTCTGGCCGCTCAGGGTGATAGTCTGACCATCTCTTTCGTCAAGACGGATGATGTGGTTCTTCCGGATACGCAGC
>CAVKKO010000264.1:0-2436 GCA_963656905.1 Bacteroidaceae bacterium | reverse complement strand
GGAGATGGTCAGGGAGCAGAGGCCCAAGCTGGATGCCGGCCTGAGGAAGCTGGGCTTCGAGACCTTCCCTTCGGATTCCAATTTCATACTCGCCCGCTCGCCCATAGACCACGCGAAGATGGTCGAGGGCCTGAAGAAGAAGGGCGTGCTCATACGCGACTTCGGAGCCAAGCGCGGCACCGAGAACTGCGTCAGGACCACAGTCGGCACGGAAGAGCTCAATTCCATCCTTTTAGAGAAGGCCGCAGAGGTGATCGACGAATGCCGCTGAACATAACGCTCACCGATTACGGAGTTGGGAACCTCTACTCTATCCGCAGGTCCCTGGAGAACTGCGGAGCGAACGTCGAAGTGGTCACGAACATGTCCGAGGTGCTGGATGCCGAGTGCATCGTCTTCCCCGGAGTGGGAGCGTTCGACAAGACCATGGAGAGGCTCCAGCCCTACAGGGAGGACATAAGGAAGAAGCTCCTGGACGGGACCCCCGCACTGGGGATATGCATCGGCATGCAGATCATGTACGAGGGCAGCGCCGAAGGGAGGTCCCCGGGACTCGGGTTCTTCGACGGACGCGTCGTCCCGCTTGAGGGGAGGATAGTCCCCCACATGGGATGGAACGTCGTGAAATCGGACGACAGGCTCATGGACGGCATCGGGGACAGGCACTTCTACTTCGCCCATTCGTTCCGCGGATGCCCCGGAGAGGACATCGCCATCGGGCACACCGATTACGAGGGCAAGGACGTTCCTGTGTTCTTCAGGAAGTCCAACACTTACGGGACGCAGTTCCACCCGGAGAAGAGCAGCGCATCGGGAATGAGGTTCCTGAGCAACTTCATCTCCTTCGCGGAGTCGGTCCTATGAGGGTCATCCCCGCTGTGGACGTGATGGACCACATGGTGGTCCAGCTGGTCGGAGGCGTTCCGGGAAGCCAGCAGATCGTCATGCCCGATCCTCTGGAGGTCGCCCGCATGTGGGTGGAGAAGGGAGCACCGTATCTCCATCTGGTCGATCTCGATGCCGCTTTCGGGAAGGAGAGCAACGTCCCCGTCTTCAAATCGATAATCAGAGAGTTCGACGTCCCCGCCGAGGTCGGAGGAGGCTTACGCTCCAAGGACACTGTTGAAGATCTCATCTCTGCAGGCGCAGACCGCGTCGTCGTCGGGACGAAAGCGGTGAAGGAGCCGGAATGGCTGGAGGACCTGGCGGACTCGTTCCCCGGGAAGATCGTGCTGTCCCTGGACACCAAGGCCGGGAAGATCGCCGTCAAGGGATGGCAGGAGGCTTCCCCCGTCAGCGTGGAGGAGATGTTCGACAGGATCGGGGGAATGAAGCTAGCCGCTGTCCTGAACACGAATGTCGATGTGGAGGGCCAGAGGAAGGGCATCGACGAGGCCCAGGCCAGGGACTTCATATCGAAATGTCCCGCGCCGGTCATCGCATCCGGAGGCGTGACTTCCATCGAAGACGCCAGGATCCTGTCCGAGGCTGGAGCCGAAGGAGCCGTCGTGGGGCTGTCGATGTACACGGGCATCATCAAGCCGTGGGAATGGGACACTCCCTGGAAGGCATGAGCCTTCCGAGCCATCTTTATATCCGATGCGGAACATCGTGGTGATACCATGAAGATGCCCTGCGAGCTTATCGTCACGCATATCCTGCCCACTGCCAGGGGAGCCCTGGTCAAGGAGCTGGTCAACAGGCACGGGATGACCCAGGTCGAGGTCGCCAAGCTCTTCGGGGTGACCAGCGTCGCCGTCTCCCAGTACGTCAAAGGGCTGAGGGGCGGGAACAACCTCATCGACAGGAGCGCCTACCGCGACGATTTCTACAAGCTGATCGCGGACACGGCGGACAAGATAGCCTCCGGAGAGGATGTGACCATGTCGCTGTGCAACATCTGCGCCTTCGTCAAGAGCAGCGGGCTCCTGAGGGCGCTGTACGTGTTCGAAGGGTACACCGGGGAGCTGGGCGTGTGCGCCGAGTGCCCCAAGACCGCTATCGTCGTCCCGGATGAGCTCGAGGTCTGAGCCTTCCGGGCTTACGGCGGAGGATTCTCTTCTTCCCCATATGGCTGTCAACGTCTGTTACCTGCCGTTTTCCGTCAGACGTTGAGTATCTATCCATAAGTCAAATGAACATAGACCAGTCGGATCAATGGATATTTGTTGTGTGATTGGTCACAGAATCCCCTCTTGCTCTAACTCTTGTCTTACAAAGGTTGAAAAACCATTCAACAATCACGCATTTGGATTATACATCCAATTGATAACATGGACAAGAAGATGATGATTGCTATCATCGCTGTCGTCATCATCGCGGCCGCTGCATGCGCGGCATATGCGGTGATCAACAACGATAACGATTCCAAACCTGCCCCGATCGGCGAGATCGGGACTTTCGTGCCCATATACGGGAACGTCAACAACGACCTGT
>CAVKKO010000263.1:0-2454 GCA_963656905.1 Bacteroidaceae bacterium | reverse complement strand
TAAAATCACAGCATCCGATGACAATCACACATTCGTTCACAATAATGGGGTAATATCAAAGGCCAACACAGGGCAGAATTCTTCTGTTTTCCTGACTAAGAGAGTGAAGAATTACATTCAGGCTGTCATCGGAGAAGATGATGATCTTCGTGATTCGGTGGTTGGGGCATTCTTTAGAGAGAAGTGCTTCGAAAAGAAAGGAAAAGGATATTCGGTCGCTTTGTCGGAATTGAAAGTCCGCTCATGTGATGGGATATTCGAGTGTACGACTTGTAAAAAGCATTATCCCTATGCGGTAAGGGGGATTTGTCCCAATTGTTGTACTGAGAGTTTGATGAGAATCGATCCACCGATTTGGAGCTCTAATGATCATTATGCTACATTATACCGCAGTATGCCTTTGGAGTGGATGGAAGTTCATGAGCATACCGCTCAGCTCGATAGAAAATTGCTAAGCAGGTATCAGAACGAGTTTAAGGAACAGAAGGCAAACGTCCTGAGCTGTTCTACAACATTTGAAATGGGAATTGATATCGGGTCCTTGTCATATGTATTTTTGAGAAATGTTCCTCCTTCCCCATCCAATTATGCTCAACGCGCGGGTCGTGCTGGAAGAAGCAAGAATTCCTCTGCGTTCATCTTGACTTTTTGTAAGAACAGTTCTCACGATCACCATTACTTCGATGCTCCGCAGGATATGATAGTCGGAACGATAGAGACGCCTAGGATCAACGCATCTAATCCTAAGATCGTCATCAGACACATCTTCGCGTCTGCCATTGGATTCTATTGGAAGGCTTGCCGTGAATCCCCGGGCAAATTCCACAAAATGACTGAAGATACCTACTTGGACGGATTTAAGAATTATCTGGCATCGGGTGATGGAAAACTGGATGCATTTCTGGAGGATATCGTTCCTACTGATTTGAAGGGCTATGTTTCGGACAATGTGGTCATCGATCTGAAGAACCGTGGATGGGTCGAATCTCTAACTGGTTGCGAGGGGAGACTTACCACATGTGTGGATGAATACAACAGCGATATTGAGAATTTAAAAGAGCGGATGGAAGAATTTAAGGCCGAAGATAATTTCAAAACCGCAGCCAGGTATCAAGACACAATCAGGAACATGGAGGCCACAGATGTTTTATCTGGTCTCTCTAAGGGGAACATCATCCCGAGGTATGGATTCCCGATAGATACTGTGGCGCTTCAACCCGCCTCTTTTTATAGATATGGCGGAGGAGAATTCGACTTGCAACGCGATTTATCTCTCGCAATATCGGAATATGCCCCCGGATGTCAGGTCGTGGCTAATCGCAAGTTAATCACAAGCACGCATCTCAAGTTGGTGCGTGGCAGAGAACGGACCCTGTACAAGGCAGGCATTTGTCCGAGCTGCAGAACAGTCTTTTTAGACAGGATCGCCGACCCTTCTGAGGATTCTAAAGGATGCGTGTGTCCAGATTGTCATGTTCCCGTCATGCTCAGCCACAATTTGACGGTTCCAGAGTTTGGATTTAATTATAAAGAGCCAGAGCCAGCAACAATCAATAAGCCTCGTAGGTCGCGTGGAACGAACGTCTACTACAAAGGTGGTTCGAAGCCGAATAAGACTCTCTTCAGAATCGGGAATTTGGAGGGAGACATATGCATCAACATCGATGATGAGCTCGTTGTGGAGACCAATGATTCATACAACATATGTCGGTTTTGTGGGTTTGGATGTACAGGGTCTAGGCCCAAAGAACACAAGACTGCATTTGGATCAGTTTGCAAGGGCATGATGGACCCGATGAAGTTGGGGCACGTGTTCAGGACCGATGTTGCGATTATCCACTTTGATTATTCAATCATGGATCCGGACGCGGCAATATCAACACTATATGCATTGATAGAGGCGTTGTGTCTAGAAATCCAAGTAGAGCGGAACGAGATCTCTGGCTGTGTGAGATCGTTCGGAAACAACACAGTGGATTTCATATTGTTCGACAACACGCCGGGTGGCTCGGGATACGTGAAGGCAATCAATGAGAGGATGCTTCCTTCACTCATCGACAGGGCCTTGGCTGTAGTTTCAAGGTGTGATTGCGGAGGAGACGAGGGGATGGACAGTTGTTATCGCTGTCTCAAGTCTTACCACAATCAAGCGCTTCACGAACATTTGAAAAGAGGGCTGGCTAAGAAATTACTCAGCGAGATAAAGGCATTGATGGAGTCATGACATGGATGAGCATATCGCGAGAATTGCGGCCGAGATCAGAGAGAAGGCCAGAGACATATCCTTTCTTTCTGAAGTTGATCTGGAGCCCTCTTCATTGAATTACGTGCGTGAACACATCTCCGAAATACTCGACATTAAGCCATCTTCTGACGACGAGTGCATAGTCGTTGCATTTGCTCTTGTGGACATCGGATCCAGATTCTACCAGGATAATGCATATTGGCCCTTTG
>CAVKKO010000262.1:0-2457 GCA_963656905.1 Bacteroidaceae bacterium | reverse complement strand
GGCGGCGCCCATCCTGTAGTAGTAGCCCGGATGGTCACGGGAGACGATGTCGTCCATGAGGGCCTTGTCGTGAGCCTCGTCGTCGAACTTCCACATCCTGGCGACCACGGACGCGCGCATGGGATATTCCTCGTCCGTATCGATGAGGGACGAGAAGTACTCCCATGCCATGTCCGAATCCTCTTCGGGGAACGACCATGACTGGCAGAATGCATCGCAGACGGCCCAGTTGTCCATGTACCGGAAGAACCCGTTCGTGAGCGCGATCCTCTGACTGGTCGGGACCGGCGCCTGCGCGATGACGATGCCTCTGAGGATCTCCTCTTCGTGGGATTGCGGCTCCCCGTCGAGGACCTGCTCCCATCCGTCCTTGATTATCTGCGATGCTATGCGCCTGATCGCGGGCATCCTGACTCCGAGGATGTTGTCCTTCCCGGGGACGAGCTTGGAGTTGAACTCGGCGAGCTCGGGCTCGGAAGCGTCTATGAGCAACTGGCGAAAGGGGATCATAGGGACTTCATCTCCAGGTCAAGGAGCCTCTGCTTCATGGCTGTCCCGCCTGCATAGCTTCCGATGCCTCCCGACGAGGGGACGACGCGGTGGCAGGGGATGATGATCGGAAGGGGGTTCTCTGCGCATGCGGTTCCCACAGCACGGAACGCCTTGGGAGAGCCGGCCGCGAATGCGATCTCAGAATATGTGCGGGTCTCGCCGTAGGGAATCTCCTTCAATGCGTCGAGGGCCCTGGTCCTGAAGTCCGTTCCCCGATAGGATAACTGAAGGTCGAACTCCCTCCGCTTGCCGCTGAGGTACTCGTTGACCTGCTTGGCGGCTTCCCTGAGCGCATCGGTCTCCCTGTCTTCCATGGCCGGAAGGTTGCTATTGGGAAGGTAGAGGGCAATGATCCTCCCGTCGCCGTCCTCGGCGATGCTGACGGTGCCGATGAGGGTCAGGAAGGATGTGATGCACGGGCCGCCCATGAAAGAGTGGACTGTGTGGGAGTATAAACGTGTGGTTGCTCGCGTGCCTGGCGCTGCGGATGTCAGATGGCCCTGCGATAGGTTACGGTTCATGCACCTCTGATCCTGCAGTCGGTGGATTTTTGATGCCAGATAGGCAGATGAGCCACATTTTGATTTTAAGTTTCTATGAACTATTTCTAATATTGTAGATTAAGATATTTAGTTGATAAAGTACGTTCTAGTACATACATCATAGGAATTATGCACAGTTAGTGTTGGAACTAGATTCTATATCCTTAATAGGATAATTAACTTGAAAAATATCATAAAAGAACTAAATAATTGGAATTGATACGAAGAAAAGGGTGTATTATGCATGGTCGAAGGTGCGGGCTTCTCTCCTTTCAACGGTTCTGACCCTTCGGCCGCCACCCTATTTTTACAGACAGATCAGCGAATTTTCTGGAATAAATCGTACAAATCTTGATTGTCGTACACATAGAGTTATAAACTAAAAATCGTAAATGTCGATTATCCGATATCAAGACTGTATCGGACGGTGGATCCCGCGTTCGCTGACGGACTGAGGCCTGGTGCCGACGCCCTATGCGCATCCGGAAGGTCCATGGGGCCATCGGATCGCCTGTATCCAGAAGATCCTGAGGGCCCGGAAAACAAGGAGCAGATGTTCCAGATGAAAAGAGAGAATAAGATGAACAGAGGCAAATGCCTCGCTCTCGCAGCTGTACTCGCGATGGTCGTTTGTGCCTTCGCTATCGCTATGCCTGCGGGGGAGTCGGATGCCGCAGATGCCAAAGAAATGGTCATCACCATTTCTGGCGATAATACTGCGACATTCGCTAAGAATGGAGCGACTTACACCCCGACCCTAGTCAGTAACACATACGTCCTCGCAACCACCAAAGAACTTGCTGATTACACCAAGATCACAGTCAACGTAACCAGCGGGACCGTAGACAAGGAAATCGGAGTAGTCCAGTATACAAACAGCACCACATGGAACGGCGAGATCGAATTCAACATGAGCGGAGGAAATCTCGGTAAAGTCTACATGGCTTACACCAATGGATTCACAGATCAGACCGCCGGAACGTGGGATACTCCAATCCAAATGGCTTCCAAAGCCACTGCCAACATAACCGGTGGGAAGATCAATGGACCCATCCAGCCTGTCATCAACTATGTGGAAATCGACAGCTACACGATAAATGTGTCCGGAACCGCTGATATCAATGTCCTCAAGACTGCCGGATCCAACGGCAAGATCGGAACAGAGGCCGTGGATATCTCCGGAGGAAAAGTCGGATATGTTACTGCCCAGAGGTCCGAAGTCCAGACCATCGCTTACAACATCGCAGGAGGAACTGTGGACTATTTCACTATCGGCGCTGACATCGAAGGGGCAAACAACAACATCGCGGGGAACATGCAGACCGGATTCGTCACAGGCGATGTGAACGTCAAGATAGCATCC
>CAVKKO010000261.1:0-2461 GCA_963656905.1 Bacteroidaceae bacterium | reverse complement strand
ACTCCATCCTTCCCGAGGGGGATCATCCGATCACTGGATCTTCACTCCGTCGATCGTGACCGTCAGATGTTCGGCATCCATGCTGTTCTTGTTCGCCCATATCTTCGAGCTGGTATTCTTTCCGTCGGCGAATCCGTTGACGGTGATTTTCTCTATCGTCAGGATGTACGTAGATTCGTTGGCGTTCCCGACCTCTATGGCCGCCTTCCCCGCCGTTCCGTTCTTGCGGTCGTTGAACGTACAGCCCTTCACCTCCAGGTCCGTGGGCTTCTCCGCGGTGGTATAACCGTAAAGAAGGATCGCCTTCCCGTTGGTATTGAACGTGCAGCCGTCGAACAAGACGTCGGTTCCTCCCCACGTCCATATGGAGTACTGGTTTTCCATGGTGTTGTCGAACGTGCAGCCGGTGAACGTTGCCTTCCCGTACAGTGTAATCTTCCCCGTGATGGTGCAATCGTTCAGGACCAGCTCATCGCATACGATCCCGTCAAAATCTCCTTCTCCTGCCTTTATCTTGAGGTCCTCGAAGGTGAACGTGGACCCGCGCTGGTAGTTGAGCATCCCGCCTTCGGCAGAAACGGCCTTCCCGACGATGTCCACAGTCTGTCTCCCGTCGCCCCTGAAGATGATCGTGCGGCTCTTCGCCTCGTCGGCCACGCCGCTGTCGAGCGTGACATCGTTCAGGATGGTTATGGTCGAGCTTCCTGTACCTGCAGCTTCTATGGCCTCGGAAAGGCTGGCATAATACTTGTCGGCAATTTCGGCAACTGCGGGAACGACGGTCCATACCTTCGAGTCGTAGGCCTTAGAGGATATGTATCCATCGGCGACGAAAGATCCTCCGAGTTTGTCGTCCCCTGTGCTCGGGTCATAGTTCGTGAATGTTCCGCCGTAGACCGTTATGGATGCGTTCCCGATCCTGTCGTTGTTCATGTTGAGCAGCCATCCGTGGCTCAGATCCGAACGTGTGTCGACGAATGCCCCATCGTTTATGATGATCTTTCCTCCGTCGAGCGTGTACACCGCCTGTCCGAGGGATGCAGCCGTGAACGTTCCGCCATTGATGGTTATCTGCGCATCCGTTCCGGCAGTCCCGACGACTACCGAATCGCCGGTCTTCGTGTTGGAGAACGCCGCTTCGCCATCGATGGTCAGCTCTCCGTAGACCCTGAATCCCCATGATTTCGAGAATTTCATCGCCGAATCCTGCACTCCGATGACATCGAGCTTCGCTCCATCCTGGACCTTGATGTTCCAGTTGTCGGCTTCACTATCCTTCCCGGTGAACGTCATGGTCTTCCCGTTCAGGTTCAGAGCGAGATCGCCTGCGACGGCTATATTGTTCGAAAGACTGAGGCTCTCCATCAGCTTGATCTTGGGAACGCCCGCGTTGAGAGCAGCCTTCATGTCGTCAGCGCTGTTGACAGGGAACTCGTCGGCATAGGCGACGAACTCGGAGAAGTGGTCCGTGACGAAGGTGATCTTCGTCTTGTCGACATCCGATGCGCTCGAAGGGTTGGACACGACAGCCCCGTTCTTGTAGTAGACGAAGGATGCCGAAGGCTGACTGTATGCAACATCGCTGGAGTTGTAGTACATTACGTTGGTGTAATACCCGTCCATGGTGAACGAGACAGAAGTCTGCTTGCCGCCGAGATCCACGGCGCTTCCAGTGGAATTCGTCAGTTTCAGATCGATCTTCGCCGTAGGGGCCTCGGTAGATGTCGTATCGGTCGTAATGCTCGTGGTGAGATTTGCCGCACCTTTAGGAACGGACGAGAAGTCGACTGTGACCGGCGTGGTGGTTCCAGTCTCTCCGACAGTGGCCTGCGATACGATAGTGGCTGCCGTTCCGGTAGTTACTCCGGAGAGGTCCTCGACGACGTTGGCCGCCTTCTGGGTGATGAAGTTCTTCAGAACGGCAGTGGCGCCCGTGACACCGGCAGGAAGCGAGGTGATCTTGATCGACACGTTATACGTTTTCGTGAATTCAGAATTCGTGCTGGCGTCTCCGCTCACCTTTACAGGCAGGGACACCGTACTGCCGTCGCTGGTGGCCTTGCAGACCGTTCCGATGTTTTCAGGGAACGACGCATCGATGATGTACTGGTAGTTGACCGATGCAGTGAACGTTACCTTGTAGGATATCGTGAGGTCGAGGTTGGTCGGATCTACCCCATAGCCCTGAAGCTCGTACACTCCGTCCTCTGTTGTTCCCCCATAGCTTATGGAGATGGTCCCGGGCGCTGATTCCCCCGAAGCCAACGTTTGCGTCCCAGAACTGGTGACCAGCTCCAGTTTGTAGTCCGACGTCGCCACATCGAGGCTGCCGGTCTTGACGGTGATGTCGGTCTGCTCGGTGTCGGACCACCAGGAATAGGTTATCCCGGACACGGCAGACAGCGCCAGGGCGATGACGACCACGGATGCGACGATTGCTTTCGTTTGTGCTTTCATATTC
>CAVKKO010000260.1:0-2485 GCA_963656905.1 Bacteroidaceae bacterium | reverse complement strand
ACGACGGGACGGATGTGAAGACTGTCGCCTGCATCGCTGCAGCCCTCGTGGTCGTGGTTTTGGCGGTCTTCATCCTCGCGGATACCAGGCACCGCTGATCAAATCATTTACCGCAGGGCTTCTCAAGAGGTCCTGCGGATCCAAACCTGTCATGTTCTATGGTAGTCGGAGTTTAGATTACGTTCATCTTCTGGACATGAATTAAGAGCAGTGAACCTGCAATAAGGAACTTATAACCATGAAATGCAATATCCATTGACGGTGCACCCGAGGTTCGAAGAGGAGCATTGGGTGGTATACGCCGAGGGGAATACACATGGAAGATGGGAAAACGAGAACGAGGGGGGGGGGGCTTTGAAATCCAAGAAACTCCTCGCACTGGCCGCGATACTGGCGGTCGCGTTCGTCGTCCTGGCAGCCGTTCCGGCCACTGTGACAGACAGTGATGCCAGTGTCAGTACGGCTGAGACGCTCTACGTCGGAGGCGGAAGCGCAGACGACGGGAGTGGAACTGGGGAGCAGAGTAAGCCTCTAGCGACTATCAAGAAAGCGCTAGAAGGATCGAATGTGAGAACCATCGTGCTCTTGGGTGATGCCAAGGATACTGGGACAACCTGGATCTCCAAGACGGTCACGATCAAATCGGAAGAAGGGGAGCAACATTCGATTTCTGCTTTCTTAGGTGCAGACACGGATAATTGTTCATTGACTGTGAAAAATGTCAAATTCGAGCCTGCAGCCGTAGGGAATGAGCAGAACATTCTCACTTTTAAGAACAACAATGGGGCCTTGAACGTAGAGGATTGTACCTTCTCGATCAAGGGAACCAATGATGCCAGGGCTACTGGGATAGTTGTTCTGGTCGATACAGAATCTGAGCGTACTGCCTCTGTCTCCATCACCAATACCGATTTCAAAAACACGGGAAACACGAACTATGTTAGAGGAATGTTCATCGGGAGTGTGAGCGGTAATGTCGACATTACAGGGAACACTGGGGACGGACTCCACGTATTCGTCGCGGCGCAGTCAATAGACGGGAATCTGACGGTTACAGGCAACAAATCGCTGAATATGACCGGAGATATCACTACAAGTGCAGGGAAATTCAAGGACTCGAAATTCGCCCAGATTGCTTCTGTCAATGCTGGAACTGTGACAATAACAGGCAACGAGGTGACGGCGAAGCAGGATTATTCTGGACAAATTCCGTACTTGAACACTCATGACAGCGGAGCCTCGCTGACAGGATCTCTCGTGGTCGATGGAAACATGAGAGTCTCTGGACCGCTCACGATCTCCGGAACTGCCGAAGTGGATGGCGACATCCTCGTTAAGGCCCTTGCATCGGAGAAAAAAACGGCGTCGGTCACCATCAATAAGGGAGCTTCCCTCACGGTAGGACGCAACAGCACCATGACTCTGCAACCGATATCCGAAGATTACGGGATGGTGACCCTGACCGTCAATGGTGGCATTATCCTCGAAGAGGGGGCATCCCTCGTATTCGGAAGTTCTGTCTCGAGCAAATATGCTCTTCTGCAGGCCAATGTGGCTGACTCGAGCATCGCGCTGAAGGACGGTGCGAGGATCGTAATGAACTATCCCGCGGTGACATTCGCATCCGAGGGATCCGTAACGATGAAGTTCTTGGAGACCTTCGAGACCGGCAATGTCGGGAGCACGGAGATCTCGGGCACCGGCTCCCTTTCGCTGACAGGGACGTTCACGGTCCTGAACGACAAGACGATGACCCTCAAGACGCCTCTCAGCGGAAATGTCGCCATGGGATCGGGTTCCTCGCTCATCCTGTCCGGAGGACAGTACAGCGGAACTCTGACCTATGGCGCTGTGGAGACCAGCGGTGCATACACGCGCAGCGGCTCTGCCAGTATGCAGAAGCTGTCTGATGCAGGGGATGGGCTCACCATCTCCGCGAACAACACGGCCAAGACCGTCACCCTGACAGGTTCCTCCTCGGTCCTTTCCGGAGGGAGCATATCCTCCTCCGATTCGACCATCGCCATACCCGAGAACTCGAAGCTCTCCATCTCCGGCTCCCTGAATGCCAAGGTCCAGAACTCCGGCACCATTGAGGTAGCCGAAGGGGGAAGCCTGACCCTCAAGGACGGCAGCACCGTCGGAACCTTCAGGTTCCTCGGAGGAACGATCTCCGACGACCTCTCCGTCTCCTCGAGCGACAGGATCCTCCTCGCAGGGAACGCCATCATCGCTTCCGGGAAGACCTTGACCCTCAATGCACCCTCATGTATCGAGATCGAGACCGCCGGCTCCGCCATCGTCCTGCAGAGCGGAGCGAAGGCCGACTTGGGCGATTCATTCCCAATTATAACCGCAGTGGACGACACCCTGAATATCGCCTTCGCCCGGACCGGAGCGATCGGCGACGTCGAGTTCTCGGGCGATGGAAAGGTCGGGATCGCCGATACCGACAAGCTCTCCATCCCCGCCGGTGCGACGGTCA
>CAVKKO010000259.1:0-2495 GCA_963656905.1 Bacteroidaceae bacterium | reverse complement strand
GCACCAACTTCTTGGTCACCTAGCCCCAAAAACTGTGCAAAGCGACATGTTCCGAGTCGAAAAGATCCGCTTGGCCATACATGGGTAAAAACATGTACGCGTATTGCTGCAGTCTCAGGACGGCTCCGACAATCCTGTCTAATGGAGGAATACCATGACACAAAAGTCCTTATCAACTCGCGACGAGTTGACAGTTGACATGAGGCAGATTAACACCGGCGGCCTGTCTTTCGCCGAGATTCGCTCCAGAGATAAGCTCTACGTCGACAAAACGGGACTCATCAAGGATATCCTCGAAAAGGACGATTCCGGTGTCTATCTGTTCACACGCCCACGCAGGTTCGGGAAGAGCACCAACCTGTCCATGCTAGATGCTTTCTTCAACATCAAGTATAAGGGCAATACTTGGTTCGACGGGCTAGAGATCTCCAGATATCCAGAATATGGGAAGTATAAGAGCGCGTTTCCTGTGATATATTTGGACCTCAAGGACACGACGGCATCAACATATAATTCGTTCGTAAGGAAGATGAGAACGGCCCTTAGGAAGCTGTTCACCAAGTACCGCTACTTGCTGGATTCCGATTGCATGTACGATGATGATAGGGCCATTTTCGAACAGGTCCTTTCAAAGACGACAGAAGAAGACGATATCCAGGACTGCATTCCGTTCTTGTGCAGTAAGCTAGAAGAGTATCACAATGAGAAAATCGTCATTCTGATCGACGAATACGACCGTGCCCTGTCCGATGCATTTGGAACGGATGATCAGAAACACATGGCGGAGTTCCTGGGCAACATCATATCCTGTGCTCTTAAGAGCAATGAATCGCTCCAAATGGCCTGCGTCACCGGCGTTATGCAAGTAGCTAAAGCAGGAATGTTCTCCGGAGCCAACAACATAGAGGTCAACAATATCTTCTCTGAGATGAGCGATGAGCGGTTCGGTTTCACCGAGTCTGAAGTGAAACAGATCCTAACGGAATACGGTTGTCTGGAAAAGTTTGATGAGGCTCGCGAGTGGTATGATGGATACCGCTTCGGCAATGCAGAGGTGTATAACCCGTTCAGCATAATGAGCTATGTCTCTTCAGGATTCGATCCGGAAGAATACTGGGGATACACAGCAGTAAACACGGCGATTACGTATCTCCTCGAAGATCTAGGTGACAAGGATTATAGCACCATCCTGTCCGTTGTATCGAATGGAACAGCTGTAGTTGAACTGTATCGTAAATTCGACTACAAGTCCATAGCACGGACTGGTAAGCCACTGTTCAGCCTGATGTCCATGGCAGGATATCTGAAGGCGATTCCCAGAGAAGATGGGAAATTCGAGATATCCATCCCGAACAACGAGGTCCAGGAAATCATCGACACGATGATGAGGGAAGTGTACCCGATTTCAGAGTCGGCGTTCAACGACTTCTGCAAGGCTTTGCTGAACGAGGATGTGGAGACCCTGATTGAGGTTCTCCAGGACATCATGAAAGACGCAAGCTACATGCACTTGGACGAATACACGTATCAGGCTGTGGTTATGACCCTGATGACAGGCCTTCGCAGCATCTACGATGTGAAAGTGGAGCCCGAGTCCGGCAACGGCAGGGCAGATATAATCCTGAGACCGAAGGTGGAATACCGCAAGTGCATCATCATTGAGATCAAAAGAGCGCAGAATGAGGAGAGCCTCGACACAGAAGTCGAAGATGCTATCTCGCAGATTCATAGGAAGAGGTACTACCTTGGCATGCCGGGAACAGTCACATTGCTGGGGCTGGCGTTCTGGATAAAGATTCCAAGAGCTCGCTTCGAAAATATCGACAATGGACCCAAAGGAACTGCAATGCTCAATTATGATCAGAACGGGGAAACCAATTGAGGGGCTCAGACGAGCCCCAGGAAATAGTTGTGGACGGTCCTGTCCGCCGTCAGCTCGGGATGGAAAGCGCATGCGACCTGGTTCCCGTACCTGACGGCCACGGAATACCCGTCGTAGTCGCAGAGCGATTCCACCCCCTCCCCGCATGAGGCCACCCTTGGCGCGCGGATGAACTCCAAGGGGATCTCCTTCCCCCGGAACTCCCCGACTGCGGAGAAGCTCCCCAGCTGGCGCCCGTAGGCGTTCCTCTTGACCGAGATGGGCAGGGTGGCGAAATGCGTGATCCCGCCTTCCACGCCCTCGGCGAGGAGGATCATCCCGGCGCAGGTCCCCAGGACAGGGGTGCCGGAGGCGATCAGGGACCTGAGCCTGTCGAACATGCCCAGGTCCCTGGTCAGCTTGCCCATGACGGTGCTCTCCCCTCCGGGGAGCACTATGCCGTCGGGCGCCCGGTCGAGATCGGATGCCTTCCTGATCTCGTACCACTCCGCCCCCAAGTCGGAGAGGACGTCCTCGTGCTCCCTGAAAGCTCCCTGGACAGCGAGGACGCCTATGCGGCTCATTGGCCGCGCTCCGCCATCTTGATGTTCTCGAGCTTCTCGATCTCGTCCTT
>CAVKKO010000258.1:1795-2505 GCA_963656905.1 Bacteroidaceae bacterium | reverse complement strand
GTCCTTCTCCATCTCCGCATGGTCCTTCGGCACTAGCAGGCACAGTCCGAGTATGAGCGCCGTCCCGACGGCGAGATAGGGGGCCATCACGGAGACGACGTCCCACATGCCCATCTCGTAATGGGAGTAGACCAGCAGGTTATGGGGGCTCCCGAACGGGAGGATCATGCATCCGGTGTTCGCTGCCAGCGTCTGGAGCACGGCCACGGGAACGATCAGGTCCCTGCGGCCCACCTTTCCCAGGACGAGGACCGCGAAGGGAACGAAGGTGATCAGCGCCACATCGTTGGTGATGAACATGGAGCTGACGAGGGGGAGCAGCACGAGGATGATGCACAGCTTTCTGGTGTCCATCCTCCCGCCAACGACGGATTCTGCTATTTTGCTGAAAGCCCCGCACAGGGACAGGCCGGACACCACGCACATGAAGCAGAACAGGGTGCACAGCATGCTCCAGTCGATCTCGTCGCAGACGTGCGCCGAAGGGCGGATTATCAGGACGCACACGGCGCACAGGATAGCGGAAGCCAAGAGCATGGGCTCCTTCTTCGCGAATCCCGAGATCCTGCCGATCGTGCCTGTCATTCAGACGTCTCCTGCAGCCCGTATAGGATGCGACGGATAGAAGTTACTGCCGACAGGAGTTTTCATTGAACTGCAAGATTTCGCATTTTCTGCAGAAGTTTTCACTTTGATGAACATATATGTTC
>CAVKKO010000258.1:0-1785 GCA_963656905.1 Bacteroidaceae bacterium | reverse complement strand
GCGCTGTATAGAGTGAGACAGATAGAAGTACCTTCGTCGGACAGCTGTTTTCATCAAGTTGCCGGCCTGTGTCCTCGGCAGGGGACTTTCGCCCATAGAATCCTGCTGGTTCGGCTTTCCGTTCTGTATGTCCGTGACGTTTGTGGATAGAGATATTAACGATGAGAAGATTGCAGTTATCGGTGTTAACATGTCCGTCAAAGACGATGTCATCAAAGCTATGAAAGACGCCGGAAAGCCCATGAGCGCCGGAGAGGTCGAGAAGGCCACCGGTATCGACAGGAAGGAGATCGACAAGGCCT
Source organism: Bacteroidaceae bacterium (assembly GCA_963656905.1). GTDB lineage: Archaea > Thermoplasmatota > Thermoplasmata > Methanomassiliicoccales > Methanomethylophilaceae > Methanoprimaticola. Next base: position 1,483 of record CAVKKO010000258.1, on the reverse strand, counting down.
TCAAGGAGCTCAAAGCCGAGGGAGCGATCGTCTCCCCGGTCAGGTGCAAGTGGGAGCCCGCTCAATGATCCCGGGCCGTCGGGATGCAGGATGCTGCGTCCCGGCACCTTTTCAAGGCGCTCTGGGCCACTTTTTCTCAGTTTATTTTCAGTTGGATGAAAACATACTTCAAATTTACAGATAATTTCAGTTAACTGACAATATTTTCAAATACCCACATACTTTTTCAGTTTCATGAAACAACGTATGGTCATCCGTGAGCAGTATCTCGCGAGGCTGCAGGACGGCAAGGATGCGACAGATGTCGTCAAGGTCGTCACCGGGATGCGCCGTTGCGGCAAGTCCACTCTCATGAAGCAGTACATGGACCGTCTCAAGGGCATGGGCGTGCCTGAGGACCATATGATCTACGCCAATCTGGAGTCGGTGCAGTTCGAGGACATCTCGGATTCCAAAGGGCTCAACGACTGGCTGGCGGAGAGGATGCCGAAGGACAGGGCCTACGTGTTCCTGGACGAGGTGCAGAGGATAAAGGGCTGGGAGAAGACGATCAACTCCCTCCAAGTCGATTACGATGCCGATATCTACGTCACGGGATCCAACGCATATCTCCTGTCTTCGGACCTGGCCACGTACATCTCCGGCCGCTATGTGGAAATCAAGATGCTGCCGTTGTCATTCAAGGAGTTCCTGGAGCTGAACCCGCCCACGGCGGACGAAGACAGGAACCGGCGGCTCCAGCAGTACATCTGGACAGGCTCCCTTCCGGCCGTGGAGCTGGACAGGGACGAGCAGTACACGTCCGACCTCCTCCTGGGGATATACAACACCGTCGTCAGGAAGGACATCCAGACCCACATAGGCGTGAAGGACCAGACCCGTTTCGAGAACATCACGAGATTCGTGATGTCCAACATCGGGAACACCACGAGCTGCAAGAACATAGCCGATGCCGTGGGAGCTTCGCCGAACACCATAAACAGGTATCTGAGGGCGTTGGAGGACGCTTTCCTGATCTACAAGGCCCCGAGGTTCGACATCCGTGGGAAGAAGCTGCTCAAGACCAGGGAGAAGTACTATGTCGCCGACACAGGGATCAGGAACACGGCGCTCGGCCTGGCAGCCGGAGACGACATCAGCAGGCAGCTGGAGAACCTCGTGTACCTGGAGCTTGTCAGGAGAGGATACAGGGTGATGGTGGGGAGCTACAGGGACAGAGAGGTCGATTTCACCGCTGTCCGCAACGGCGAGGCCGAATACTATCAGGTGACTCAGACCATGCTCCCGGAAGACGTCTACGAGAGGGAGGTCAGGTCGCTCAGGGACGTGGACGACAACTTCCCGAAGACGGTGCTGTCGCTTGACTCGTTCCTGGTCCCCATAGGGGGAGGCATCAAGCACAGGAACCTGATCGAGTGGCTTCTGGATTACTGAAGGTCGCTTCTCCCCGGTCCTGCGGATCAGCGACATTATCACAGAGGTC
>CAVKKO010000257.1:0-2528 GCA_963656905.1 Bacteroidaceae bacterium | reverse complement strand
CTGTAGCGTATCCCGCCGACATCCTTCTTCATCTTCCCGAGGAACAGCTTGCCGCCCTCCATGGAGAAGCATTTCGTTGAAGGAAACTCGAAGGAACGGCACCGGCCCGGAGCGCGCATCTTCGGGAGAATTATTTGGTTCTTCAGGGTTTAAGGTAGAAACGACTGAAGTCGATTGCTGTTGAAGCCGTAGGATGAGATAAAAACGAGTGTGGGATTCCAGACTTTGAACAGGAGTCGAACCCCACATGGCGTTGAAAGATTTCTTTGTAGATAGAACTGTGCATCCAGAGACATCGCTGGAGCGCGCGATCCGCGCTCAGCTCAGGCTTTCCGAGTACTGGAGGGTCGTCGGGATGAAGACGATCACCGATGAGGCACCGTATTCGGAACTGTATCCTGGGTTGAGAGAGGCAGTCGAATCCCACGATCTGAAGCCCTCGTCTTCGGGCAAGGTCTGCTACTGGATATCCATGGCGCCTGCCGAGTTCTACCGGTGTCCGTGCTGCGGAAAGCCAGCCAAGCCCATGTGCTACCGCACCAGAGAGCTTCGCCATGTGAACGACAAGGGGTTCGAATGCATCCTCTATGTGAACATTCCGAAGCTCGATTGCACGAACTGCGGCCGCAAGCCCAGCGTGAGGTTCCCTGCTGCCGATCCCAGGAAGTCATATACGAGGGCCCTCGCCAAGGCAGTGTTGGCATCGCTCATGACCAAGTCCAAGAAGTCCGTGGCGGAGGAGTTCCATCTGAAGTGGGATGTCGTGGATTCGATACTTGACGATGCCGTCGAGAAGGCGATCCAGGAGCAGGACCTGTCCCGTGTGACCGGCGTGTATGTCGACGAAACGCAGTTCGGAAGCGGCCAGGACTACATCTCCACCTTCCTGGACCAGAAACGTAGGGTCATCTTCATCTGCAAGGGCCATGGAAAGGACGTTCTGGAGCTGTTCAAGAGCTACCTCATCATCCAGGGCGGAGACCCGGAATCCATAAGGTTCTTCAGCGCCGACATGAGCAGCTCTTACGAGGCAGGAGTCATCGAGCATTTCCCCAATGCCACTCTCGTCTGGGACCGCTTCCATCTGGCGAAGTCCATCAACGATGTGCTGAACGACATACGCAAGATCCTCGTGAAGAAGGAGCCGGGAGAAGCCCTCAAGCTGATCAAGTACGTCGTCCTGCATCGCGAGGAGAACCTGTCCCGGGCGCACAAAGAGCGCATGCGCAAGATACGCCTGAACAACCCCGTGATGGCGCTGGCATTCGACATGAAGGAGATGTTCCTTGAGATCATCAAGGTCCCCGACCCCGAATCGATGAAGAGGTCCCTGTTGATGTGGATCGACTGGGTCGAATCGGACGGACACGACCTCATGAAGAAGAAGGCTGCAAGGTTCAGGGAGAAGATCGACAGGATAGTCGCCTGGACCCGTCATCCCGTGAGCAACTCTGTCAGCGAAGGTGTCAACAAGAACATCCAGGACATCCGCAGGCAGGCCTGCGGATACACGAACATGCGCTCATTCATCAACATGATACTGCTCAGGCAGGGGGCATTGACATTCAGGTTTTGACGCAATCGACTTCAGTCGTTTCTACCTTAAACCCTGAAGAACCTTCTTTCCTTGGTCATTCGTCGGTACCGCCTTGAGGTACCCGGACATGACCATCAGGCTGTACAGGGGCCTCCCGGACTTCTCGATGGCTTCATACGGGAATGCGGATATCAAGTCGGATCTGATGGAGCCGCCGGTCACCAGTTCTATTATTTTCGTGTAGTTATTGGTGGAGATGCTCTGGAGCAGGTCCTTGATCAAGACGTCTTTGCCATTGTCAGCCCAGTAATAGGATTCGTGACAATCCTCCGATACAAAGCTCATGATGCTGAACGGGTTGTACACCTCTGCATCACCGAAGCGGTACCCGTCGTACCATTCTTTGGCAAGGTCGAACTTGTCCGGATGCCCGGACTCCTCCAGGATCTTATTGACTTCAGATTCTGTGAAACCGAACCTCTCGTCGGATCTCGTCGAGAAGACGTTGTTCATTTTGAAGTTGTTAGCACCGGAGAAGATGCTCTGCTTTGTGACCTGCATCACGCCTGTGACGTAGGCCATCTGGAGGCAGTCGTTGCTCTTGAGGGCGGCGGACATGACCTTTCCCAGGAGATCCATCATCGGTCTATGGGACTCCGTTCCGAACGCATCCGATACCGCGCGGTCGTATTCGTCGATCAACACTACGACCTTGCTGCCATGATACATTTCGAGCTTCTCGCACAGGAACGGGATGCAATACGATATGAGGCCGTCCTCTATGGTCATCGCAAGGACCCGGTCGAAGATCTTCTTGTCGTCTTCGTACATACATTCGGAATCCAGCAGGTAGCGGTACTTGCTGAAGAGCTTCCTGAGTGCGATCTTCATCAGCTGCACATACTCGCTGTACGACGGAGCCACTGTATCTTTAAGATCTAGGGGCTAGGTGACCAAGAAGTTGGTGCGCCTATCGGGCGGGGACAGGCTA
>CAVKKO010000256.1:0-2568 GCA_963656905.1 Bacteroidaceae bacterium | reverse complement strand
CATCCTGGCCGCGGGGCGCGCGGCTTTGGCTCCGAGCCATAGACTGCGGGGATGACCTGTCCCCGCCCGATAGGTGCACCAACTTCTTGGTCACCTAGCCCCATAACCTTCACTCCTCGGAGAACTCTTTCCTGGAGTATTTCAGCGCTTCTATCACGGGCAGGGGCTCTCCGAGCAGGAAAGTCTCCAGGGCGCCACCTCCGGTGCTGACGTAAGAGAACCTGTCGGCCAGGTCGAAACGCTCCGCGGCTCCGCCGGTGTGGCCACCTCCGATGACAGACTGCCCTCCGCTGTCGACCATGGCTGTCATGAGGATCCTGGTCCCGATCTCGAAGCCGTCTTTTTCAATCATGCCGGCGGGGCCGGACATGAAGCATGTCTTGGAAGATTCGATGACCTTGCGGAACTTCTCCGCCGTGGCATCTCCGATATCGAGGGCGGGCTCCTCCGTCGGGAGGTCCCCTATGTTCACGGACACGCGCTTCCCATCCCTCTCGACGGCGACGTCGACGGGGAGCAGGACCTTCTGCCCGTACTTGGCGAGGATGTCCTTGGCCGCCTGGAGGTTCTCGGGCGTGAGCTCGTCCTCCAGCACCTTGCGGCTGGCATCTCCTATGTCCACGCCCCTTGCGAGGAGGTAGGCGTTCCCGGCGAGCCCCACCAGTATGATGGAGTCCGCCATGCCGCTCCCCAGGACGCGGTCGATCATCTCGGACACGTCTCCGAACTTCGCTCCTCCCAGGATGAACACGCAGGGCCTGCGGGGGTTGCCGAAGATGGCGTTGAGCGCGAAGATCTCCTTGGCCATGAGCCTCCCGGACGCCGAGGGCACCTTCAGCGGGAACCCTACCAGCGAGCACTGCGACCTGTGGGCCGCTCCGAACGCGTCGCACACGTAGTAGTCGATGAGAGGCGCGAGCTTCTCCACGATCTCGCCCTCGGACTGCTTGAACATGTCGCCCTTGGCGGTCTCGCTGTCGATGGACCTGACGTTGCCGAGCAGGACGACCTGTCCCTCCTCCAGGCCCTTGATGGCTTCCACGGCCTCGTCGCCGATCACGTCGTCCACGTACTTCACGGGCATGCCCAGGTGCTTGGACAGGTGGTCTGCGTGCTGCTCCAGCGGGATGAAGTCCCATCCGCCCTTGCGGCTCTGGTGGGCCAGCATGACGACCTTGGCCTTCTTTCCCACGAGCTCCCTCACGGTGGGAACTATCCTCCTGATCCTGTTGTCGTTGACGATCTCCAGGGTCTCCTTGCTCAGAGGGCAGTTGATGTCCACCCTGAGGAGGACGGTCCTCCCTTTGAAGTCGAAGTCCTCCAGCGTGTTGAACTCCTTGGCCATGGGGATCGCTCACTCCTTCTCGGGGATGCCCAGGGCCTTGTTGGTCCTGGAGACGGACGCGGAGGCGTCCTGCTCCATCTTGCACATGGACCTGATGCAGTCGATGTTCTCCGGGATGACGTCGGACTCCTGGTGGACGGCCTGGTACATGTAGAGCGTGCTGCCGACCACTTTGATGCCGTCCTCCCAGACCACGATCTCATACATGTCCGAACGGTCGCGGCCCAGGTCCCTGGCCATCTCCATGATCTGGGCGGTGGTCTTGATCCCGTCCTTGGAGCTGACGAGCCTGACCCTGGGGGCCTTCTTCAGCACTTCGATGACGTCGGCGGTGGTCGCCTCGGAGCCCAGCTCGGCCACGATGGTGTGGACGTGCATGAGCGTCGTGGAGGCCTTCACGGCCATGGTGCTGATGTCCAGCCAGGGCATGATGCTCTGAACGTCGGGTCCGTGGTGGGTCGGGAGCTTGACAGAGGGCTCCAATCCGTTGATGGGCCCGTTCTTGCTGTCGCTGGGGTCCGCGGCGCGGCGCACGATGGTGACGAACGCCTTCTTGACCTTGAACTGCCTGTCGATGGGGCTGAGGGTCCTCAGGAGGCCGGTGGTGTTGCATGAGACGACACGGGACAGCTGGGCTCCCCAGGACTCGTTGTAGTTGGCTGTGGAGTTGAAGGAAATTCCCGTCAGGCTGTGGTCCTCTCCACCCTGGAAGATCGCCTTGACGCCCGCGGCCTTGTACTGGTCCCTGTACATCTCCCCGACGTTGCCGGGAGTGCAGTCGACCACGATGTCGACCTTCTTGTACATGTCCTGAAGGGTCCCCGCGATGGGGACGCCGGCGTCCTTGAAAGCCTGGACGCTCTCTTCCGGGACGTATATGTCGAAGCCTCTGTCCAGGGCGGCGCGCGCCTCGAAGTTCGGTCTGGTCTTGGTGACCCCGACGAGCTCCATATCGTCCTGTTTGGAGACTGCGGATGCAACTCTCTTCCCGATGGTACCGTATCCGTTGACTGCTACCCTGACCTTGGCCATGATCTTTACCTGGTCGCAGGATTGCGTCCGGTTCTAATAATGTTGCGGGGAAGGCGGATGGGGGCGGGCTCAACCTTTCGGAGGAATCCGGTTGCCTATGGCGATTCTGGCAGTGTGCTTGCGGAAGGCTATCCCCGCTTCGATGTGGCATTCGTCGATGTTCCTGGAGTAGTCCGTCTTCCTGATCTGGT
>CAVKKO010000255.1:0-2574 GCA_963656905.1 Bacteroidaceae bacterium | reverse complement strand
GCGTCAACACATTCGGCCACGGACAACTAAAGGTCGAGAATTCAACCCTATCATCCGTTTGGAGATGCGGGGTGGCATCCAACGGTCTCGATTCGACAGCTGATATAGGTAAGATAGAAGTCAGCGGCGGAAAGATCACCTCGAAGAACAACGCGGCGGTCTATGCCGCCGGGAAGATGCCGATGTCCTTCACCAATGTTGAACTGGAGGGGGTCACCGGAGTCGAGGTCAGAGGAGGGACGATCTCCCTTCAGAGCGTCAAGATCACGATAACGGCAGCCAAGAACAACACGGTGGGGAGAGACGGACCCACAGGTTTCGCGATCCCTGTGGCGGTGTTCGCCAATTCCACCGATTCGTATTGGAACCCGGATGTGACTCTGAAGGATGTCTCCGTCAGTGTATCCGGCGGGGTCACCTTGGATGCGGCCCTGTACTACGGAACTTTCACATTCACTGAGGGTCAGACGTTCTCCCAGGTGTACAAAGCATCCAAGGAGGTCACCACGGCGAAGCACTATGCCACCCTCTCTGTCTATAAGGGTACGAACGAAATCTTCGCCATTGAGCCAAATCAGCAGGACAACAAGAACAACCTGAGCCTGTTCGTTGTCGACTTGAACGGGAGAACTATCGGGAATGCGGTCCTCGACAAGGTGGTTATGACCGTAGGGTCTGGATCGACTCTGACGGTGGCTTCCAATTCAACGATGACGGTTAATCCCGGTTCCACACTCAAGGATAATGGAAGTATCGTGATTGAGAACGGAGCCAAGTTGAAGTTCGCTAAAGATGCGACCAATACCTCATTCTCCTTCCTCGAAGCAGGCAAGAATGCGACGATCACAATGAAGTCCGGAACCCTCGAATTGGAGAGTCTGGGATGGAGGTATTCGACAGCAACCGTACCTGCATCTGTGAGCATGTCTTCTAGCGGCGAAGCGAGCATCAGGTTCGATTCTCCAGTTGTAAAAGGGGCAGTCGCAGATGTGACCCTGTTCGGAACGGGGAATGTGACCATTGCGAACGAGTATCCCGTCAGCGCCGGTACGACCATTAAGGTCCAGGTGCCCGTGAGCGGGAACATCCTCCTGTTCGGACAGGGGGACACAGCGGCCAAGATGGAGATCTCGGGGTCGGGATCGTATACGAAGACCGTGTCCGGGGCTTCGATATCTAATTATGTTGTAACTGTTGGGAAATCCTTGACTGCGCAGGCGGTCGGAGGATCCGGGAGCAGTGCATTGACGATCGCCCCCACATCGGACGGTTTCACACTTTCCGGAGCGATGTCCGGCGGGCTTTCCACTTCTGATTCAACGATCAGTATCCCGAGCGGTTCCGCACTCTCAACAACGACCGGTTCGACGATCTCCACATCGGACGCCGGAAGCATATCCATCACAGATGGGGGAAAGCTCTCCCTCTCCGGCTCCATGAACGCCAAGGTCCAGAACGCCGGCACCATCGAGGTCGCCGAAGGAGGCAGTCTGACCCTCAAGGAGGGCAGCACCGTCGGAACGCTCAGGTTCCTCGGAGGAACGATCTCCGATGACCTCACGATCTCCGAGGGCTCCAAGCTCATCCTCGCAGGCAACGCGGTCGTCGCTTCGAACAAGACCCTGACCATCGATGCTCCTTCGTACCTCGAGGTCGAGGTCCCCGGTTCCGCCATCGTCCTGCAGAGCGGGGCGAAGGTCGATTTGAACACAATCTTCCCGGTCCTGACAGCTTCGAACGGCATCCTGAACATGGGCTTCGCCCAGTCCTTCCAGGGAGGATCCATCAGCGACATCGAGTTCTCCGGCACCGGATCCGTCGGAATGGACAGCAAGGACACGCTCTCCATCCCCGTCGGAAAGAAGGTGACCCTGAAGACGACCTTCTCGGGAGCCGTCGAGGTATCCAAGGATGGGAACAGCGCATCGAGCCTCGTCATCGACCAGGGCGGAGTCTACACCGGAAAGGTCACCCATGAAGGCAACTACATCACCGTGTCGGGCATCAAGGCCGTCGACAACGGGAAGGTGACCATCAGGGCGGGTTCCGTCGAGATCACCGGGGCGATGTCCGCCACGGACGCCTCCGCGGCCATATCCGCGGCCACCGGAGCGGTCATCCTCAAGGACCTGACGATCACGGAGGGGACTCTGAGTCTCACAGCGCCCGTCGCGGTGGAGGGAACGCTCACGGTATCGAGCGGTTCGTCCATCGAGGCGAAGGCGGGGGCTTCGATCGCCGTCTCCAGCAAGTCGACCCTCGCGGTCGACACCGGTGCCACGGTCTCGCTGAGCAGCACCGCCTCGATCTCCGCTGAATCGGGATCCGAGATCAAGGTCAGCAACAACGCGACCCTCGATGTCAAGGAGGACGCAAAGGTCGCCATGACCGGCGGGGCCACCCTGACCGCCGACACCGGGTCCACCGTCGCCGTCAGCGACAAGGCCACCATATCGGCCGACACGGGATCGAAGATCGCCGTGGACGGCGGGGCGTCGATCACCCTCGCCGGAGAGTCCAAGGTCGAGGTCAAGAGCGGGGCGTCCATGTCGATCTCCAAGAGCTCGACGGTCT
>CAVKKO010000254.1:0-2591 GCA_963656905.1 Bacteroidaceae bacterium | reverse complement strand
TCCGAGGACGTCCACGAACGTATATCCGGAAATCTTCGAAGCCTTCTCCGAAACGATGTTCTGAAGCTTCTGGAGATAGTTGATGTAGTCAGCGGTGTTCTCCTGCTTGTTCATCATCACGCCGAGCGTGACTATGGACGTGTTCCAATCGAGACCGTTCATGTTCTTCATCACGGGGAGGGCGATACCCTGGATCCCGTAGCTCTTCAGGGTGGCCCTGGTCGTATCGTCGAGACTCGATATCGCACCGAGGACGATCGATACGCCCGAGGAGACGACGTTCTCTATGTCGAGTACATAGTTCCCGGTGGATTTGACGCGGTCGATGAGTCCGGGGAACATGTCCGTCCTCAGATTGCTGGCGAACCAGCTCTCGGGGCGGTTGATGTGCGTGATGTCGTCGTAGAATCCGACGATCGTGCTCATGTAGACTGATTCCACCTGAGTGACGGCCACCTTCCCCTTGAGAGGGTACGGGACGCTGTCGATACCTAGGTTCCAGTCAGTGTAGTACATCGTGCTCTCCTCACCGTTGAGGAACTTCTTCACGACCTCTACATCTTTGGAATCGACCTTTCCATCGCAGTTCGCATCAGCGTACGGATTCTGAGCCTTGTTCCACTCCATCTTCCCGTCCGCTATGTCCTGGATCATATCAAGATCCTTCTGGTCAAGATAGGGGTCGCCGTTGGCATTGCCGTAAACGACGAGATAGTTCCCTGTCAGGACACTGTCCTTCTCGTCATTCCCCTGACTCATCACGATAGCAGAGGCCACGCCGGCCACCACCACGATCGCCACGAGAATGATCGCGATTGCTTTCTTATCCATACTATCAGTTGGATGCAATATCCATCGTATCAAATATGGTTACAATATATATAGTGTTTGATACACTTTGATATTAGTAAAAATTCACTGTCATTTATAAATAAAAAAGGCAGAATATCTGCTATGTATGAGAAAATAGATGGATTCTTATAATAAAATGTGTATCATGTTATTACAGGTGAAGCATGACCTATAGAGTGATCCAGAAGAACGGGAACAACCATTATCTGTACGAGGTCACGGCAACGTGGGACCCCGAGTCCAAGAAAAGCGTGCAGAAGAGGAAATACCTGGGGAAGTGCGATGCGGATGGGAATCTGGCATCTCCTAAACAGACTATGAGATCTATGGAATTTGGAAAACACTATGCTCTGTTTCACATCCTCAAACGTACCGGACTTATGGATCGCCTGGAAGATGTGTTCGGGAAGGATGTCGCAGGAATCCTCTCTTCATACGGTGTGCTGGCTGCCGAATGCCATGCGCCGATACCGGACCTTCCAGGTCTCATGGAACAGACCCCCGTTGCGAAAATGATCGGAACCAGGGCCACCGATATCAGACAGCTGCGTGCGATCCTGTCCGACAACTGCTCTCATCTCCCGCAACTGTTCGACCGGATGGTGGAGGGGGAGATAGTTGTCTTCGCAGTTGACCATGTCCCCGTCCCCTTCCAGATGCGTTGGAGATTCGTTACGGAGAACGACTGCGGATACGTTTACACCCCCGAATTCACCACATACATAGGTGTACTGGAAGGAACATGGCAACTTTGCTTCTACAAGAGGGTGTACGAACGCATATCGACTGCAGAGACTATGGTTCGCATCGAGAACGAACTCAAATCGAGGGGAGCTACTGGAGTATCATTCGTCCTGGACCACAAGAAAGGCAATCGCTCTGTGATATCGGACATGATCGCCAAAGGATTGTATTTCATCTGTCCGATATACCCCGACTCGGAACTCGGCAGAGAAGTGTTCGGAAGAAAAACAGACGTCCTCAACACGGAGGAGGAAACGGGAATGCTCTACGGAGAGCTCTGCAAGCACTCCGAAACCTCCCTCAGTGTCGGAAAAGAGAATGTCCGTATGCTCTCATTCCTGAACGTCACCCGCTATCAGAACGAGATGCGCATCCTGTATTCCAGATGCAAGGACATGGAAAAACGCATCTCTTCGATAACGGCATCCGACGCCCGGATATCCTGCTTTGACGAATTCCGGGATGTCGTCCCGTTCTACGACATACATGAATCCGAAGACGGTACGATACATTTCATGCAAAGAAAAGAGAGGTTCGACGAATACGAGAGGACGTGCGGAAAAACAGTGTTCCTGACCAATGCCTCCATGCCCGCCAGATCGATACCTGCGATGGAGATCGGCCACAGCTGGCTGGATCTCGAGATGTACGAGCAGAGGAGGTCCCTGCCTGCCCTCTCCATGATGTTCGGCACATATGCCGAGGCCGAATCCATCATGCTCGTCGAATTCGTCTCCATGGCGATAAGGATGCATATCCACGGAATCCTGCAGGATACGGAATCGCGCGATCATACCGTTCAAGACGTGATAGATTCGTTGGAAGGGATGATCGCGATCGAGAACAAGGGTGTGTGGCAGTCCTGCACCCTGACAGACCGTCACATCGAGGCGTTGGAGGTCCTAGGGTTGGAAGCGCCCTCGGACAATGATATCAACCACACCCTCTCGAGGTGATTCTTATGCGGAGGTTCGAACTGCGAACCGGTATGATAC
>CAVKKO010000253.1:0-2592 GCA_963656905.1 Bacteroidaceae bacterium | reverse complement strand
CACCAGAGTCACGAGGATCTGGAGCAGATATTCCATGCGGACGGCCAGACTATTGGATTATTTAATGCGACGTATGAACCCAAACGTGAAACCACCACATCGATACCTTTCGACACTGGATCCAAGGTCGTCGTCGACCTCCATGATGGCATGACCCGGCACCACGTAAGGATGTCCGTTCATCTCGACCACATCGCAATCCAGGCCGTATAAGTCCCGGAGGTTCTCCGAAGTTATGACATCCTCTGGCCTTCCCCTGCATTTGACGACGCCGGGATGCGCCATCATCACAATCTCGTGCGCGTACTTGGCGGCGATATTGATGTCGTGCGATATCATCAGGATTATTATGCCGTCGGCGACGGCCATGCATCTCAATAGCTCAGTCACGAATATCTGGTGCTTCAGGTCGAGATTCGATGTGGGTTCATCGAGTATGAGGATCGAAGTCTGTTGCACGAGACCCCTGGCGATGAGCATCTTTTGGAATTGCCCCGCTGAGAGCTCATTCGTATGGGAGAATGCGAGATCGCGCATATGGAGCAATTTCATAGCGCGGTACGCCATCTCCAGATCCTTTCCGTCCGATGCTTCGGATCCATGACGGGGACGCCCCATCATGATTGCGTCCACCACCTGCATAGGGAACACCTGTTTGGAAGACGAAGGAACGAATGCTATGCGCTCCGCTATCTCGGATTGCTTCATATCGGAAGCGTCCTCGCCGTCTATCAGCACGCGACCTTCCGGCTCCAGGAGCCTGTCTATGCACTTCACCAGAGTGGATTTGCCCACTCCGTTCGGCCCGATGATGCAATACAATCCGGGACGGTCGAATACCAGGTTGACGTCTTCAAAGACCTTCTTCTCGCCGTAGGAAAATGATAGGGATTCCAGTTCGAGCCTAGTCATGTTCACCACCCCGTCTCCCTCTTCCTGAGGAGCAGCCAGATGAAAGTCGGTCCGCCGATGAACGACATCACCACACCCACCTGGAGTATGGTCGGGGCTATGACCCATCTGCCAGTCAGATCCGCTGAAATCAGTATCGCGCCGCCCAAGGCAGCAGAAGCTGGGATGAGATAACGGTTGTCGGAACCCACGAACATCCTCGCGATGTGCGGGACCACGAGACCGACGAATCCTATGAGCCCGGTGAAACTCACCAGTGCCGCCGCTATGACGCCGACCGTCAACAGGGAGATGACTCTGATGGCCTCCACGTTCAGTCCCATCGACTTCGCATCGTCATCCCCGGCGGAAAGGAGGTTGATCCTCTCGGACAGCAGGAAGGATGCTATCAGACCTATCGCCACCACGACCAGCATGATCGACAGTCCGTCCCAGGTCACTCCGTCAAGAGTCCCGACCTGCCAACGGTAGACCCTGGCGAGATTGTTCGGATCTGTGAGCAACATCAGAACCGTAGTTATGGAATTGAACAGAAACATGACGCCGAGGCCTGCCATGACCACCACCGTGGGCGAAGCATTCCGTCTGGTGGAAACCGCGACTGTCACCAGAAGCGGAATCAGTGAGAACAGAAACGCCAGGATAATCATATCCCACGAGGAGCCCAGCACGGATACCCCTGCGGTCATGGAAAGAACGGCTCCGAGGGATGCTCCGGATGAGACTCCGGTCGTGTACGGGTCGGCAAGAGGGTTCCTGAGGATGCTCTGGAGTACGACCCCGCATACCGCGAGTCCGGCGCCTGCGGCCACAGCCCCGAGGATGCGTGGAAGCCTCAGCTCCACCACGATGCGGTCCTTGGTTTCGTCGCCTATCGTGCCAACGATGTGATCCCATAGTATCTGATACGACTCCAGGAAACCGATGTCGTAGGAACCGTACGTTATCGCCAAGCCGACCGCTGCAACCGTTGCCACGAGACATGCGGCTATGAAGATGATCCGGGCCGATCTCCTCTCGACCCACGCCTTCCTCATCGACGACAGCGCATGCTCCTCCTCGTATGGCCGGTTCCATTCCTCCACCGAGGCGATGACGGAAGTATCCACAATTCCGTCGTCCACGATACCGGTTCCCATCGTATCCCTTCTGTAGGAATGACCTCCCGCTCGGAAACAAACGGGAGGTCGGTTTGGATTCAGCTCATCCTGGTCGGGAGGAGCCCCAGGACGTCCCTGACGTCCTTGTCCATGTTGGTGAACTTGTCGAAGAACTCCTGAGCGATGCTGACGGCCTCATCCTCATCGAACACATCCGGCCAGATCTGCGAAGCCAGATACAGCATGCACGGCAGACCGAGCAAACTCCCGTACACATTCCATGCGCAGAAGTACACGTTCTTGTTCGCGTATGCATCCGTGCCTTTGAACGCTTCCGCGGAACCATACGCCTTAGCGAGCGATTCTGGAGTGTCCGATTCAGTGAACGTACCGAAGGTCAGTACCAGGATGACATCCGGGTTCGATGACAGGATCTTCTCCATATCCACTGTCGCGTATCCGTCGCCGGCCGCGCTGAAAGCGGGAACAAGGTTGATCCACTGCATGTTCACGACATCTCCATAGGAGATCCCACCCATTCCTTTGACCTCGACCGAAGCCGTGGTCGCCTTGGGATCCA
>CAVKKO010000252.1:0-2601 GCA_963656905.1 Bacteroidaceae bacterium | reverse complement strand
CCCTCCGCCGTTGTGCCCAGTACATGTCTCGGGAACCGAACGGCAATGTCATGGAAGCCTTGGAGAAGCACCCCTGCTACAGCTCGGATGCTCACAGGAAGTACGCGAGGATGCACATCCCCGTGGCCCCCAAGTGCAACATCCAATGCAACTACTGCAACAGGAAGTTCGATTGCTGCAACGAGTCCCGTCCGGGAGTCACCAGCGAGGTGCTCTCCCCCGAGCAGGCCTCGGAGAAGGTCGGATACGTCAAGGAGAAGATCCCCGAGCTCAGCGTCATCGGGATCGCCGGCCCCGGAGACCCCATGGCAAACGAGTCCACCTTCGAATCGCTCCGCCTGATTGGGGAGAAGCATCCGGAACTCACGCTCTGCGTGTCCACCAACGGGCTCGCTCTGCCGGAGAACGCCCAGCGCCTTTACGATCTCGGAGTCAGGTTCGTCACGGTGACCATGAACGCCTGCGACCCGGAGATCGGCGCCAAGGTGTACGGCACGGTCAGGCACGGAGGAGAGACGCTCACGGGCATCCCTGCCGCGGAGCTGCTGATATCGAAGCAGACCGAAGGGATAGAGAAGTGCTCGAAGCTGGGCATGGTAGTCAAAGTCAACATCGTCATGGTGCCCGGGATCAACGACGCCCACATCCCTGACCTGGTCAGATACGTGAAGTCCCACGGAGCGTATCTGGTCAACATACTCCCGCTGATCCCCGTCGAGGGGACGCCGTTCGCGTCCCTCAGGTCCCCCACTCCACTGGAGAGGAAGAGGCTGATGGACGAGTGCTCCGTCGATGCCCGCATGATGCGCCACTGCAGGCAGTGCAGGGCCGATGCGATAGGGCTGCTGGGGGAGGACAGGTCTCAGGAGTTCGTCCGCATATCCGGATGCAGCGGAGGCTGCGGGAGCGGATGCGGGCCGTCTCAACAGAACGCCGAGGGCCCTAGGAAAGGATCGCTGGTCGCCGTCGCATCCTCCGACGGGAAGAGCGTGGACTGCGGGTTCGGCTCCGCCCCCTCGTTCTACATATATGATATATCGTCGGGTGAGCCTGCCCTCGTCCGCAAGGCGGACATCGACCTGAGCGCCCAGTCCTCCGGCGAGGAGCACAAGGCCCACATAAGGTCCATCGTGGATTCCGTGAAGGACTGCAAGCATGTCGTCGTCCGCGAGATCGGCCCCATGCCGTCCAAGACCCTGTCCAACATGGGGATCGAGGTCGTCATCGAATCCGGGAGCATACCGGACGCCCTGAGGTCCATAGCCCGTCCGCTTTGAGAAACCGTATAAATAATGGGTCTCTTAACTGCGGAACATACAGGAGAGTGCGTCATGGACGCCCAGCAGATGAGAGAGACCTACATCAATTTCTTCAAAGAGAGGGGGCACGCGCAGATCAGCTCCGCCCCTCTCATCCCCGAGAACGACCCCACCGTGCTTTTCACCACCGCAGGGATGCACCCCCTGGTGCCCTACCTCCTCGGCGAGAAGCACCCTGCAGGGAAGAGGCTCACAGACTTCCAGAAATGCGTCAGGACCGGAGACATCGACGAAGTCGGAGACGCGAGCCACCTGACCTTCTTCGAGATGCTCGGAAACTGGTCCCTGGGGGACTACTTCAAGACCGAGTCCATCGCCTGGAGCTACGAGCTCCTGACCAAGGTCCTCGGGATCGACCCGGACCACCTGGCCGTCACCGCCTTCGCCGGCGAGGGCAACATCCCCCGCGACGACGAGACCGCCCAGCTCTGGAAGAGCCACGGCATGAGGGACGACCAGATCTTCTTCTACGGAAGGGAGGACAACTGGTGGGGCCCCGCCGGCCAGACCGGCCCCTGCGGACCCGACACCGAGATCTTCTACGACGACGGCAGGCCCAAATGCTGCGCCACGTGCGGACCGTCCTGCCACTGCGGGAAGTACACCGAGATCTGGAACAACGTGTTCATGCAGTACTTCAAGGACGCCGAGGGCAACTTCACGCCCCTCAAGCAGAAGAACGTTGACACGGGAATGGGGCTCGAGAGGATCCTCCGCATCCTTAGCGGCGTGGAGACCGTCTACGACACATCCCTGTTCTCCGGGATCATCGCCAAGGTAGAGGAGCTCTCCGGGAAGAAGTACGGCCAGGACGAGGAGACCACCCGCGCGTTCAGGATCGTCTCCGACCACCTGAGGGCCGCCACATTCATGCTCGGCGACGGGGTCGTCCCCGCCAAGGTCGGACAGGGCTACATCCTCAGGCGCCTCATCAGGAGGGCCAGCAGGTACCTCTCCAAGCTCGGCGTCGACGAGGTCTGCATGCAGAAGGTCGCCGAGGTCGTGGTGTCCCAGTACTCCGCCGCCTATCCCGAGCTCGAGAGGAACAAGGAGTTCATCTACACCAACATCACCGCCGAGGAGGAGAAGTTCCACAAGACCCTGACCAAGGGCCTCAGGAGGTTCAACGAGATGATCGCCGAGAGCGGCGACGCCAAGGTCCTGGACGGGGAGATGGTCTTCAGGCTCTACGACACCTTCGGGTTCCCCGTGGAGCTGACACAGGAGCTCGCCGCTCAGCAGGGCAAGGAAGTGGACATAGAGGACTTCCAGAAGAGGTTCA
>CAVKKO010000251.1:0-2623 GCA_963656905.1 Bacteroidaceae bacterium | reverse complement strand
GATCAATCCCGTGAAGCTCACGATGGAAGCCGTCACGAGGGAGACGACCAGCAGGTTGATCATCCTCAACTGGGAGGCGTTGACCCCCAAGGCGTTCGCATTGTCCTCGCCGGTCGCCAGCACGTTGAGCTTCTTGGACATCAGCTGCATGAGGATGATGCCGACGACAGTTATCGCGAACATGATCGGCACCGAATCCCATGTTACCCTGGACACGGAACCGACCTGCCACTCGTAGACCTGCTGCAGGTCGTTCGGATTCGCCCATAGCATCATGACCGTCGTGCACGCGTTGAAGATGTACATGACGGCGATTCCGGCCATGATCATCACGGTCGGAGAGCTGTTCTTGATCTTAGCCACGAACAGTATGACACACATCGGCACCAGTGCGAATATGAACGCGTTCAGGACGATCGAGTATTGCCCCGATGCCACTGTGACGCCCATCGTCATCGCCAGCGTCGCTCCGAACGAAGCCCCGGACGAGATTCCCGTGGTGTACGGGTCCGCCAGAGGGTTCAGCAGAGTGCTCTGCATGACGACGCCGGCCACTGCCAATCCCGCTCCAGCGATGATGCCGACCGCGATCCTCGGGGTGCGCAGGGTGACCACGATGTAATCCTTCGTCACCCCGATCTCATCCGTGGGCACGCGCCCGATGAGGTGGTCCCACATGATCTGGTACGCTTCGAAGAACTTGATGTCGTACGCCCCGATGGTCACCGCATATCCTGCGACGCAGATGATGACCACGACGCATGCGACCATGAACGTCCATTTGCGCGCGATGTACTTGCGATAGACCGAGATCGTCTCGTCGTAAGCCTCATCGTCGGTGTCCGGCTCCGACCACCCGCGGACCGCCTGCATGACGGTATCGCTCAGTATCGGCCCCTTGTTCCCGACGTCTTCTGTCTCCATTGATCCACCTGTATGAATTGGAAACGGCCTTTCGGCCGTGTTTGGATCAGCTCTCGGTGTTGATCTTGTAGGGGATCAGACCGCCGAGGTTGTGGACGTCGGCATCGATCATGGTGAATTCGTCGATGGCCTCCTGCATCAGCTCCCATCCTTCTTCGGTGGTGAAGCTGTCGGGCCAGATGTACGAGCACAGAAGGGCCAGTCCGCCCACTCCGAGGTACGTTCCGTAAGCCTCGTAGTTGATGCCGTAGATCTTGCCGTTCTTGTAAGCGTCCGTCTCCTTGAAGTACTTGGCAGTCTCGTCGAACATCGCCTGGACATCCTTCGGATCCGATTCCGCCGTGGCCTTTCCCCACATGGCGATGACGATCACGTCCGGGTTGTCCTTTATGATGTACTCCATCTCGATGTTCAGACTCCTTCCGTTCGTATCCAGCTCGTTCCATGGAATATCGGACCACATGGGGGTGAAGGAAAGGGTCCAGATGACCCCGGTCATCGCGCCGTTCTTTCCATTCGTCGTGTGGACGGTCGTGGTGGTCGGGTTGTTCGTGTTGTACGCGCAGACGAACTTGGTCTTCTCCTGACTCTTGATGTTCTCGGAGATGTAGTCGGTCATCTTGTCGCAGTAGTTGACGTACTTCCTGGCGTTCTCGGCGGCATCGAGGAGGGTCCCCGCGGTGAGAATGGATGTGGCGACATCGATTCCGCCCTCCTGGATCTCCGCGGACGGGCTGAGGAGGATCAGATCGACCGTCCTTCCGCTGTCCCTCAGAAGGTCATAGACGGTGGTGGTAACCTGTCCGAGGAGGATGGTGCAACCGCTGTCAAGGAAAGACTCAACGAAGCTGGGGTAGTCGGCCTTATTGTAGGTCCCGAGGTCCTTCATCTGCCCGATACCAGGGTATCTGAGCTCCCCTAGCTTCTGGATAGAGGATGCTCCTGCGATGACACGGTCATAGATGCCCAGTACCTGAGCGAGCATCAATCCGTATTCCGAACTGGCTGCGATGCTCCTGTTCGTTGCGGGGTAGTTGAAGTAGTACGTGCTGCCGGAGCTTCCGATGTAGTACATCTTGCTCTTCTCCTTGTTCAGGAGACCCTGAGCGTACTCCACATCGGTCTGATCGACCTTTCCATCGTTGTTGGCGTCGGCAAAGGGATACTTCTCCTTGTCCCAGTTGCCATCATCGACTATCTTCTGGATGAACTTGACATCATCCTGGTCGAAGTAATCGTCGTTGTCGGCGTTCCCATAAACGAGGAGCCTTCCCGATCCTTTACTCGACTTCTCATCCTTATCGCCTCCACCGTTGAACATCACGATAGACGCGGCTGCCGCGATGACCAGAATGGCGACGATCGCGACCGCAATAATCTTCTTCTGAGATTCCATGGAATCACTTGGATGTATAATCCAACTCGCAAATCCTGCAATTTACATATAAGGATTCCCTAAAATATCTTAAAACGCCAGGAGTTTCCAAGTTTTGGATAGGAAATTGTGACCAGTTGTGCTTCGTGTTGAATACTAATCTAGTATCATATGTCCAGATTGAGTATTAGTTTTCAAAACAGACATGCTGGCAATTGACTCGAAGTCACCAATAATCACTCGGAGACAGGTTCTGCCATAACAACTAACATACTGAAAAAGTATCATATGTTCACTTTGAAACATAGTTTCTCGAACAGAACA
>CAVKKO010000250.1:0-2627 GCA_963656905.1 Bacteroidaceae bacterium | reverse complement strand
GTTCCCGTCTTTGTCCTTCATCTTGGTGGAGCGGACGAATGCCGCGTTCACCCTGCGCGATACTTCCTGCAGCACATCGGAATGGACGCTCCTGAGCTCCGGATGCTCGTTCTTCAGCATAGTGATGCGCTTGTTCAGGTCGAACACGGACGGGACCTTGCCCGTCTCAAGGAATATGCTGGTTCCCTCTTCCAAGAGCAGGTTCCAGAGCATCATGCATACGTCGAGGGTCTCGCATAGCCTGCGCTGCTGCTTCTTGTTCGGGCGGAGCCTCAGCGTCACGGTTATGCAGGACATCAGTAGTAGTTGCGCGCTCTCAGGCTATAAAGGTTGTGCGGAGAGTTCCACTCGCGGCCTGCCCGGCAGCCGATCAAAGGTCACCAACTTTCTGCTCACCTAGCCCGAGAGTATTTCATATGCTTGTGCATACGAACGGCTCGGAGAGTATGTCATTGGAAGCCGTCCGCATGTCGCCCTTGCTTTTATCGCCCGGGAACCGCCTCGTCGTAGTGTTCGGCGGGGGCGGAGTGGCGCTGAGGAAGTGCCGTCATTTCGACGGCTTCAGGATAAGGGTGGTGTCTCCCGAGCTCATCCCGGAGCTGGAGGAGCTGGCCGATGAGGTCGTGAAGGAGGCGGTGTCCCCCGAGACGGCGGCCGATCTCATGGACGGCGCCGACATCGTCGTCGCTGCGACATCGAGCCACGAGCTGAACGACAGCATCCGCGACATCTCCATGGCCAAAGGGATAATGACCAACTCCGCCCACGGAGGCGGAGATGTGCTGATACCTTCCACCCTCCGCCGCGAGGGTTACACCGTGACGGTTTCCTCGGAAGGCCGCGTTCCCGCGTTCCCTCCGTACGTCATATCCAAGATCGATGGATTCTTGGACCCGTCCTACGACGCCATGCTGGAGCTTCTGATAGATCTGAGAGCCTACATCCGCGACAGGATCTCCACCCAGCCCGGCAGGGCCGAGTACCTGGCGAAGATCCTGGCAGATGACGGCATCTGGAAGATGCTGTCCGAGGGAGACCGCGATGCGGCATACGAGAAAGCGATAAAGGAGGTGCCGCAATGATAGTGAGCCTCCACGTCACCCATTCCTCCGCCGGAGGAACCGAGGGGCTGAACGATGTCGTGCCCCTTTTGGAGAAGGAGGTCGGCAAGCGCATCCCTGCGGTCCAGAGCATCACAGAGTACGTGATCGTCAGGACCTGCAACCGCTTCGAGGTCTACGCTGCATCCACGGACAACCGCTCCGTCTCCGATTACTTCCAATCCACTATCAAGACGATCGTCCCGTCGTCCAACATCTCCTACGTCCTGGAGGATAGGGAGAGCATCCGCCACCTGTTCAGGGTGGTGTGCGGGCTGGACTCCCTCATAGTGGGAGAAGATCAGATACAGCACCAGGTCCGGGAGTCCTACGCCAAGGCGAAGGACGAGGGCCACGTCGGGCCGATGCTCTCGCGTCTGTTCGACAAGGCCATGATCGTCGGGAAGAGGGTCCGTTCCGAGACCGCCCTGAACAAAGGGGCGGTATCGGTGGGGTCCGCATCCGTCGAGCTGGCGGAGGAGCGCCTGGGAGACCTTTCCGGCAAGGCGATCACCATCCTTGGCGCGGGGGACATAGCCTCGGTCATCTCCAAGAACCTGGTTGGCAAGAACGTCGGGACTGTGATCGTGTCCAACAGGACCTACAGCCGCGCCATTGAACTGGCCGACGAATTAGGGGGCAAGGCAGTGAGCATGGCCCGTCTCACGGAAGCCGTCACCGCCTCCGATCTGGTCTTGGTAGCCACCGGCGCACCGCATCATGTTCTCAAGATGGAGCATGTGGAAGCCGCCATGAGGCAGCGCCCCGACCGCAAGCTTTTGATCATAGACGTCTCCGTCCCGAGGAACACCGATCCCGCTGTCACCAGCCTTCCGAACGTGGAGCTGGACAGCATGGATTCGCTGCGCTCGATCGCCATGCGCAACGTCGAGCGCAGGAAGAACGAGATCGTCGGAGCGGAGAAGATCATAGGCGAGGAGCTGGCCCGCCTCGCCACCGAGCAGAAGGAGCAGTACGCCAACGAGGTGATCCGCAAGCTCGGGATGAAGCTGGCCGAGACCAGGGAGCACGAGCTGGCCACCGCCCTTTCCAAGACGGGCCCGGAGTGCTCCGGAGTCCTGGAGGACCTCTCCAGGGCATTGATGAACAAGTTCACGGCCGAGCTCTACAAGAACATGAGGGAGGCCTCCCGCGAGGGCCGCACCGATATGTGCGAGGCAGTCGTGGAGCTATTCGGATTGAGGGATGTAGAATGATGATGTATCCTGACATGCGCCTGAGAAGGCTCAGACAGAGCGAGAGAATGAGGAACCTTGTCGCCGAGACCAGGCTCCACCCGGACCAGTTCGTGCTTCCGATATTCTTCGACGCGAACATATCGGAGACGAAGACCACGGCATCCATGCCCGGAGTGCCCACGCACCCCCTGAAAGGGTATGACAAGATCGCATCGGACATCCAGGACAGCGGAGTGAACTCCGTCCTGGTGTTCGGGATCCCGTCCCACAAGGATGCGGTCGGAACGGGGGCATACGAGAAGGACGGCGTGGTGCAGAAGGCGATCGC
>CAVKKO010000249.1:0-2639 GCA_963656905.1 Bacteroidaceae bacterium | reverse complement strand
AACGGAGAACAGAATGGACGGATTCCGCAAGATCTGCTCGACGCGGTCCCATCTCTGAAGGACGAGCGGATTTCGTACATGTCTCTTTATAATAATGGCGATGGGGTTCTGAAGATGGGACAGGAGATTCGCGGTTATTGCGAGGCCAATCTCTGCGGATTGTACGGAAGGAATTGGGCATGTCCGCCGAACGTACCGAATCTCGATATCTGCAGGATGATAGTATCGAAATACTAGCATTTCGTCCTCATCCGGACTACTTTCCCCCGTGATGGCCCCTTCGATCTTGACGGGATGCGTTTCGCCGGGAAGTCGCACAGCGCCATATCGAGGAAGATCCGCGAGGAATTCCGTCAATACACGGATGGCAAGTGCTTCGTCCTCGCTGCCGGAGGGTGCGGGTTCTGTCAATCCTGCACCTGCCCTGATGAGAAATGCCGTTTCCCGAATGAGAAGATGAACTCCATCGAATCGTACTGCATCGATCTTGATTCGTTCCTCCTCGAGAACGGTATCGAGAGGCGCGGCGGGAACTCGGAACAGTCGTATTTCTCGATGTTCTTCTTCTGAAATTGGATGGATTCATAATCCAAGCGGATGGCAGCGATTTTCGCCATCCGCATCCCTCTTTTTCCACAGCCAGACA
This sequence comes from Bacteroidaceae bacterium, assembly GCA_963656905.1. Taxonomy (GTDB): domain Archaea; phylum Thermoplasmatota; class Thermoplasmata; order Methanomassiliicoccales; family Methanomethylophilaceae; genus Methanoprimaticola. Next base: position 1,993 of record CAVKKO010000249.1, on the reverse strand, counting down.
TTGCCGATATCCCCCGATACTCTGGATTATAGACGTAAAATCAGATATTACGATATTCATGAAGTTATTTATACAGGAACTTTGATGTAAATTACGATGTTCATATCGTACATCAACCCAAACGCTATGCGATCGCAAGAGCGCAGGAATATTGGTGATTAAATGTCTGAAATCAAGAGCGTAGGAACGTTCGGGGCGCTTGCCATCCTGATGATGTTCCCTCTGCAGATGGGTATGACGGTGATCACGCCGGCTATGGCCGTGCTCGCCGACCACTGGGGGATGACCGTCGCGGATGCAGCGTACCTCTCTACGTTGTCCACTATCACAACGACCATCGTATCCTTCTTCATCGGGTCTCTGTTCGGTAAGAAGATGAAGTACCGGACGGCCGCCATACTGGGATCGGCCGTGTTCCTCATCGGAGGAGTGGGTCCCGCATTCTTCGACAGCTACGGACTCACGCTTGTGTTCCGTGCGATCATGGGTGTCGGTATCGGAATCATAATGCCTCTCGGGAACGCCCTCATCATCGGGCACTTCGACGGCGACAAGCAGTCCAAGATGCTCGGATACGGAACCCTCCTGATGAACTTCGGAGGACTCGTCTTCCAGACCCTCGGCGGACAGCTCGTCGGAATGGAGTGGAACTACGTCTTCTACGGACACCTGTTCGGCGTCGTCACGCTCGTCATGGCGTTCTTCATCAAGGAGCCTGAGATCCATCAGGTCGAGACCGGTCCCAAGCCCAAGTTCAAGATGAACACGGCCGTTCTCGTGAGCGGTATCGTCCTCTTCCTGTTCAACATCGTCAACTACCCTGCGATGCTCAACGTCTCCACCATCTTCCTCGACAGGGACATCGGCGGAGCGGACCTCGCTGCCTGGGCCCTCAACATCTACACAATCATCGGATGCATCGGAGGTCTCGTGTTCGGAACGATCTTCTTGAAGATCAAGCGCTTCACGATCCCCCTCGGACTCGGACTCAGCGCACTCGGAGTCGCATGCGTGTACATCTCGGACATGTTCATCCTCTCGTCCGTCGGACTCGGTATGATCGGATTCGGATTCGCCATGATCCTGCCTTCCCTGAACGCCTGGATCGGATTCGCCTCGCAGCCCAAGGCCGTCGCAAGCGGAATCGGTATCGCCATGGCTCTGATGAACCTCGGGGCGTTCATGAGCACCTACTACCTCCAGGCCTTCCAGGCGATCTCCGGAGATGCCGTCTATCAGCCTCTCATGTTCGAGATCATCATCCTGGTCATCCTGCTCGTCGTCTTCCTCGTCTTCAACCCGTTCTCGGACAAGTACAAGGCGGCCGCCGAGGCGGAGTAAACAAGTTAACCAAACAGGCGGGAGACCGCCGTCTTTCCTCCTATCAAACCATCAAAAGAGGCGAACCATGATCATCACGGATGTCAGCGTCTACGTCAAGGCCAAGTGCGAGGAGCCGATCGATCTGGACGGGCTCTCGTCCGAATTCCGCGTAGTGGAGGGATACGAATCCGGCCACAGGACGGTGCTCGTTCCCGAAGGAACCTCGAAGGTGGTCGTCTGCGACGACGGCACCATGATGAGCATGGGTTCGCACGACGATCTGTCGGCGCTCAATTCCATCTTCGACATCGTCCAAGCCGTCGGCATAGACTGCAACGCGGTCCGCATCGGCGGTTTCACGTACGAGGTGGTGGGAAGCCTATGTCAGAAGGTCCCGCTGAACCTCATCGGCGTATCTGGACCGATCGACATCTCGCCAGGGGTATCGTCAGCCCCGTCGATAATGTGCCGTTCCCGCGATTCCCACTGCAGGGCGCTGGTGTTCGAGACCGGGGAGTTCCACCTGTCCGGTGCGACCAACATCGATGAGGTGGGGGACATGCTGAACGCCATGCTGAATGCGTTCTGCTCCGTCCAGCAGGAACCCGCGCGATACCGATCAGCTGCTGGCGTAGTAGTACTCGCCCTTGGACTTCTGCTCGCGGTCCAG
>CAVKKO010000248.1:0-2654 GCA_963656905.1 Bacteroidaceae bacterium | reverse complement strand
GCGCGGATACTCGTTCTCGGGAGATGGAAGACGCTGCAACTCGCGAATGAAATCACGTATCCTGGTCCAATCATCGCGCAGAACGGAGATATCCTCATCCGAGAACACATGGAATTCGAACCCCTCTATCGTGAATTCGGCGTATTCCATGGCCCTGACAGGCCTATCGGACGAGTAATGATAGTATATCAGCAGCAGGTGCTCCAGCTTATGCCAGAATGCGGAATCGTAGAACTCCTCCTTCACCACCCTGTCTACCGAGACCGCGGTGATCGACATGGGCTCCTTGGCCACCCATCCGCCTTTCGTTCCGGGAGAGCGCCTTATCCCTGTAGTTTTGAGCTCGGTCGGCTCCCCGTCCACCAATAGGTCGGGCCTCTGACTGGAATCGGGAAGACACCCGAGAACGGACTGCTCGATCACATCACCGGCTATGCCCGTAACCTTATCCGATCCTGCCGTGATCCTGAATACATCGTTGACATCGACAGACCCCAGGGTGCAACCCAATGCCTGGTCCAAAAGCGCTTCGATCTTTTTCCTGGTGAATATACGATCCGGAGGGAATGCATCGCCTGACATTAGCAACCGGTACCATATACAATCGGATCTGTTATGAACATGATGTTGCTCTTATGTTCGGAATCTGGCAAGAGACATTCGCCTGGAATTTCAGAGGAGCATTGGGCATGGCGCTGAATCATCCGAAGGAGCCTCCGTTGTCGGCAGGCGTTGTGAAATCCATGAGGTCCAACAAGGCTTCCGGGACATCACCTGAGATCCGCATGAGGAAGGCCCTCAGGGATGCGGGATTCCCAGGATACAGACTGAACTGGAAGAAGGCACCCGGAAGGCCTGACATATGCTACCCCGGAAGGCACGTGGCCATATTCATCAATGGCTGCTTCTGGCACAGATGCCCTCTTTGCAATCTCCCCATGCCGAAGCATAACGCCGATTACTGGATTCCGAAACTTGAGCGGAATGTCGAGAGGGATGCAGAGAAGACCCGTGAACTCGAGATGCAGGGGTGGACCGTCATTACAGTTTGGGAGTGCCAAATGAAGGATGACATGGATGAGGTTGTAAGAGGGATAACGGCCGCATTGGAGAAGTGATGATTGCACGCATCCCGAGAATCACACTTGAACTGATTTTAATCCGATGTCTGGCTCACGAATTATTTATCCTGAAGTAATAGGTTATAAATCTTATATTGGTATCAGAGAGCCGGGTCGATTTTCGATGCAGAGGGATGGAGCGATCAACATCGATTCTATAGGCGTCGACGAATCCGAGAGGTCGTCTTTCATGGCGCTGTGCGAGGACATCTACTCGATGATCTGCTCAGGGACATCCGTCAATCGTTTCAAATTGAATCAGCAGTTCCCCATGGAATCTTATCCTCTATTCTGCAAAGCACTAGACGTCCTGCTCTCCAATGGATCCATATGCAACGGTTCCACGGGGTTCATCGCCGTGGAACCTCCCATGTTTGACACGATATCAGACATCACCCCGTTGGAAGAATCCCTGGAGGACATGGGCCTGGAGTCTGACAGACGCATGGGGGATCTCATTCAGATCGAGACGGACATCTACCGCATCCTCTCAACCCCGGAATTCACACAATGGCATGACAAGGTCCTGGATGCCATAGAATCGCTTCCAGAATCGAAAAGCAAGGACGTCCTGTACCGTCATTTCAAAGATGGGGCGATCCACCGCGTATCCGATGGTACATCCAGTGCAACGGATGAGGAGATTGAGAGGTTCGCCTCGAGATTCGATTTCGATTCCGAAGATCTGGAGCTTTACAATCAGTACGAATTGCCGTCCAACCTGTTCACCCACATGATGAACCGCTCCCCATCGTATCTCGAATTAATGCAGTACAGGTTCGATCCAGGCTTCAGCAAGGTCCTGGACATCATGTTCGATGGGGGCAACACGGATACGTTCGGATGCAACGATCCGATTACCGGGGAAGCGATTGATGTTCCGGAACGGGTATGGACATTCCTGGACCGGTACCTCGGAGAGCAGGGCACGACCTGCAAAACTGTGGTATCCGCACTGCTGCTGATATTCAACGGCGAATCCTGCAGCAGACAGGACCTCAAAACCCTATGTTCGGGATACGTCTCGATTCCGCGTATGAATCTGATAGAATCCAGAGACTATTGGAACGAGGTTTACGATCCATTCATAACAACCATTGATCATGTGAAGTACCTGGACTCGGGGAGCATCGATAATCTGAGGGTAGAGATGGACTCGTTCGAGGAGGTCCGCTACGCTGTGACCGTCGGCAAGCTGTTCAACAGACACAAGAACGACTTCATCATGAACGGTGTAGAGAATGAGGAGGAGCTCGAATCATTCCTTACGAAATATACAAAATACCGCATAGAAGGCGGTCGCATCCTCCTCGACAACGACATCGAAGGAGCGTTCACTGATTTCATATACGCCAGACAGGTCTTCGAAAAAGAGCGCGCCGTGAAACTCTATGTGCGGATCTGCGGCGGTTCCAAGAATGAAGTCAAGGATATAGCGGATGGAATCGACTTCGGAGCATTCAAAAACGACGAGGAGATGAGCGATTCCGAATACAAGGGTGCTGAGGAACGTCTGAGCGGATACCAATGGAC
>CAVKKO010000247.1:0-2659 GCA_963656905.1 Bacteroidaceae bacterium | reverse complement strand
CTGAGCGGTGTATTGCGGCAATCGTATTAACAAGGTTTCCGCCCGGCCAGGGCTCCGTCAAGGGGCGTGAAGCCTCACCTGTCCCGACATCCCGTCGGTGCCGGCCTCTCCGCCGGCCGCGGAGCGGCCGGCAAGGGGAGCCGGCACCGTGCCATCAGCATCCGGACGATGCCCATCCAAACATCCTATAAACGCAACCTCCATACACGGTCCAGATGCCAGAAGCCACAGTAGGAGAGTACATGGTCAGGAACGTGCACACGATCACCCCTGACATGACGGTAGAGCAGGTAAGGCAGGAGATCATCAACTCGAACTTCCACGGGTTCCCCATAGTCGAGAAAGGCTATCTCCTGGGATTCGTCACGGCGAAGGAGCTGCTCCGCCACGTCGACAAGCCCGACGCGAAGATCCGCAGCGTCATGAAGCGCGGGACCCTGTGCGCCATACCTTCCATGAACATCGAGGACGCCACCAGGATCCTCTTCAGGTACGGCCTGAGGAACCTGCCGGTGGTGGACGAGGACAAGAAGCTCGTTGGGATCATATCGAACATCGACATAGTCAGGTCCCAGATAGAGAAGTCCCGTCCCGGCAAGGTGATGTCCGTCAAGAACTTCCTGGAGCAGCAGAACGGGATAAGGATGAAGGTCGTCAACAGGGAGATCCCCGTGGACCAGATCATCCCCACCCAGAAGGAGGTGTACATGGACGAGCTCATCGGCAGGCAGTACGAGCTCAAGAGGGGGCTGAACGAGCCCCTGATCGTGGTGGAGAGGCGCAACGGGTTCCTGCTGGTGGACGGCCACCACAGGATAATGGCCGCCAAGAAGATGGGCCTGAAGACATTCAAAGCCATCGTTCTGGTGCCCACGGACCTGGACGTCAAGTTCGGGCTGGAGAAGACCGCCGAGAGGTGGGGGCTCAGGAACCTGGACGACGTGAAGATCATCGAGGGCTCCAAGCACCCGTTCATGGAGGTCACCACCATGCTCCTGCCCAGCGAGGAGGCTTCCGCCATCAACCAGAGGCTGATGGACAGCACCAAGAATTGACTTTCATCCGCCTTCCCTGTGCGCTCTGGCGTGCGGGGGAGGCGATCGTTTTCCCGATTCCTCACGGATCGTTCTTCAAGGACTGTCTATATTTAGATAGTAATAGCTCAATCAACATTACAAACCATACTGACATTACAATCATTACAGCGTGGGGTTATTAAACTCAGGCGCCATATGCCTCATCAGGCACGATCGAGCACCGCCGGTCGATGGGATGTATAAAAAGGAGGCAACGCATATGGCGAACAAGGACGAGAAGATGGAAGGGATGCCGGTCGGAAACGACAATTTTAGGAAACTGAGGGACCGTGACCTCTACTATGTGGACAAAAGCCCGCTGATAGACATGGTCCTGAAGAGCTCGTCCGACGTCATGCTCTTCACACGGCCCCGCAGGTTCGGGAAGTCACTGAACCTGAGCATGCTCGATGCGTACCTGAACCTCAAATATGCAGGCGAGAGGGACCGTTTCTCGGACCTGAAGATCTCGGAGCTCCGTCCGGCTGACCCCGAGAAGAACTCCAATGTCGTCATCGAGATCGATCTCAAATCGGTGGTCACCAGCGACTACGACAAGCTGATAGACACCTTCAGGACTCTTATGATGAGGGTCTACGACTCGTTCAATGAGCTGGAGAACTCGGACAAGCTGACTTCAGCGCAGAAGAGGATCTACGCTTCGATCGTGGAGATGACATCCAGCTACGGCATACTGGTAGAATCCCTCCTCCATCTCTGCATGATGCTCACGAAGCATTACGGGAAGGCTCCTATCGTCCTCATCGACGAGTACGACCATCCTATGAACGACTCCTATGGCAACTACGAGACCCATGATAAGGTCAGGGAGCTGCTGGGGACATTTCTTGGCAACGGCCTTAAGGGGAACGATTTCCTGAGATTCGCTGTCATGACGGGAGTGATGAGGATATCCAAAGAGAGCATCTTCTCCGGTCTGAACAACCCGAAGGTCTTCGACGTGCTCTCTACGGGCTTCGACGAGATGTACGGCTTCACTCAGCCCGAAGTGGAGAAGCTCCTTATCGACAATGGCTATGGGGACAAGATAGAGGAGGCCCGGGAATGGTATGACGGCTACCGCTTCGGAGATGCGGACATATACAATTCCTGGAGCATCCTCAACTACATCGACGAAGGCTGCAAGCCGTATCCATACTGGGCCGGCACGAGCGGGAACTCGATTATCGGGGACCTCCTGTCCCGTGTGGACTGCGATACGTGGGATAATCTGAAGATCCTCTGTTCTGGAGGCTCTATACCGACCTCTATCAAGTCCGAGATCGCATACTGCGACCTCCAGGACCCCGGGAGGTCCATATACTCGGTCATGGTAGCATCGGGGTATCTGAAGGCTCTGCCTCAGGGAGCAGGATATATCGTGTCCCTGCCGAACAAGGAGATGTTCTCCACACTTGCAGAGACGATCCTGGACAGATACGGCACTTCGGTGAACATGGACGTTTCTAACCTTGTAGATGCGATGGCGCAAGGTGACACCGTGAAAATGGCCGAGATCCTCAAGAATCAGTTCGAACTGCTCAGCAACAGGATCCTCACGCACGAGCATGTGTATCAAGGCT
>CAVKKO010000246.1:0-2670 GCA_963656905.1 Bacteroidaceae bacterium | reverse complement strand
TTTCTTCAGCTCTGCAAGGGTGTCGTCGGGGATGGCCTTCATGACCTCGGCCCTCCTCTCGATGGTCAGTCCGTCGATCTGCCTGATCTCGACCTTTCCGGCTTTGATCTTGTCGGCCAGGAGGAACTCCATGACCTTCTGCGCGGAGGCGCATATGTAGGGCCCGATCCCGTCGCCGCCGCAGACTCCGATGATGAGCTTGTCCAGCTTGGAGTAGTCGATCCAGTCCCCTTCGGACTTGAGGACCTCCACTCTCTCCAGCTGTCTTCTGATGAGGGCGCCGAACTTCTCCTGCGCCGCCTGAATGGCTTTCTCGTCCACCATTTGTATCGTTCGGCGGGTAGAGACTACACATATAATAACGCGCGCGCGAGAACGTTCAGAAGGGGTATGGGAAGATGTTTACGGGAAGGGCGGGCGGAAGCCCGCCATTTGAATATCAGTCCTGCACGGTGCTCATCTTGAGCCCGACGATACCGACGATGGCGACCAGCATGAAGACCACCATTCCGAGGTTGATCTCCTCGATGCCGATGATGGCCGACGTGATGATCGTGAGGATGACCCCGATCCCGATCCATACGGCGTATGCCGTTCCCATGGGGATCCCGCTCTTCATCGGGATGGACAGGCACAGCATGCTGATGATCAGGCTCACCACCACGATGACGTCCCAGATCAGGTTGGTCATCCCGTCGGTGTAGTTCAGTCCGACGGACCATCCGACCTGGAAGAACCCCCCGATCACTATGATGACCCATGCCATCGCCTTGTTCTGCAGCTCCATATCAGGCACCTCCCGACATCAGTCTGATCCCTATGACGCCTATCACGATGAGCGCCAGGAAGAATATCATCTTCGCAGTCACGCGGTTCTTGTACAGGAAGTACCCCGCGATGACCGTTCCTATCGCACCGATCCCTGCCAGGATGCTGTATGCGACTCCGGGGCCAATCTGCGTGACAGCCAGAGAGAGGAAGTAAAGGCACAGCCCGACCGATACTATGGTCGCCGCGCCCCACTTCAGGTTCCTGAAGTTCTCTGACTTGTCGAGGAAGATGACCCATATCGGTTCCAGGATGCAGGCTATTATGAGAAATATCCATGCCATCCCCACGCTAATGTCCAATTCGTTTCCTCCTTACCTAACGGCATGTTGCCATCGCCTGGGAGCGTATTTTAAAGCTTGTTGTTGGATGGATGATGGTCATATCTTTTGATAATATTCTATTCGGATAAATGATGATAGACATAAGACATCATGATTGATTCTGAACATTGAATATCATTATCCATCGTTTTATGGTCGCAATGTTCGGATTATCGGTTTTCTTGATGGCATTATAGATGAAAATAGACGAGATTATTCGATATGAGTAAAACGTGAAAAACATCGGTTGGACAGAACCATTAAATATTATATCCTTGGAGAAAATCTCGGAAGGCCATATTTTCCAACCATCGCGTCTTATCTCCTCATCTCGTGGAATAATCCGACAATGTAATCTGCATGCATCATATGGCCGTCCAATGGTTCCAGGTCAGTGAACATGGGATTGTCACCTTTAAAGCCTAGATGATGCATTGACCGGTCGGATGCCCTCAGATGCAGATGCGAAGGAATCCGCCGCGCCAAAGGAGAAAAAGACGGCGACCGCTGTGAAGCTCGCGAGCAAGCAGCAGGAGATCTCCGTTACGGAGTTCTTCGAGAAGAACAAGCAGATCCTCGGTTTCGACTCCCGTTCGAAGTCCCTCCTCATGGGGATAAAGGAAGCTGTGGACAACTCCCTCGACGCGTGCGAGGAGGCAGGCTTCCTCCCGGACATCGAGGTCAAGATAGAGAGGCTCAACGACGAGGACTATAAGATCACCATCGAGGACAACGGTCCGGGGATCGTGCACAAGATGATGCCCAACGTCTTCGGCCGCCTGCTCTATGGGTCCAGGTTCCACGCCCTCAGGCAGTCCAGGGGACAGCAGGGTATCGGGATCTCCGCGACGGTCATGTACGGGAACATCACCACCGGCAAGCCCGCTCACGTGATGTCCAGGATCGAGGGCGAGGACGAAGTCGCTTGGGGAATGGACATCGTCATCGACACCAAGACCAACCGTCCGATCGTCACAAACGACAAGGCGTTCGAATGGGCCGGCAAGGAGCACGGGACCAGCATAGAATACACCATCAAGGGCAGGTACATCACCGGGAAGCAGTCCGTCTTCGAGTACCTGAAGGACACCGCTATCGTCAACCCCCATGCTCAGATCACTTTCCACGATCCCGACGGCACGAAATACGTGTTCGAGAGGGCGACGGACATCATGCCGCCCAGGCCGAAGGAGATCAAGCCCCACCCCGAGGGCATGGAGATCGGGGACCTCATGAAGTACGCCACCAACTCCGCCCAGAAGACGATGAGGGCGTTCCTCAAGAACGACTTCTCCCGCATCACCGACAGGCTGGCCACCGAGATCCTCGATAAGGCCAAGGTCGATGGCGACAAGAAGCCGGAGAAGCTCACCAGGGAGGAAGCCATCCAGATCCTCGCAGCCATCAAGACGTGCAAGATCATGGCGCCTCCGACCGACTGCCTGTCCCCTATCGGCGACACGCTGATCAAGAAGGGGCTGATGCACGTCCTGGACGGCCTCAGGCCCGATTACTACGC
>CAVKKO010000245.1:0-2679 GCA_963656905.1 Bacteroidaceae bacterium | reverse complement strand
ACCTTGGCCACATCCTTGGCCCAGTTCTCGATATACTCCCTGTCGCCCACCTTCAGGACGAGCCTGGCGAACAGGTTGCCAGAGAAATCGTCCAGGCAGTACTGGCCCGAGAAATAGGGCCCCAGCTCATCGTTGTCGTTGTCCTTGGGCATCCCCCTGTCCACGGGGATGACCTTGGCGGTATGGATGTGCCCGCCCACGTTGTCCTTCCTGAGCATGAAGGTGTTGATCTCAGCATCCAGCCTCTCGTCGTGCGACCTCAGTGCGCGCAGGACCTGCCATACCACCTTGTACCTCTCGTTGTCGTCCAACGCAGACTCGGCATCCTCGTCGCCTGGGATCAAGATGGAGATGATGATGTAGCCGTACTTCTTCCCGGGAGCGCGCCTCATCACGCGCCCGACGGACTGGACCACATCCACCAATGACCCTTTCGAGTCCATGAACATGACCGCGTCCAGAGCAGGGACATCGACGCCCTCGCAGAGACAGCGGACATTGGAAAGCGCATGGCATTGGGTGTCGTCCCCCTGCTTCAGCCATGTCATCAGGTCGTCGCGCTCCATGGCGTTCATGGAGCCGTCGATGTGCCTGACCTCCGCCTCCACAGGGGATTCCGGAAGGAACGCCAGCTCGTTGAACCTCTGGGCGATGTCCTTGGAGCGCCTGATCGTGCGCGCGAACACCACAGCAGACTTCATGGCACCGGGATCCGTGTTCTTCAGCGTCTTGTCATAGGCCATGTTCTTGGCCAGAGCGTTCAGGCACCCCCAGATCAGGGTGTCCATGTCGGCGTCGATCTCCTTCTGAGACTTCGACCACCTGCGGGTGACGCTCTCGGGCATGTCGCTTCCACGGAGCGAGAGGATCATGACCTTGTAATCGGTGAGCAGCTCCTTCTCGACGGCTTGTCCGAATGAGATGTGATAGAACTCCTTCCCGTAGAGGGACTCGTCGTCCATCGAGCAGATGACCGCAGACGCGTCCTTCGCCTTCTCCTTCCCTTTGACGCCGTATATCCTCGGAGTGGCGGTCATGTACAGGCGCCTGGCCCCGCGGATGTTGTCGTTGCTATGGACCTTGACGAAAGCGCTCTCGTCCGATTCCGCCAGCGTCACCCCCGTGGTGCGGTGCGCCTCGTCGCAGATGATCAGATCGAAATCGGGGAATCCGAGCTTCTGCGCCTCGATCACGGAATCGATGGACTGATAAGTGGAGAACACCACGGTCAGCTTGCTGCCGTCGCGGTACCTCAGGATCTTGCTCGGATCTGTTGTCGCAGGCATGGCGAGGTTGTCCACCCTCTCTCCGGCATCGTCCTCGCTCTTCTTCTTGGACACGTAAGTGTCCGAGCAGACGCAGATCGGCTTGACCTCGCGCACGGTGTTGGACGTCCATTCCCTCAGGGTCTGCCCTACGAGCGAGATGGACGGCGCAAGGAACAGGACGCATCCGTTGCCGGGGACAAGGGACTCCGCGATCTTCAGCGATGTGAACGTCTTCCCGGTCCCGCAGGCCATGATCATCTTCCCGCGGTCGTTCTCCCTGTAATGGACCATCGCCGCGTCCAGGGCATCCTGCTGGTGGGGCATCAGCTCATGCCTCTTCAGCCTGGCACCGGACCCCTCGATGCCTTCCTCGATGAGGTCCCAATCGACCTGCGCCTCGTTGAGGTCCTTCAAGCCGATCAAGGTGACAGGGATAATCTGGCCTTCCTGGGAATCGAGAGCGTGCGAGGACCAGTTGTTGGTGGTGGCGAATATGACCCTGGACGAGAACTGGACTTCGGAGCCGTCGGGCTCGTGGAACCTCTTCCCGGAAATGGAAAGGAACGTGTCCACATCTGACTTAGTGACCTGATGCCCCTCTCCGTAGCACTTGCACTGGATGGCCCAGTACTCTCCGTCCACGGTCTTGGCGACAAGATCTATTCCCGTGTCCTGGTTCCCGAAGTCCCTCTTCGCGAAGAAGTCGCTCCAGAGCACGACCCAATCGATGATGTCGGAATACTGAGGGTCTGTCAGGAGGTACCTCCTCATGAGCTCCTCGAACCTCGTCCCGAGCTCCCTGTTAGTGTCTGAATCCTCACGGTATTTCGCCAAAATCTCGTCTAACCCCATTCACGTCACCAATTCGTTTTCAAATTGCTTTTAGGCATTAATATCTATTATAACACTACAAGAGTTGTAATCTTCGATTCACACAATTATTTCGACCTGATTCCTTTGAGAAATGCAAATGCTCCTCAATATACGAAGGAACATCGCATGGCATCAATCAGATTAATCCTCCTGCAAAGACTCTGATCTCGCCAATAGATATCAAAGCGACCTCACAATAGCAACTATCTTCTCGACCTCTGCATTAGGATTCTTCCACCAGTTCGGACTCCAGATCCTGTAGATCCTCCACCCTCTGGATTCAAGGTAGTTCTGCCTGTGGAAATCCCTTTCCCTCGCTGATTTGGAACTGTGATACAGCTTCCCGTCGCACTCGATGCCGAGGATGTACTCCCCGTCTCTCTTGATTGCCAGATCAATCCGGTACCCTCCGACACCGACCTGCGTATCGACTTCCAGACCTCTCTCGCGGAGCTTGTCGTAGACCTGGTTCTCGAAATCGCTGTCGAAGCTTATCTCCGCTCCGGGATCCAGCTGGTCTCCGAAAGACTGCAGGACC
>CAVKKO010000244.1:0-2696 GCA_963656905.1 Bacteroidaceae bacterium | reverse complement strand
CTGCGATCTCAAGTACAGGAGGATCAAGCCTGCGGAGAGGGGGAGGGCGGAGGAGTTGTTGGGTTCGTTCCCATCCATGGATGCGGAGAGGTTCGCGAGATTGGGGATGATGCTGAAGGATATCGAGACCGAGTATGGTCTGGATTCGCGTACGTGCGGGACGCTGTGCATCGCTTGCAGGGGTTGCAACCTGGTGCCGTTCCTGGATTACCGAGGGCGGATATGAGGGATCGTGGGCCGGGGGATGGCCCAGGATTTTCATATATTAAGACTTATTATAAAATAATAGGTTCAGCCAGTGAAGGTATGTCGGCCGGCGGACATCTTCCGGGATACGGTCCGCACGCGCTGGCCGGTGTCTAGGAGATGCCCCTCTCGGACATTCGGGGCTTATAGGTCTTTGAACCACTCATGACCGAGCAACGAATAAATGCGAACTTAGGGATCAATACCCAGCAGATGGGAACCGGATGCACGCATCCGCCCTCTTCCGACAGGCGCTGGGGGGGGGGTCGCACGCTCGCCGCATAGGTGTATCGACTATAACTGTCTGGATGGGGCGTTGCGTCCTGTTCGGAATCGGATCCGGATCCCGGAAAGACATGCCGTCAGGAGCACCGCCGTCTAGTCGAGAAACGGAAGGTGACAGAATGGACAGGGGCAGATGCATCCTGGCGATGGGACTGTTCGCGGTGACCGTGATGGCCATCGCCTTATCGTTCTCAGCCGAAGGGACGGATGCGGACGAGATCGCTACGGATACCGGGTGGTATGACGGCAGCGCTTCCGAGTTCAGCATAGGCACGGAGGCGCAGCTGAGAGGGCTCGCACAGCTCGTGAACGGGTCGACCGCCCAGGATGGAACGACGATCCCGGGTGTGACGTTCGAAGGGAAGACGATTCGCCTGACGAGAGATATCCAACTCAACGGAGATTGGGTTCCGATAGGGAAGGGACAGCGTAGTGGTTCCGGATATACGGCGGGATCGACCGTCTTCAAAGGGACGTTCGATGGGAACGACCATACGATTTCTGGATTGACCATAACTTCGAAGATAGCAGGCAGCGACATAGTGGCCGACGATGCCCTCGGACTGTTCGGGATAGTCGATGGGGGAACGGTCGAGAACATCCAGATGGACGATGTCAAGATCGTGAACTCGAACAATGAGAATGCCGGGGCTGTAGCCGGTCTGTTGTGCGGGAATGGGATCATCCGGGGTTGTGTAAACTGTTCGGCGGGCGATGATTTTGAGATCAAGACGTTGCAAGGAACGGGCGGGATCATTGGGAGGGTGCTTGTATCCGGGACGGTGGAGGATTGCGAGAACTTTTCGAAGGTGTGATCCCTCGGACAGAACTGCGGAGGGATCGTCGGAGCGGCTTATTGTACCGAGGATGGCAAAGTGATGACCCTGGAGGGCTGCACCAATTACGGAGCGATCTCTGGAGTGACCGGGACCGGAGGGATCGTCGGACTCTCATCTGCGAACGTGAAGGGCTGCGTCAACGCGGGAGATGTCTCGAGCTCCGGGGCGAGCATTGGAGGCATCGTAGGAGAGCAGAAGGGTTACGGAACGATCGAGGATTGCACGAACTTCGGGAAGATCAGCTGCACTGGGACCGGTGCGGAGGGCAAATACGGAGCTGGAGGGATCGTCGGATGGATCAGATACGTCCCTGACAGTGAGAAGTCCAGATACGGCCTGGTCGGGATGATCCAAGTCAAGGATTGCGTGAACTATGGGGATGTGGAGAGTGACGGCAACAACGCCGGAGGAATCGTCGGGATGTTGTTCCGCTACGGCTATGTCGGAGGAAACATCAACTGTGCGACCAGTCTGAAGGCAGCGACGTTCGCTGCGGGGATAGGCACATACCAGATAACCGGCGACAGTGTCACCGGGCATGAACAGGACATAACTTTCGAGGGGAATGTATCGACAACGACGAAGGATCAGATGACGGCCGGTTGCAAGACCGAATATGTCTGGCATAATGCGAGTGAGGACAGGACAGGGATTACAGAGACAGGCAGTACCGATCAACTCCCTGCGGATTTCGTGAGACAGTCCAAGCCCGTTCCTGCGGATACGGAAGGCGACGGGTCGGATACCGTCACCGTCGAGAGCGAAAGCGAAGAGGCCACCGTGGTGGTGTCCAAGAAGGAGACCATCGAATCGATAACAGCGGTCACGACCAACGGTTCCATCACGCTGAAGGACGCCACGGTCAGCGCGGGTACGCTGAAGCTGTCCGTCACCGATACGACGGAGATGGAGGCCCCTGTGGTCCGGCAGGCGGAGAAGACGTTCGATGTGACCATATCCGGAAAGCTGACCGTCAGGGAGATCCTGATCACATTCAACATCGACGTCCCCGACGGGAAGGTCCCGAAGGTGTACAGCATCGTGGACGGGAACGTCGTGGAGGAGGACGTGGTCTCGTACTCGTCCTCGACGGTCACCGTGTCCACGGACCACAACACCCCGTTCTCGTTCGTGTTCGAGACGCCCGCCCCGTCCCTCCCGGATTTCATCCCGGTGCCGGACGACCGCGGGGACGATTTCCCCGGGTACGTGCCGACTCAGAAGACGGATCCGTCCTCCGACGATTCCTCCGTGAAGGTCGCGGTGATCGTCGGGGCGATCGTCGTGGTCCTCGCGGCCATAGTCGCCATCCTGCACAGGAGCAGG
>CAVKKO010000243.1:0-2717 GCA_963656905.1 Bacteroidaceae bacterium | reverse complement strand
CTCGAAGAACGACGAGGGCGGATATGAAGTCAAGCGCCACGGATCCAGGTTCATCCGTTCCGTGAAGATCGAGCCAGTCATCTCGTTCACCACAGAGAACGTCCGCGTCCTCATCGAGCCCGATCCGGAGGATGCCCGTGCTGTCGTATTCGTCAACGGCATCATCAACGCCGATTCACTGGACCGCATCCGCCCATACGGCGATATCTACAAGATCACAAGCATCGTGGTCGTCGCCGATGACGTCATGGCTACCGCAGGTTCCGTGAAAGCTCTGAAGGAAGCTTTCCCGGATGCCCGCATGGCTTCCAGGACGGAAATCCGCTCGCCCGAAGATGCCAAGGCCCTCGCCGATGCAGGCGCAGACTCCATAGAAGTGGCCCTCGTGACGCCGGACGACAGGTACGACCCCGAATCCAGGCTGGAGCTTCTTAAGGATGCTTCCGAGCTCATCGGAAAGGGAAAGATCTCCGCCCGCATCTCCATCGGCCTGGGAGAGTCCCTGGCCGATCTTGACATCCTCATGGAGTCCCTCTGCAGGAGGGGCGTCATCCCCGAGCTGACGGTCGAGGACCGCACAGTGAAGGTCCACCCCGACAGGCTCAACACCCTCTATGACCTCAGGGAGACCAGGATGAGAAGGCACGGATTGAACGGACAAGCTGCTACATTGTCCTGACCGCCGTGCACCGACTGCTCATTCCGATGTTCGCAGACCCGATCGGGACTCACCACTCGCCAAGAAGGAAGTCTATTATCCCCAGCTCTCTGATGCCGTCTCTGGTTACGGAGTCCCCTTGGATACCCATCAGTATAACGGTTTTCGGATTGTTGTCCTTTATCGCTCTGAGCGGAGCCAGCTCCCTGGCCTCAGTCTTATCGTCATAATAGCCCAAGCATACCTGCCAATATGCTATTCTGCCATTCTTCTCGGTGACGAAATCGACCTCTTTGGAATCCCACTTGCCGACCATGATCCCATAGCCTCTGCGCTTGAGCTCCAGGAACACGATGTTCTCCAGAACCCTCCCACGGTCCTTGCTAGCCATGCCCACCTCATTATTGCGGATCCCAGGGTCCACAACATAGTATTTCGGAGTTGGGCTCAATGCAGTAGACCTCAGGTCATACCTGTCCGCCTTGTAGAACATGCACGCGCCCTGCATGATGGCCATGTACTTCTCGATGGTGCGCTGATTCATATGAAGCTCCTTGGCCATTGTCGCGACTTCAATAGGATTTCCGATGTTCAGCATCAGATAGGTGACCATCTTCCCAAGCTCTTCGGGCTTTCTGACGTTTCCGCGAGTGACCATGTCCCTGTAGACTATAGATGCGTACAGGTCATCGAACACGGCCGAAACGGCATGCGATCCCATTGCAGGGTCTATGCCCGGGAACCCTCCGAACTCGAAATACTCCTTGAAAACGTCCTCTGGCCTTCTTCCGGCTCCTCTGAGCTCCATGCATTCTCTGAAAGACAGGGGCAGCATCCTTATCTCGACATAGCGGCCCGTCAGGTATGAGGACAAGTCGGTGGAAAGGAGGTGGGCGTTCGAACCGGTGATGTAGATGTCGGCTTCGGTGTCCACCATGAGCGCATTGACCGTGATCTCCCAGCCCTGCACCCTCTGAATCTCATCGAGGAACAAGTAGAAGCGGCCGCAATCGGGGACCCTGTCCTTCAGATATGCGTCGAGCTGCGTATGATAGTTTATGCCGTTGAAGGCAGACGACTCGAAATTGATGGCGAGCATTTCCTTGTCCGTTATGCCTTCGGCCCTCAGCTTGTCTATGAACAGCGCGACAAGGGTAGATTTGCCGCACCTCCTGACCCCTGTGATGACTTTCACGTGACCACGGTCGTCACGGAACGCCTCCAATTCGGACATGTATTCTGGACGTTCAACCATCTTGCCGTTCATGATTCAGGGATGCCCCCATGATATTTCAATAATGGTATTACGATATAATTATTGACTACCATACATAGTAAAATTGTATTATAATACAATTATTGACTTTAAAATAACTGATAACTGTTGTACAATACCAATGATTTCCCAAATCTCTGTACTGCATGATTCATGAGGCCGATTTGCGGGGCCTTCCCGGACCCCTCTTCGGCGGCAGCTGAGGGATGAGGTCGAGCTTCCTTAGGACATCTTTCTCCTTGTCCAAGAGCGCCCTGTACGTCCATTCTCCGTCTTTCCCTTTGAACCTGAGCGTCTTCCTGAGGATGTTCGAGGCGTCCGAGAACGTCATCTTCTCCAGAACGTCCGCAGAATCCAGGCGGTCGATGAAACGGCAGTCATGATCGTCGACAGGAAGCTGATGAAGTACGATCCGAGCACGGATGCGTCCGCCTGCACCCTGGTCTCGTCGAGCTCCTCTATCTGCTTGTAGATGTGGAACATCTGCTCGATCATCCATCTCCGCTTGTAGGCGTCGTACATTTTGCAGTACAGAATTTTGGGAAAGTGTTACGGGCTAGGTGAGCAGAAAGTTGGTGACCTTTGATCGGCTGCCGGGCAGGCCGCGAGTGGAACTCTCCGCACAACCTTTATAGCCTGAGAGCGCGCAACTACTACTGATGTCCTGCATAACCGTGACGCTGAGGCTCCGCCCGAACAAGAAGCAGCAGCGCAGGCTATGCGAGACCCTCGACGTATGCATGATGCTCTGGAACCTGCTCTTGGAAGAGGGAACCAGCATAT
>CAVKKO010000242.1:0-2728 GCA_963656905.1 Bacteroidaceae bacterium | reverse complement strand
CCGCTGCAGATCCACACGGGGATCTTCCCGTCATCCACGAGATTCTGGACCGTCCTCACGTAGAGATCCTTGTTGTCCGAGATCTTCGAAGGGTTAGGAAGCTCCGCGCCGGAGAAACCGCTGGTGGAGATGCCATAGTTCTTCTCGAGTCCCTGATACAGGGATGTGTCCCCACCGTATGCCATGGACCACATCTTCGCTATGACGTTGCTGTCATATTTCAGAGGGTCGACCCCGGCCTGCTCGCACAGAAGATAGTAAACACAGATGAAGTAAGAACCGGAACCCAGTCCGCCTGTCGGCATACGGTCCTTGTAGAACGTCTCGGTGTACGACTGCCACACCTTGTTGCTGTCACGGTATTTGCATTCGATCTGCAGATTCCCATCGGCATCGTAGGAAACCAAAGATTTGTAACTCAGGAAATCGGCAGGAACGTCGGAAATCTTGTATTTGGTATAATCAGGATCCTTGTCGTAGGCGAGTGTGTAGAGATCTCCGATCGTCTTGGTCCAATACGGGGACGGCGCCACGTTGGAAGAAGCACAGAGATATGTCTCCGGATTCCAACTGTACCACCCTCCTTTCGAGGACTGATCATCATCTCCTTTGTCGTTGTTCATAACGAAGTAGACGCAGGCACCTGCGACTACTATCGCTACGACCGCTATCGCAACGAGTTTTCTTGTCTCCATTGGATATATCCTCCAACTCATCAGTCCGAGACATCGTATTTAACCGAACAGCATGGACGATATAGTTGACAACTCGATATCCGAGGATATCCCCTGATTCGTCAAATGGTTGGGTAAAGAAGCGCGAAGAACGATGACCCACCTACGGGTGCGATGCAGGCAGGTGCATTGTCCAGTTGAAGGACATCACCGAAGAGGGGATTCTCAAATCCATTCAGGTCCGAGGCTCTAATGCCATTTAGACCCTTGTTATGACCATTCTCTTGTCATAATCACACACTATAAACATTGATATACCATCAAACGATTACACTATCCCATGCTCCGCTCAATGACCCTGGACAACCTCCTCTCGTTCCGGCACATCCAATTCGATCTCAGCGGGAGATCGGGCAGAGCGAAGAGCCGCGCCTTCGTCTACGGGGAGAACGGCTCCGGGAAGAGCAACCTCATCGACGCCCTGTTCCTCGCCAAGGTCTGCTCCGGGACCTCCTCCTACGATGGTGGTCTCAGGGACCTCGCGAAGAGCATGCGCACCATTGACTCCGAAGGCCCGATGAGGCTGGAGCTGGAGTACGTCGTCGAAGGATCAATCGCAAGATACACGGTAGAGTTCGGGGAGGACGGCTCCCTCCTGACGGAGATGCTGGAATCCAGGGTCAACAGCCGCAGGGGGACGCTGTTCAGATGGACGCCCGGCGAGGAGCCCTACATGGTCCGCGGGCTCGTCAGGGACTGCAGGATCAGGAACGGGGTGAAGGAGACCGCATCCCGCGACCCGGGGGAGCGCACCCTCCTGAGCATCCTCGCGGAGATCGCCGAGGATATGGGGGAGAGCGCCAAGTACGGGCTCAACCGCAACCTGCTCTCCTTCATCGGGATGATGGACGGGACCGTCGTGGTATCCGCCAGGTCCCCTCCGGCCGCTACGGATGGACTGATCCCTCCGGACCGCGAGAGGGAGCTCGACGCCCTGGAGAAGGCGGTGTCGTCATTCCTGACCAGGTCGCTCACCGACGTCGTCGGCGCGCATCTCGTCAAGGATCGCACGGACGCCGGGATCGGGTACGAACTGATGATAAGCAGGAGGATGCACGGCATCGTCTGCGACATCCCCGCATCGATGGAATCCTCCGGGGTCCGCAGGATGATCGGCATCCTGCCCGCTCTGCTGTCCTGCGTCGACAGGGGATGCGCATTCGTAGACGGGATCGACGAGGGCCTCCACGAGGGGATGCTCGAAGGGATCGTCGGACAGATGCTCCCGGACATCGACGGCCAGCTGATAGCCACGGTCCATGACACCACCCTGATGGATTCCCTGCCCGCGGAGAGCGTGTACACCATCGCCATCGACATGGACGGATACAAGGCGGTCAGGTGCGTGACGTCGATCGAGAGGGTGAGGAGGACCAACAGCATCCGCCGCAAGTATCTCGAAGGGAGCTTCGGCGGGATCCCGTACCTCGCCGATATAGGGTTGAAGGGCATCGCGGAAGATATGGAAGAGGTCCTCGAGGAAGAGGACTGACGCGCGTATTGCGCCTCAGTCGGCCCTCGTATCACCGGAGCATGATACTGGGCCGTCCGATACCCGGTTCAGAACCGCTGTTCGTCCCCTCTCCTCTTGCCCCTGATGATCCGGGACAGGATGGAGCGCTTCCCTCTCGATCCGCTGACCTCGGGGGGATACTTCGGCGGGTAGCAAGGCGCCTCCATCATGACCCTGTATGTGAGCGGCTTCTTCTCGCCGATGTATCTCTTCTTCAAGAATCCCCCTCCTTGAATCAATGGACTGTGCTATTGGATTGCCTGCTCTTGGCTCAGATTTGCTGTTCGTCCCCGTCTCTCTTTCCCCAGATGATCCTGGACAGGAGGGAGCGCTTCTTCTTCATCCGACAGGCCTCGGACGGACATTCCAGCGAGTAGTACGGCAGTTCCCGAAGTCTGTCTCCCAAAGGCTTCTTCTCCCCGATGTATCTCTTCTTCATTACCATTGCATCAACCCCGTCAACATTACGATCATGCCGAAT
>CAVKKO010000241.1:0-2746 GCA_963656905.1 Bacteroidaceae bacterium | reverse complement strand
CTTCCGGGAAAAGCTGTCCCCGAATATGGTGTTGAAGTACACCTTGGCAGAGTGGCCCTCCCGATTGGTGGCATCAGAATCGAGCACATCTTCAGCGTACCCCAAAAGCATCGTGGAACGCTCCAAATCGAATCTTGCTAAGATCATAGCCTGCTTCGCTATTTTCTCCTGGACTATCCTCCTCCACACCTCACCTTTGGTCTTCGAATCCCATTGAATCTGCGACCTCAGCTTGCTCGGAGAATCGTGACTGCCATGATATACAGTGAGCTCACCATATGGGTTATGCGTCTCGTCGCAGAAGATTACTTTGATTTTCCTCCTCGACAGCTCACATAGCAACATAGCCGTCATGGATGTGGCAGTGCTCTCGACTATCAACAAAGATATCTCTGAAAGGTGCACTTTCCTGAGCTCTGCGTTCCGGATGATTAGATAGTTCATCTTCAAGTCTAGCTTGCAATTGCTCGAGATCACGATTGTTCTCCAGGTCATTGGACATCAATCCTAATACGATTCTCTCTTAGACCCGATGGCGACTGATTTACAATGAATATTGGGACTCCACGAGGCAGTTTTTTATTGAGCTTCTTACGCGCTACAGATTTGCCACCTATCGCCTCAAAAGAAGCTTCATCAGAATTACAGTGCAGTGCCGCCAAAATCCCATTCAACACCTTCGCTTGATTCAAACAATCTGCCTTTCTGAAGGAAGCCTGCAATTCAACCAACCTCTGATGTAAAGCACTGTACATCATAGAGAATGGGGGCAATCCAGTTTTTTCCAAGAGCAAATCATACAATTCAACGTTGATGTCACACCTTATTGCCGTATAATAGCCTGAACCCCTCATTATCTTATTCTTCAGATCATCACCATATTTGTATAACTCCTTACAGTAGCAATACAGTTTATCTGGAAGAAGGAGCTGAACTGCTGAATCAGCGTAAATCTGATTGCAACTCCGCCCACCGATATGGATTCTAATTCCTCCCCATTCAAAAAGAGCATTCACACGAATGAGCGGAATAATCACTTCGACTTTCGCACCGATGCGCTCTGAAAAATAAGATTCTAGGGAAACAATGTCGTCCAACGATTCAATGTTGTGTAGGTAAATTGCCTCCATAGAACGAACGCGTTTTTCCTTTACCCCATACTCAATAAGAGAGTAGCAGGCACTTTTAGCACCGTTGAACCCACCATATCTAGATGCTGGAAGGGTCCTTTTGCGATTGTATAAATTATCACCAGCTTTTTTCAGCGTGTCATCGAAAAGCGCACCTTTGTCGATATACTGATACCTAGTGAACAAAATGTTGTCACGTCTTATATTCTTGCGGACAGTCGATATCGTGCCCGACTCACCGGAAGTCCAAGCCACGACGCCGTCCCGCTCCACATTCCGATCGTACATCCTTCCGATGTTGTAAGATTCCCCGCGCTTTATGATGTTCAGAGGATTCTTGGTGAACTTTGTGTCGTATACATTCCCTACCACGATGTTCAAGTATGCATCCTTGGCATGATGATAGTCGTTCACCGACCTGCATTTTATGAACCTGTACTCCTGACGGAATTCAGAGACGAGCCCGCCTCTTACGTACACCAGATCTGTATCATCACTGAAAAGGCGCTTCAAAACCTCTATAGTGGCCTTGACTGATTGGCTTGTCTCGACGAGCTGCCTGCTGATGAACTTGTTCAGCTCCTCTTCCGTAAGATTGTCTGTGCGGACCAAGCGTGCATGCTTCTCCGAGGTGATGTACTTCTTGTGAAGAAGCATATCCCACATCGGCCTCATCTTCTGCTGCACATCGAACGATACGGGATACACATCTTTCTTCTTCATATTGCACTCTTCGCATGTGAGAACCAGATTATTGTGGATACTATCGTCCTTGGTCTTGGATTGAGGGTAAATATGATCACGATTTACCACATGTTTGTTGTTCAGATTTTCAAAGTCGATAGTGCGTCCACAGTACATGCAACGCCCCAGCTGAGTGTAGTAGAGGTACACATTGCGTGATTTCAGGTCGGCTTCTTCCCTATTCTCAAGATCCGAGACCCATTGAGGATCCTCCTTGCACGCTTTGTACAGCTGGATGAGAGCACTCTTGCGGGATTCCGCCCTCTTGCCCTCGTTCGCTCCGCGGACATCGCGGGTCGTCTCAACGAAGACCTTCTTCGGCTCATGGCCTATGCAGTCCATGACGTCCCTTACGACCGATATCGTCCTCCACGTGGCCCTCCGGACTGCCGGAGACATGTACATAGACTCCAGAGTCTGATAGGTGACCTCATCATCGGTCGTCATCGACCTGTTATGCTTGTCTACCTGCTCGTGGAAAGAGAACTTGTTGTAGATCTCCATGAAATTGCTGTCGGTGGCCTCGAGCATCTGGATTATGTTCATCTCAGTGCCGGTCTCAGGACATATATCGTACAGCCCTGTCAATAGCTTCTCGGAGAGCCTGCCCCATCCCTCGAACCTCAGCTTCGACAGCGTCTTGAGCTCCTGTTCCGTGAACTTGCCCGGGTGATCGGCATCCAGCTTCTTGCGGATCCTGTATTCGTCACCGAACACCGCTATCGTCCGGATGATGTCCTCGCACAACTTCTCATCAGCTGCTTTCTCATGGATCGCGCCCTCCAACATCTGCTTGGACTTCAAGGTGGCCTGTATCGCATCGCCTGCCATTCCGGTGATCTCATGTTCTCCTTCCTTGTCAATCACGCCGT
>CAVKKO010000240.1:0-2755 GCA_963656905.1 Bacteroidaceae bacterium | reverse complement strand
GTTTCATCAAAAACCTAATAGATTGTTTTTAATATGAAACCCAAACAGATTTTTTATTGACAGAAAGTATTAAATAAAATACTTTGAGATTTATTGAAATGTCAACATTAATATTGATGTTGAAACAAAAGGAGGAACGAAAAATGGAAGAACCGATTCCGAACGGAGTCAAGTTTGAATCGATCAGCGATGCTGACGTGCGTAAAATCGACATAGCGTCCAGGACAATCCTGACCCAGTATGGTGTGAAGGTCACCGATGCTGAATCCAGGAAGATCATGGCCGAGGCTGGATGCGATGTTGATGAGAAGACGATGATGGTGAAGATCCCCAACACCCTCATCGATAAGGCCGTATCGTCTGTGCCCGCAAGGTTCACCATGTATGGAAGGGACGATAAGAAGAACGTCACCTTCGAGAGCAACCAGAGGGTGTCCGGGTACGGGACCTTCGGATGCGGGCTCAGCGTATGCCATTATCTGGGGAACGGAAAGTACGAGACCGTAGATGCCACGGCCGAGGAGCTCGGTACCGCTGCAAGGATCATCGATTGGGCGGACAACATAGACCTGTGCACGACCGTCGTCCTTGCAAGGGACTGGGTGGAGACCGGATGCGATGATGTGCACCAGCTCTACCAGATGCTGATCAACACGACTAAGCCGATTGTCCATATCAACCCCTACGGCACCAGCATAGAATACTATTGGGACCTCATAAAGGCGGCTAACAACAACGACGAGGAGAGGGCGAGGAAGAGGCCCATGTTCGCCGTCATGTCCTGTGCGACCACCCCTCTCGAGATCGGAGAGAACTGCGGTCAGGCCATCATCAAGTGCGCCAGGTTCGGGATCCCTCTCGTCCTCATGACCATGCCCATCGCCGGAGCGAGCAGCCCTGCATTCATGGCGGGGACCGTCGTCCTCAACAACTGCGAGGTCCTCGGGCAGCTGGTCCTCGCTCAGATCATCAACCCCGGGCTTCCCTGCTGGTACGCATGCTCGTCCTCTATCATGGACATGTACGAGAACACCGCCCCCATGGGCAACCCGGAGATCGCCCTGTGCAACTCGGCATGCTCCAGGATGGCGGCGCTCTACCAGATCCCCATGTGGGCCACCTGCATGTGCGAGTCCAAGATCCCCGATGCGCAGGCAGCCGCCGAGAAGGCGTACAACTCCATGTACACATCCCTGGCAGGATGCAGCATCATCTACGGATTCGGCTCCCTCGAGCTCGGATCGACGTTCTCCGCAGAGCAGCTCGTCATAGATAACGAGATCATCAAGATGGAGAAGATGCTCGTCAAGGGAATCAGGGTCGACGACGAGACGCTCAGCGTGGACGACATAATGAAGGTCGGCGCGACAGGCGATTTCCTCGCCATCCCCAAGACGATGGAAGGAGTGGGGAAGTTCTCCCATTCCGATCTCTTCGACCGCTCGCTCATCGAGGCATGGAAGTCCAAGGGATCCAAAGATGTCGTCGACCGCGCGCACGAGATTGTTGAAGACATCCTCGAAAACCACATCATTCCGCCCTACAGCGACAAGATCCTCGCACAGATGCAGGAGATCATGGACAAGGCTGATCAGGACGCACTCAAACTCAAGGGACTGGTGAACTGAAATGGCAGATTACAACGCAAGAGCAAAGGAAGCAGTACTGAAGTACGACATCGCAGGCGCGACCGCAGTGGCGCAGGAAGCCGTCGATTCCGGCTATGACCTGGTCGACCTGGTCAACAACGGATTCACAGCAGGGATCAACGAAGTGGGGAAGCTGTATGAGGAGAAGAAGATCTTCCTCCCCCACCTCATGTCCGCAGCCGTCGCCCTCAACGCCGGGATGGACATCATCGTCCCCGCCCTGGAGGCTCAGGGGAAGAGCACCGAGTCCAAGGGGAAGGTCGTCCTCTGCACCATCGAGGGAGACATCCACTCCATCGGCAAGGACATCCTCGCCATCCTCGTGAAGGTCGCAGGGTTCGATGTAAACAACCTCGGGAAGGATGTGCCGGTAGACGATATAGTCAAGGCATGCAAGGAAGACAAGGCCGATATCGTCGCCACATCCGCCCTGATGACCACAACCATGCTCAACCAGAGGGTTCTGGAGCAGAAGCTGAAGGATGCCGGAATCAGGAACGAGCTGTTCACCAATGTCGGCGGATGCCCCGTTTCGCAGCTCTGGGCCGATGAGATCGGTGCGGACACCTACTCGGAGAGCGCCACGGAAGCGGTCGGCATCTTCGAGAAGCTGATGGAATGCTGAGGTACTGACATGAACATGAAGGACAATCAGTACGTTGGGCGCAATATGCTCTCTGGCCTGAAGTTCGAGCTCTTCAGTCAGGACGGCGCCGAAGCGATCCATCATGCCACTATGGACGTTCTCGAGAACTGCGGTGTGCTGGTTGGAGACCAGGAGGCGCTGCAGATTTACAAGGATGGAGGATGCGACGTCAACTTCGAGACCGGGATGGTGAAGATTCCCGAGTCCGTGGTCAAGACCGCGCTGCTCACAGTCCCTTCCAGGTTCTACCTCTACGGAAGGGACGGGGTCCGTGTCCCCGTCGAGTGCAGGGGAAAGGTGTGCTACACTTGCTTCGGCACCGGGATCCAGATGTGCAAGTACCTCGGAGACGGCAAGTTCCTCACCGAGGAGGCTACGAGCGAGGACCTCTTCAAGTGCGGTACCATCGTCGACTGGGCGGAGAACATAGACTTCTTCTCGTTGCCGGTGACCATCAGGG
>CAVKKO010000239.1:0-2761 GCA_963656905.1 Bacteroidaceae bacterium | reverse complement strand
GAACGCCTGCCAGGGGTCGTCCGGAACGGATTTCCGGGGTTCCGACAAAGGCTCTTTCTCGGGCTCGGTCGGATCCTCAGTGCTCATGATCGATGTCACACAGTCCAGGTCCGCCTGGGCGCGCTCCACCTCGGACTGGTCGATGGAGAAGCCCCTCGCAATCTCGGCGGCCTTCTTCCCTTCCTTCTCTGAGAACCATCTTTCCACCTCGGCCCGGATGATCCCGTCTGATCTCACGCCGAACGCTATGGTCGTCTTTCCTTTTCCGGGGCTGTTACGATCTCTGACAGCCGCCAGCACGGCTTTGAGCAGCACCCTCATCTCCGACACGAAAGTGACGTTATCCATGATGTTCAGCATCTCGCGCTCCTGCGCCTTCTTCCTGCCGGTCGGCCAGCTGTGGTACTTCTCGCGGGGGAACACCTCCAGCTTGATCTTCTTGGTGCGGAGCCTGCAATAGCCGCGGACGATGCCTCCCGGGCAGCTGTTCTCGATTCTCGTCAGCACGCGCGCGGCTATGCGGGCACAGTCATCGTCGAATTCCACGCAGACCAGTTTGTCGGCCTTCTTCCCCGTGTCGAGCTGTGCCGTCAGGAGCATTGTATCGGCCGAGACGGGCGTATCTTCTTTGCCGTCCAGCAGCATCTCGATCATGTCGCTGGCCGACAGCATGCATGGATATACCGTGGGGTCAGGTATCCTCAGGCCTTTCACATAGGCGTAGTCTATGTACGTCCTTCCCACCTTCTTGGTCTCGTCGAACCACTCGAACTGGAAGTACCTGTCATAGGCCCTGGCCAGCCCCGAGAGCTGGTCCAGCACGTACCGGACGTCATCGTAGGCGTTGATGAGCTCGCATCTGTACAGCCATAGATATCCTTCGTCGGTGACGCCGTACTCTCCTTTCCTGGCGCACTCTCTCCACCAGAGGTAGTACTCCAGCTCTTCCGGGGACAGGTGGCGGTAATCCGGTTCGAAGAATCCGGAAGGCACATATTCCCTGTTCCCGGACGGCAGTTGTCCCGAGTATTCGATCATGTCGCCATAGAATGTGTTCGACGGCTTCTCGTGAGCGAAGCCCTTGCTGCTCATCACGACCGGGGCCATGGCATCTCCCGCATTCCAATTGCGGACCGAGCCGCGGACCGCCTTCGGACGGCGCTGAGGCTCGGCGATGCCACCATGGCTGAGGGTGCTGTCCACGACCTTGCGGTACTCCCTTTTGAACAGGTTCGCAACGGTCGGGCCGTTCCCGGCACCGCGGTCCTTCTCGATTGCCTTCCGGCAATAGCTGAGCATGGCTCCCAGGAACATCTGTAAAGCATCGTACGCCGAGGTGTAGGTCACGGCGCATTTGTCGTCATGGAAATACACGGTTGGGTTCCAGACAGTGTTTGAAAATAGCTTGACCACGTCTGTCCTCTCATCTCCGTATGTCTCGAGGATGCCCTTGCCGGTCAGCTCCTTCATCTTGGCATCTACTG
This sequence comes from Bacteroidaceae bacterium, assembly GCA_963656905.1. GTDB lineage: Archaea > Thermoplasmatota > Thermoplasmata > Methanomassiliicoccales > Methanomethylophilaceae > Methanoprimaticola. Next base: position 1,277 of record CAVKKO010000239.1, on the reverse strand, counting down.
CGGGCAGCGCGGCGTTGAACAGGTCGTATGCCAGCTTGCATCCGGCATCCCGGCACCAAGAGTCTTCGAACGGATACCCTGCGGCGGGATCTATCATCGCGTAGGGGAAAGGCTCCGGTTCGGGAAGGAGGATCTCGGAGATCAATATCTGCCTCCAGACGCTCGCAGGCATGTAGATGCGGGGGATGTCCAGACCGTTGGCGACCGCGTAAGAGGCCATGGCATCCGCCACGGTGCTCTGTGCTGGGAAGCTGCCCTCCCGGACGGAGCAAGCCTTGTGGAACCTGTGGAGATGCTCCATAACCGCTTCGGGGTCGTCCCTTGTGTTTATGAGCTCCACCAGGAGCAGCCATGCATATCCCAGATCGGTTTGGATCACTTCGCCGTTGTAGAAACGTTCTCTGAACCACAGGTAGTACTGCAGCTGCGCCTCGTTGAACGCTTTGAAATCAGGGTTCCTATAGCGGCACCCGACGAAGTCGCACTCCGTTCCGCGCACGCCCCTGTGCTGGTTGATCTGCTGCTCGAAATCGTCCCCGGGCATCCATGTGTCGTAATCGTTGCTGTTGCCGGCCTGGAATGCGACCATCGGTGCACCTCTTCGGTTCCGGCGGCGGTGTGCGATGCCATGGTCGGGGCATGCTTGTATGGTATTATAATGGGGCATGCAGGGGGACCTCGCAGGGCCTCTCGGTATAACAAGACAGTCCGAGAATTCCAATTACGATGTACGTACAGGGCAGACGGTCAACGATCCTCGCATACTGGGGACGACTCCCGAACATCGTAGGAGATACGGAAACATCATCGAAAGACTGAAAATCAGGATTCGTAGCAAAAGAGGATGATTCCCGCGTCGGCCATACTTGCACATTGCACCCGGTACGCGGAATTCGTCGAAGCACGTCCAATCATTATCGAACAGTCCTGTGTGCCCAGTTGACTGAACCACCAACTCTCAGAGTAAGCCTCTTGGATTCTCCTCGACGATACGTTATCGTTGATTAGATTAAATATCTAATCATCGGGCATTGAATCATGGCTGTGTAATCGCCCATCTGATCATGACCGGTGCGAATCCGACCTCATAATTTCACCTTGGGGCATCATTCTGATGTACGATTCCATCCTGTCCCAATCGGGTCTGTTTTCGATGGCGGGTAGTTTCACAATGGTGTCGCGAATCAGATCGATTTTGAATGCCCGCCCGTAACTGTATCTGTAAGGGCCTGCTACGAAATAACTTGCTGAATTATTCGGGGAGGATGCTGTAGTTC
>CAVKKO010000238.1:0-2795 GCA_963656905.1 Bacteroidaceae bacterium | reverse complement strand
GCTGACCGCGACGGTGGCTCCCGAATCGACGGAGAGTTCCGCTCCGCTTCCCATGATTACCTCGGCCGAGGAGTCGACGGTCAGAGTGGTGCTGCCGGACACCTTGAGGGCGCCTTCGATGGAGACCTTCGTCGAGAGCTTGACCTCTCCGCCGGTGATTGTCAGGTCCTTGAGGACGACATCCCCGGATGAGGAGGATATGGCGGTTTCTACCTCGGAAGCGGACATCAATCCGGAGATCTTGACGGAACCGGCGTACACGGTCACGGTGCCGTTCTCTCCGGCTCTGATCCCCGCGAGGGTTATGAGATTGTCTCCGTGAGTGACGACCCCTGTGTACATCCCGCCTTGATCGATGACGAGGCTCGACACACCGTTATCGCTCTTGGACAGGACCACGGCTCCTGTGAAGGCCGTCTTGAGAGTGACCGTCACGCCGGCGGGGATGGAGAGCTTGTCGGTATCGGCGATCCCAACCTTCCCTTCGCCCGAGAACTCGACGTCGCTGATCGTTCCGGTCTGAGCGAAGACGATATTCAGAGTATCGTCCACCGCGGTTATAGCCGGGAATTCACTGCCCAGGACGGCCTTCGCCCCGCTCTGCAGGACGATGGCGGAACCGGCGGTCTCGATGCTGATATTAGAGAGTGTGTTGAGGGTTAGAGTTTTTCCGGAAGCAACAACCGCATTGCCTGCGAGAAGGATCTTGTCGTTCGAAGAAACGGAAAGGTCTCCAGAAATCGTTCCTCCGAGGAACCTGATAGTCCCGACGGTGCTGCCCTCCTTGAGGGTCATGCTACCTCCTTCGGCGACCTCTATTGCGCCGGAGTTTTGGACCTTGGCATTCAGGGTGCCGGAGATGGAGAGCTTGGAATCCTTCGGGATGCTGACGGTCGTCGAATCGGTGGTTGAGATACTTCCTCCCGAAAGGACCGATAAAACGCCGTTTAGTGTCTCAATCCCGCTGGACTTATTCGCAGATATTGTTCCGGTTCCACTTAACTTCTCGAAATCGACCGACCCGGTCTTGGAGAATGAAACTGCGGCTATTGGTTGCCCCCTCTCTCCATAGGCCAGTGTTCCACTGTATTGACCTCCGGAAGACAGCTGCAGAGTAGCCCCGGTTGTCAGGTTGACATCTCCCACGAGGGTGGTTCCGAGAATCATGGTATTGTTTTCCAGAACCGTGAACGGATGGGCTCCGCTCAGAGTCAATGTCGCTCCGATTCCTGTGACCTCGGTATTAGATACAGCCCCATCGGAGAACGTGTTGACGAACTTCATCTGAACAGTTCCCGTGGCTGTGAACGTCGTATTCGGAAGGTTCATCACAATCTTCGCACCGTCCTGCAATGTCAGGACAGAGTTCGCCGAAACAACTGACAAAGACGCGAATTTCGAATCAGAGAGAGGGGCAAAGGTCACAACTCCGTTCTGAGCTATTGTGGAATCTCCATTGAGGGCAAGAACGGCTCCTGCGGACACATTCAACCCCTTAATCGTGACTCCGGAGACCTTGAATGTACCCGACTGCATAGTCACATTGTTCAGAACGCCTGTGCCGGATATCGAAGCCTCGGCATTCGCCGTCAAGGAACCGGATAACCCCTGGGCCGAGATCTCGATGTTCTGAGTCCCAACAGTGATGCCGCTGAACGTAATCGAATCGCCTCCGATCTTGACGGTCCCCGCATACGATCCGGCCGCCACTGCTTGACTAGCCTTGAACCCGACGACAGTCCCATCGATGGCCCCCTCCTTCACATTCACCTGGCCGAGCGTCACTTTATATTTAGTATTCATCTCAACGATGTAGTATCCTGACTGGACATCGAAGGTTCCACCGTTGATATTGGTGATCCCTTTGTTCCCGTCGTCGTCGTAGCGTGCTGGCACTATGACCTGTTTCTGGGCGTTGAAAGTTCCACCGTTGATAGTCGCCACATTGTTATTCATGATGACGGCCTGGGCTGTGTTAGAGAAAGTCCCCCCGTTGATTGTCAGGTTGCCATAATCATCATTCTTCACGGTGTTCAATCCGTATTCGAATGTTCCACCGTTAATTGTTAGATTCGCCTCCGCCCCCGAAGCACGTGTTTCGAGGTTATTGCCATCCGCCTTCGTGCCATTATACCATCCGGATCTTATCATTGAAGAACCGTCACCCGTCAGCTTCCTTCCGATGAATGTTCCATCGGTAATGGTCAGGTCACCCTCATTAGCCAGAGTATACCAACCGCCTGAGTCATTTTCAATGGTGTCGGCATTGGCAACCAATTCGAATATTCCGCCATTGATGGTACATACCCCACCGTTAATCACAGCGAGAGCTGCCGCACGTCCGAGGGTGGCAGATCCTATAACTGCACCGGACTTGCCTGAAGAAGAATCTTCAATCGTTAGATTTCCATTAACACCCACGGTCAACGTACTATTCGATATGGCTTCGGAAGTCCATGCAGAATTCGACCTGGACAGAGTGTTCCCATTGAGGTCTAAAGTCCCAGTTTTAACAACGCAAAGGTACTCTGTAATTTCAACTCCTGCCGTCAGTTTAACATTGAAATTGTCTTTCCCGACAGCCGTTTTTAGGGCATCGAAGGTGCTAACCTCCGTCACCGCCCCATTTGCACCGTCCGCGTCGGTTGCAGGCACCGCGGCCAGGACGACGAACGCAACGGCGAGGATAGCCATCGCTGCGAGGAGTTCCTTGGAGCCCGTAGCCCCCCCCCCGTTCTTGATTTCCCATCTTTCATGTGTATTCCCCTCGGTGATTCTCCCCAGAACCCCTCTCC
>CAVKKO010000237.1:0-2796 GCA_963656905.1 Bacteroidaceae bacterium | reverse complement strand
TGCTTTGCCAATGCCATGCCGACCCAATCAATCGACCCGTAGATAACGTGTTCGAGTCTTTCTTCGGATATGACGGGGTGTCGGCAGGGTTCGATCGAACCCGCTGGAACCGTCTCATCCGATCGGTCGGTTCCAGACCTTTTCGGGGGTCGAGCCAACGGACATGCCTATGTGCATCCTGCGACCCCCGTACTTCCCATATACCGCATTCAAGGGATCGATGTATCTGTATCTGGCATTCCTGGTGCTGCCGATCTTCTCCAGAAGGCCGATGTCGATCAATCCGTTCAGACGGATACGGAACGCCTGGGGGGCGCAATCTCCCAGATACAGGGCATCCGTCATCTGGAAATCCTCTTTCGTACGGGCGAAACGTACAATCGCTCTCATTGTTCCCTCGAGATCGTTCTTGACTTCGAGTTCCTGTTTGCTCTTTAACGCCTCCGAGAGCATGTCCTTCATGCAGATCAACATCGCATTGACGAATCCGGAGATATCGCCCTCATTTCTCATGCGGTTCAACGCTGCATCGAGCACTTCGCTGTTGGATTCCAGATGTTCCTGCATCCTGCATAGGCGGAAACCCCACAGGTCGTTGCAGCACAACGCGGTCCTGAGCATCATAACATCCAATAGGCGCTGGTCCCCGTTGAACGGTCTAATGAGTCTGAGACCGCCGTACAGGAGGATGGATGATACGAGGGGTTCGTAAGGTGACCCGTTGAATCCGGATATCAAAGAGCCGATGGCCATGGTGGGGTCCTCATCGCAGACATCTTCTACGATCTCGATGCCGTCGATGATGCTGATGTGGTTCCCGTTCCGGATCCTCCCGGGTTCGCATACCCCTCCGGCCCCTTTGTACAGACGGAGGTGCATGTCGATCGCATCTCCCACCGATAGGGGCAGGGACGGTTGCTTCCCGAAGAAACACGACACGTAGTTCTCGACTGCCCTGTTAGAGCAGGTCTCTCCGAGCAGGCATCTCACGACATCCTCCTTGGAGGTGTCGCACTCTACGGCGTTCAGTTCGGAGACGATGACCTCCGCATAGTAGTTCAGACGTGTTTCGGGCATGTATGTCGAATCGTACAGCAGGTCGCTGAGATGGTCGATCTCGACCATGAGGAGGCGGTCCTCCTCGCTCAGCCTGATCGGGCCGAATAGTAGTCCTGCTTCAAACGACATGATTCGGTGGATAATGTGTCAATATTAAACGATGATGCAGGATTTTTAAAAATATTTGTTACGTTCAAAGTAACAAATTTTTCCGAAACTGCGGTTTTTCGATTCAAAAATGCATCAATTACCGCCAATTATGAGCAATATTATATACAATATTCAAGATGGATGACCCATCCAAGTGATAACATGGATAAGAAAATCATCGCGATTCTCGTCGCGGCCATCGTAATCGTGGCCGTTGCGGTCGCCGTTGTCGCCGTTTCCAAGGACGACGGCAGTGACGACAAGGACAAAGCCGTCGGTGACATGCTGAAGACGAACCTCCACATCTACGGGAACGTGGATGGGGACGACGATCTGGATTCGGATGACACCAAGATCATCTCGGACATCATCAAAGCCGAAGGGACCGCTGCCGAGTACCCTCTCGCCGATGCCAACCAGGACGGTGTCATCGATCAGAAGGACATTGACGCTGTCAACACCATCATCTCGATCAACAAGGATCTGAGGAACGGGAAGACCCCTTCCAAATCCGTCACCCTCTATTACGAGGAGTACTACGAGAACAACAAGCACAACACCGAGGCCGTCTCCTACCCCGTGGACACGTCCAGGATCGGTGTCTACCAGTACCAGGCCGGACTCCTTCTCAGCTTCCTCGGCCTGTGGGACAACGTCACATACGCGGACGACACCACCATCGCGTCCACAACCATGCTCAAGACCGACGGCGTCAAGTCGTACGGCGCGTACTCCAACAAGATCATGAGGAACACGGACGGGGTCGAGATGTTCAACAAGTCCGACGTCACCCTCCTGGTACTCAACGGATACTACGAGGACAACGAGATCAAGAACGCCCTCGGTAAGATCGGATCCTCCACGCAGGTCGTCAAGCCCTACTCGCAGGGAACCTATTCGATCAGCTCCCTGGTGACGTTCGGATACATTCTCGGTGCCGACAAGGCCGCCAGCGAGTACATGGAGTTCTACAACGATGTCATGGGCTACATCCAGGACGCCACGAAGAGCGTCAAGGAGTCCGATTACAAATCCTTCCTGATGGTCGGCAACCCGACCGATGCCGGGAAGATCTACATCGACACCGCCGGGGACAACGGAACGTACCCCGATGTGGCATGGGTCCTGAAGCTCCCCACGGTCAACAAGCTGCCCGTCGGAGACGACAACAGATACGAGGCCGTCAGGAGCGCGGAGTGGTTCGCGCAGTCCGAGAACGCTTCGGATTTCATCTTCCTGTCCATCTACTCCCTCACGAAGAACTACGACGGCGATCTCGAAGCCGCCGTGAAGGACTACCAGGAGATGTTCAAGATGACGTCCCAGTACGCCAACGGCAACATCGTCGGATTCAACTACTCCTATGAGAACGGCCTGTACGCTCCCGGACAGCTCGCGCTGATCGCCTACTACATGTACCCCGATCTCATCGACCAGGACAAGGCATGGGATTACTTCGAGAAGTTCTTCGACAAGTACGACATCAACGGGGCAGAGGCGGCAAAGAAGTACGCCGGCGTCTACGCCATGACCACCGCCTGAGGGCATCAAACCGAGGGCTACAATGGCACAATGCATCGAAGAGGA
>CAVKKO010000236.1:0-2799 GCA_963656905.1 Bacteroidaceae bacterium | reverse complement strand
TCATGGGGAAGGGATGGGCGAGGGTGATAATGTGGTTTTGCGTCGGAGCCTCCGGGGGGCGGCGTCCTGTTCGTTCTTCTCGAAGGTCTTTTTACCGAAATGATAAATTGCTTTTACAAAAAATGTAAATTATAAATATAGAACATGGGATGCAGATGTATGAAGGAGAGACTGCGTGAACTCGGGATCAAGACGACCGAGCTGTCCGAGTACATGAAGATCTCCCGTCCGTCCCTGTACAAGTACATAGAACTGTACGAGTCGGGGGACAGGAAGGCGATCCCCGAGAAGGTCCTCAGGGTCTTCAGGTACGTGGACAAGTACTCGAAGCTCAGCAAGGAGCAGGTCATCGCCTTCACGATCTCCGAGTTCGCCGATTCCGACACCTCGGACAAGAAGGAGGCCATCCGCGGTTATCTCCTCAAGAAAGGCGCGGACGACCCGAAGATCGACCTGATGTACACGCTGATCACGACCGATTATCTGGATGCCCTGGTCCCGTACCTCTCCAATTCCGCGAGGATACTGTCCGAGGGGGATCCGGATGGGGATCGGCTGTATCAGGTCGCGAGATTGGTCAATCTGAGATACGACGTGATGAACGGGATGCCGTTGGATGATGAAGAGAAGGAGAGAGCGAGGAGGAACATACATGGTTGAGACTGCAGGTCACGAGAGGTCTTCGGAGAACAGGAAGCTGATCATCAGGAACTTCAGGAACCTGGCCCCGTTCCATTCGGGGGACAGGAAGGACGATGTCGAGACATTGGTCCTGAACAGGGGTCTGGAGAAGGAGGATCTGGGAGGACTCGTCATACTCGTCGGGGCCAACAACAGCGGCAAGTCCAACGTCCTCGATGCTCTGGAGAAATACGGTTCCCAGGCGTTCTCGGAGGAGGATTACACGGATTTCACGTTCGCGGAGAGGGTCGAACCGTCATTGGACATGATAGTCGACGGGAAGGTCATCGGCAGGGGACGGAGGAAGGAGATCGTCAGAGTCAAGCCCGAGTCGATAAGCTACGAGGGTTCTAGGAAGACCGTCGTCGAGGCGGTCCTGCTCGAGATCGAGAGCTATGACATGTACATCGACTATTACCGCGAGGTCAAGGCCCCGTCGAACAAGAAGAGGAATGCTGGAAACGGGGACGAGGGAATCGTCGACGGCGGTTTCTCGGTCTCGTATCCGGACTATGTCAAGAAGATCCATTCCTACATGTGCGGACGCAGCATCAACGTGAATAGCATGACCGATCCGTTCATCAAGCGTGTCCTAACGATGCGCGCGGATCTGGTGTTCGACAAGGGCGACTTCCCTGAAATCTTCGATGAGAACGGTTCGAAGTCCAACAGAGCCATCGTGAGGATGGAGTCCAAAGGGACGCCGATAGACGACGGGATGTACGCCGATCTCCAATCGCACTATCCCAATGAGGCGGGGGATGAATTCAGGGAGCAGGCACCGGAAGAGCTGATAGGGTCCTTGAAGGATCGTTTCTCGAGCCTCTCTGTATCCTACATCCTTGGGCCCGTCGATGATGGGGATGCCGTCACCGAGACCGTGGAGGAATGCGACAGCGACGTCGACGGAAAGGTGTACAGATACACCCGTCAGCGCACCCGTCAATCCGATCTGCTGTGCACACCGACCAAGGTGAACCCGTTCATCCGGAACGTCTTGAGGATGACCGGGTTCAGCGTCGAGACCGTCAACAACGCCTATGGCGGCGTCGGGAACCTGAGGCACAGGCTCGAGGCCGTCATGAACAAGGAACTATCTAGGATATCGGACGATTTGAACAACCTGCTGAACATCAACGACAAGAGATACAAACTTTCGATCGAACTCGAGAGGGAGAACATCGAGTTCATGATCACCTGCGGGGACGATGTCCCGCTCAATCTCGACAGGCAGTCGGAAGGGTTCAGATGGCTGTTCGATATGTACTTCGGCCTGCTGAGGAAGGGGAGGTTCGAACCCGGGAGCATCATCCTCATCGACGAATTCGGGGACTCACTGAGCTTCAGTACGGTCAAGGAGCTGGCAGGCACGCTGAGGCGCTTCGGCAGGGAGAACGGGATCACGTTCGTCCTGGCGACCCAGAACCCCATGGCCGTGGACATGTCGCACATGGATGAGATCAGACTGCTCGTCCCGATGGACGACGGCAGCTCCCGCATCCTGAACAACTTCGATCATTTCGGCGAGGAGGGGGACCACGACGTCATGGCCCCGGTCCTGAGCGGATTGACCGTCAGCCGCAACTTCATGAGGACGGAGAACCGCAGGACGGTGTTCGTGGAGGGGTCGACCGATTACTTCTACCTCAACGCGTTCAGCGAGATGTTCAGGTCGGAGGGGGAGGTCATCGACATCGACTTCATCCCGATGAACGGCCTGGGGAGCAGGACGGACGATCCGAAGGTCCTGCTCGGACAGCTGACGGCCGTCGAGCGCTATCCGCTCATATTCACGGACGGCGACAAGGCCGGCGAAGCGTTCAAGAAGGCAGCCGAGAAGATGAACATCCACCCGTCCAACGTGTCGGAGGTGTTCGAAGGCAAGAAGAAGGTCATCGAGGACCTCTTCACGCAGAAGGACGCCGAGAAGCTGGATGTAGGTGAGAAGTCCTTCGATATTGCCGCCTGCCTCTCCTACAGGATACCTTCGATGAGGGGCGAGCTGGACGAGGAGACATGCGAGAACTTCCATCACGTCATAGACTACATCATGAGTCAGTGAGGTCGGAGCCTCCGGAGGAGCAGCTCGGTCCGGCGCCTGACGGCGCCGAACCTCGT
>CAVKKO010000235.1:0-2804 GCA_963656905.1 Bacteroidaceae bacterium | reverse complement strand
CCATCGGCGGTCTGATCCGTGTACGATCCGTGTAAAATGATCTACTCTACAGGTCGACTGGACAGGTCTACCGCGAGGATGTTCTCATTCCCTGCCTTCCGGCTCCCTTCCGGCTCAATATAGATCTTCTCCAGCCTGCCCTCAATCCCGTCGTCTGGCTCCCGCATCTCCGCGGCCCGATGCCTCCGCTCACCGGAACGGGGCCGACGAGGGCTCCAGATGCTCCAGGATGGCATCCGCCGCAGAGAAGAGCGGCACCAGCGCCAGGACCGCCATCAGCCCGTCCGGAGAAACTGCAAGGGACGTCTCCCTAGCAGTCGCCCCCGTGACGCTGTCCAGGACGATCCCCTCCGGGGCATACGACAGCCCTCCGCTCAGCAACAGGATGAACGCCAGCATGTAGGCGCATACGGCCAGCCTCAGGACGAGCCTCATCCGGTCCCCCGGCGCGAACCCTCCCGCGAAGAACGACATCACGGGCAGGACGAGCACCGGTACGACGTACACGGCAGAGGCGGCCGCCAGGCCGCCGATGTCCGCATCCGCCCCCACCGAGCGCGAGAACGTATGGAGGGCGTAAGCGCACATCGACAGCATCACGGCGAAAAGTACCGCCAGCTTGAGCACGCAGACCATGGCGCTCCTGGCCCCGGCCCTCCTGTCGAAGCGCCCCTTCATCTCAGCTCCCTCGCGTACTGCAGGACCGTGTCCAATGCGCGGACGGCGTCCGGGCCCAGGCCCGCATCGTTCCCGTCTCCGTCGACGGCACAGAAATCCTCCGACGACGCGATCCTGAACGAGCGGCATCAGCCGCTCCCCTTTCCCACTCCATGATCCGTAAGTTTCCTCGATCAGGACCATGGAGGCCCGTTCCTCCCTTTCTCAGATCCTCCACGGATCGAGGGCGGTAAGGGACTGTAAACAAATTATTTTCAATTGTGGGGCCGGATAGTATAGTTCCAATCTCCCCGCCATTCGTTCCTCTCGATGTTGATCTTGGCGTATTCTTCGTCGGTCACGATTATTCCCTTCTCGTACTCGAAGGTGTCATAGACGCACTTGATCTTCAGGCCCGAGCGGTTGGTCGTGGACCCGATGAGCTTCACCACGATGCTCAGGTCCTCCAGCGGGATCCCTCTCCAGGTCATGCTGATGTACGAGAACATCTTGTGCTCGATCTTGTTCCATTTCGATGTTCCCGGCGGGAAATGCATGACATGGAAGCTCAATCCCGTGTAATCGGCGAGGTTCTGGAGCTCGTATTTCCACAGGCGGCGGTGGGAGCCGTTGCTACCGCCCCCGTCTGCGGTGATGTAGACGTCCTTCGCGTCCGGATAGAGGTCTTTGCCCATGGTGAACCACCATGCGCTGATGCTCTCGACGGCGAACTGGCCCGTGTCGGCTGAGACGCCGACGTTCACAAATCCCTCGTTCCTGCCGATGTCGTATATCCCGTAGGGGATCGCATAGCCGTCTTCGGTGACGAAATCGTGGTCCTTGACCAGCCTGGGGCTCTTGCTCGGACGGTATTCCTTCCCTTTGTTCTGGAAATTGCCGAGGATCTCCTTCTTCTTCGTGTCGATCGAGATCACCGGAAGGCCCTTCTCGATGGCCTCGGTGCAGCATCTCGATATGAACTGGAACTGGCCGTCGCGGTCAGGGCCGGGATTGCCGTTCTCCATGTGCTTCTTGTTCTGCTGGAGAGAATAGCCTTTCGCTTCCAGCAGCTTGCCGACGGTGACGTGGCTCAAGACTATCCCCTCGGCCATGAGCTCGTCCTTGAGGTCCCTCAGGCTCTTCGTCGTCCAGGTGATAAGGCTCTGGGGATCGCCCACGGTGTTCCCGTCGAGAAGCCTCTCCAACGCCGTCCAGACTTCCGGATCGGTCTCCGTGATGGGCTTCCTTCCGGCTCCCGGGGCGCGTATCCGCCCTTCTTCGTCCGCGCCTAGACGGGCCGTCGGATCCACCTCGAGGTCCTTGAACTCCTTCTTCGCGCAGGATATCGTCTTCTGCGACACTCCCGTGAAGTCCGAAAGCTCTTTGGCGCTTCCGTAGCCGAGATATTCCGACAGCTTCGCCAGGAATATCCTCCTCTGCTTTTCGTTGAGAGTCGGCATAACGGCGCCGATGAAGGCCTTCATCTTCTCGTCCAAGACCACACCTGTGTGCATGTCATGGAGATGGGATTATTGAATATTAACTTTTTACAATAATTTATTTACAAGCCCTAAACGCTATGAGCCGTCCTTGAACCTCGTCGTCACCCGTTATGTTCGCCTTATGAACCTGGACTCCGCATGAAATTCTTCAAGGCATCCTCGTACAAATAGCCGACATGGATCACGATTCTCTTGAGATTCCCGTTGCCGATCTCCCGCATATCATAGCCACAGATGTAGCTGGCATGAAACGGATTCCACAATAATCTGAGAATCTTATCCGGGTCCTGTAGATGGGATGGTTCACACGTTGAACCTCTGCCCAAAAGAAGAGCCCTCGAAGTTGTAGACGTACTTGTCCATGTACGCTCCGACCTCTTTGCGAATGGCGTTCATGTCTACGGAATCGAAGTCGAAGTCCATTATGGAGATGTTCTTGCATCCCTTCTTGCCGCCGTTCGCATCGTAACCGTTCATTGCAATCGCCTCGCGGTCCATTCATCTTCCGACCGCGATATGAACCTGTCGGATTCCCGAGACAGACACAGGCGGTTGCATCCCGCTGCGGAGCCGAGCGGAGCGAGGCTCCATCCGCGAGCCGGAGAGGGGGCAGCCGGGCGCCCCCTCGGAGAGCGAGCGGCTGTC
>CAVKKO010000234.1:0-2837 GCA_963656905.1 Bacteroidaceae bacterium | reverse complement strand
TCAATCATGTATCAAGACCGATGGTACAGAAGTCCGGATCGACGGGGGGACCTATGCAACATCCAAATATGTCATAAATACAGATAATAGCATCCTCGTAATCAATAATGGAAAATTCATAGGGAAGCTCACAAAGAATCTATCAGGAAACTATGCCATCCTCCTGTCTGTTGGCAATAGTAAGACTACAATCAATGGCGGAACTTTCGAAGTTACAGCTAATGAATATGGGGATGCGGCTTTCTTCGGCGGGAGCAATTGCAATATCACTGTGAACAAGGGATGTTTCACCTTGGGTGCCGATGAGAACATCGAATACAAGGCCTCATTCACTAAATTCGCATTAGGCAGCACCATATCTTTGGAAGGGGGAATATACAACGCCGACCCGAGTGAATTCGTTTCCAGCGATTATAAGGTGACCAGTTCGTCCGATACTGGAACCACGACATACTCCGTCGTCAAGTCAGATGAGGCTTGAAGGACATGAAGCGCTACTTCATCGAGGATGCCGTCCACGGCCAGATCGAGATATCCGAGTTCGAGAGGAAGATCGTATACAGCACGGAGTTCAACCGTCTCCACGACATCTATCAGAACTCCACATTGTACCTCACCTTCCCGACGAACCGTGTCAAGAGGTTCGAGCACTGCATCGGAACGATGAAGTTGGCCGGCGATATGCTGAACGCGTCCGTAATGGACGCCGACAGGAAGATTCTCGACCTATTCTACGACACTGCGGAGGAGATCATAGGGATGGCCGTGAGGATATCCGACACTGGTCCCACGGTGCAGGAGTTCTACGGACCCGACCATATCAGCACGATAGTGCCCTTCTCGGATATCCTGAAGGATGAATACTGCTTCAGAGGCTGCATAGAACGGAATCTGTCTCTGATCCCGTCCAATGTAGAGGAACGCTACAGGCTCCACCACCTGATAGTGGCAGAAGCGGTGAGACTGGCCGGCCTGCTCCACGATGTGGGTCATCCTCCCTTCAGCCATATCACCGAGAACGCCCTGTCGGAGAAGTCGAAGTTCCTGCCGGAATTCATGCAGAGGATGAACAGCGGGAACAGGCATCTGCATGAACAGATGGGACTAGAGATCAGCGAGCATATCCTGTCATCATACACCCAGACAGTCTCGGAGTACAAGGAGATCGAGGTGGCGATCTCCATCCTCGCCCTCGGCATCCTTTCCGACGGCGAGTTCTTCGAGGAACGTATCGGTCCGCACACGGAAGCCGCGAACTTCTGCAAGGACCTTCATTCGATCATAGACTCGTCCTTCGACGCCGACAGACTCGACTACGTCACGAGGGACGCATTGAACAGCGGGAGATCCCACACGATAGACTATAACCGTATCCTCCAGAACATGAGACTCTGCCGGACCAACCCCGAATGCAAGGAGCTCAGGTTCAGATTCTGCCCTTCGGTGAAGGTCGTGGGCGGCATAGAGGAGGTGCTCTTCGCCAGATATGATGGATACGTTTTCGTGGTGTATCACCACCACTCCGTGAAGACGAACTTCATCCTCGGCGAGGTCATCAAGGGACTCATAGAACTGAACAAGGAACCGCTCGTCCATGAGATCAGGATTCCCGAGAACATCTCCGGACTCTGGTGGCTCATGGCCGACAATCTGACACAGACGCAGAAGAGCTTCGCCCTCTGCCAGTGGAACGATTCCTGGCTGATGACCATGCTCAAGAAGGTGTACTTCGAGGGCATTGGCACCGGGGAGCTCTACAAGATGCCGGATATCCTGAGACTGTGCCTGACCGAACTCGTGACCAACAGGAAGTGCATCTTCACCCTCATCAAGAGGAAGGAGCACTACAAGAAGATCGACGACCGCGTTGTGGAGGCCCTCAAGATGGACGATATCACTTCCGTCCTGTCGCGGATCCCTTCCTCGAAGGATGACGGGCTCACCCTCTACCTCAGAGCGAACCTCTTGGATTCGATGTCATCGACCTGTTCGTACGGCGGATTCGCCACGATCGTGATACGCGACATCCTGCGCGATTCGCCTGAATTCAGGAAGCGCAGCGTCTACGATGACTATTGTTCCATCCCCAAGAGGCTGGAGCATAGCAACAAAGGACTCCATGTGGTCATGAACGGCATAAGCACCGGCGTGAGCCGGGAGAGCCCGATATTCGTCTGCGACATAACCGGGAAACCGCAGCCTTTGTGCAAGTATTCCGGAATCGGTTGCTCCCTGGAGTCGGAGATCCGCGGCCTGCCGTGGTTCTACCTCTTCTCGGAGTCCGACGTGGGCGATCATCTGAATCAATATCTGGCAAGCATAGGTGACGAGATGGCCGTGGAGATACACGACCTGGTGCTCAAGCTCATCGAGCGGAAGGCCTCATGAACATTTTCCGTCCGTTCGGGATCGACGGGCAGAACAAACCGGGGCCATGGCCCCCTCTTCTCCTTTCTGTTATCGGTCTCCAGAAGTTACGAACCACGGTTCCATCCGACTTGGGAATGAGCGCTCCCATATGAGCTATCGCATGCCGATGGATCGAATCGTCTCGTCTCCACGGAATATGTGACCGTGGTCAGAGTCTGTTCCGAGCCAACATCCTGAGAATAACAGCGATGATTGAAACCAGGATGAGCGCGCACGAGACGACCATCATAATCGTCGAATCCGATCCGGAACCTCCGACATCCTCGACGGTCAATTCCCCGTCGTAGGACCTCCAGGAATCCGCATGCGAAGAGAGACATACGACCACCGTCCCGGCCGGTATTGCGAGATCCCCGATTTCGGGCATATCGCCCAGGAACCTGAGCGAAGTCAACGACCTGCATCCG
>CAVKKO010000233.1:0-2845 GCA_963656905.1 Bacteroidaceae bacterium | reverse complement strand
GCTGACCGCGACGGTGGCTCCCGAATCGACGGAGAGTTCCGCTCCGCTTCCCATGGTGACCTCGGCCGAGGAGTCGACGGTCAGAGTGGTGCTGCTGGACACCTTGAGGGCACCTTCTATGGAGACCTTCGTCGAGAGCTTGACCTCTCCGCCGGTGATCGTCAGGTCCTTGAGGACGACATCCCCGGATGAGGAGGATATGGCGGCCTCTACTTCGGAAGCGGACATCAGTCCGGAGATCTTGACGGAACCGGCGTACACTGTCACGGTGCCGTTGCTCCCAGCCTTGATCCCCGCCAGGGAGATCGAGTTGGTGCCATTGGAGGCGGTTCCCGTGTAGATCCCTCCGTCCGAGATGACCATGGACGAGGTCGTATCGTTCTGCTTGGTCAGGCCGATATTTCCGTTGAGTGCGGTCTTGAGGGTCAGGATCTTCCCGAGAGGGACAGCGAAGATACCGCCAACGGTCAGCTCGGCACCTTCGCCGGTGATATCGACGTTCCCGAACTCGCTGTCCTCGAAGGTCTGCAGGAATTTGATTCCGACCGAGCCATCCTTGGCTGTCAGGGAGAATGCCTTGGTGGCGGTCATATCGAGCTCGGCGCCGCCCTGGAGCGTGAGTGTCGAATTTGCTGTGTCGACCTCCAGATCCGAGGATTCGGAGAAGGTCAGAGCCTTGCCCTCAGCTACGGTGACATCCCCTCCGAGGATAAAGGTCGATCCGGAAGGCACGGTCATGTCGTCGCTGATCGTCGCTCCGACGAACCTGACCTTGCCGGATACCTGAGGGAGGCTTCCGCCGGACAGGACCTCGATGGTCCCGTCATTCTGAACAGTGGCGTTCAGGGAACCGGAGAGGGAGAGCTTCGAGTCCGCGGGTATGGAGATGGTCGAATCGGAGGAGGATATGCTCCCTCCGGAAAGGACCGAAGAGGAACCCGACAACATAACGACCTTATCCGTATTGTTCGCAGATATGGTGACCCCATTCTCTCTTCCTGATATCTTTTCGACATCGATCGAGTCTGTCCTCGTATAGGTATACCCCTCTAATGAACCGTAGGTCAAAGTTCCGCTGTACTGTCCACCTGTAGATAGGATGAGCGAAGATCCAGACCCCAGAGCAACATTCCCGTTCAGGACAGTCTTGAGGGTCATGACCTTACCATTCAATACAGTGAATGTCCCGTCCAGAGACAGAGAACCGGGCCCCGAGATCTCGGTGTTGTCAACCAGTCCTGTGTTGAATGCCTTCTGGAATTTCATCGACACACTGCCCGTGGCCACAAAAGTAATCGCTGGATTCTCCATCACCATCCTCGAACCGTCGAGAGTCAGAACAGACCCCTCATTGGCTCCGAGGAACCCGCCATTCTTGAAGGTCAGGACAGAGCCGGAAACCAACGTAGCATTAGAAACGGTGAGCTGCTTATTTGCGGAGACCTGAATATTTCCCTGTATATTGCCCTGGATCACAGTAGAACCGTCCAGAATGAGGGTTCCCGACCCGATATTGAGATTCTTGAGGAGGACATTTCCTGTGACTTCGCTGATTTTCGCTCCAGATCCTGCAACCACCGATCCGGAGATGCCGACCGATTCCGCGCCGATGATCGCCCCTTGGGTACCCGCCGTCAATCCCTCGAACTTGGCCTGAACGTCCGAGGTTCCATCAAGCGTCGTCTTATGATGCACCACCAACGGGAGGATTGAATTCGCCGTAAGCTGAGCTGATGCGCTTCCTACCAGGATGACCGTTGCCTTCGTGTTTTCACACTTTACCGTGATATTGACATTCGCAATCGATACTTCTACAGGCACCTCAGTGTATGTATATGAATCATCATTGTAGTAAGTCTTGGAGCGAATTGTTAGACCGGGACATCCTTCTTCACTCTCGAATGTGCCTCCGGTGATGACTAGCTTCCCCTGGGGTTTTTCGGCTGTACCTTCCTCCCAGGCGCATACCCAAATGGCGGATGAATATCCCTTGAAGTATCCACCATTGATCGTGGCATCAGCCCAGTTCATCACTGCATACTGGATCTGATTGATGAATCTCCCATCTTGGATCGTCATCTTCCCATTATCGTTTTTTATCGCATTCAACCCACCGTTGAACGTCCCCCCGTTAATGGTCATCGTGCCCCAGTCTGTGCCTTCGCCTCCATTCTTGAACAGGGAAGATGCGTTATTAACCACCGCCGACTTAGGCAGATTCTTAATGATGTTCTCAACTGTGGTTCCCGAATTTATCGTCAAGGTTCCCCCGTTGTAGATCGTGTACCAAGAGTTCGGCGAGGCTATATTCCCACCATCTATTTCGTAGCCCGTCTCCTGCGATCTTTCGAACTTCCCTCCATCAAGAATGGCCTCCCCACCAGCTTGGACATAAAGCGCAGCTTTTGCATGTTTTATATTATCTACAGTTCCAGTTGACCCACTGTCCTTGATTGTGAGCTTTCCACCGCTTGATACTGTGATGGTGTGCCCACTACTGTTGGTCAAAGTAAATCCATTCAAATCGAGGGTGATATTTGCGCTGATAGTCACATCCTCTGCTAAGCTCGCACCGAGTTTGATGTTCGTCTTACTATTATCCATAGCAGCCTTAATGGTGCTATATGATGAACCTGACCCACCGGCATAAACAGCATCATCGGCAGCACTACCGCCTGTCGCATCAGCAGGCACCGCGGCCAGAAAGACGAACGCGACCGCCAGTATCGCGGCCGCGGCGAGGAGTCTCTTGGAGCTTGAAGCCCCCCCCCCCGTCCTCATTTTTCCATTTTTCATGTGTATTCCCCTCGGCGCATATCACCCCGAAGCTCCTCTCCGAACCTCG
>CAVKKO010000232.1:0-2863 GCA_963656905.1 Bacteroidaceae bacterium | reverse complement strand
TGAAGAGTTCCATCCGTCCTGCGAACTCCGAGATGGATGGGATAAGGTCGAAGATCCCTCAATCCGGCGATAAAACCATCAAGGAGGATTATCCCGAGTTCGATAAGATGGACCCTGACATTGGTTTTGTGGGGCAGGGATGGCGGATAGCCAATCCTAAAGACTATAGTGGATACCATACTGGCAGGGGTCATATACATCATACATTTGATGGGGAGAACGAATCATCTATAGAGGAACGTGACAGACAAATAAATGAACAGAACAGAGTCAAACATCAGTTCGAAAATGCGAAAGACCAGGCAGTGTCTGCGCTCACACCTAAAGTCGATCCGATGGTCGCTCGTCCCGTGGATAAAGTGGCGGATGAGATTGAACAGAGGTTCAAGCAGCGGGAGTCACAGAGAGAAGAGGACCGCATCAGATTCGGAGATGGCACCAAGGCCGCAGACGACGAGAAGAAACAGAAGCAGGCAAAGGCCGACAGCGCCAAGCAATATGATGCCAAAGTCAAGGACAGGTATGCCAAACCCAAAACCTCGAAAGCTACCACTCTCAATCAGGATGGCGATTCCAAGTCCGTTGAAGGCATGCTCGCGAAACCCGTAGAGAAAGTTTCGAGTGATTCGATCAATGCACAGAGGCAGTTCGGGAACAAATTGGATAAACAGCCCGGTAATGCGGATAAGGTCACGATAAAGGATGCAATGATCGCTCCCGAAGATACGGGACACGATGCTCAGCTGCATGATGTAACAGAGGATATCACGGGCATGCCTGCATATTTTCAGACCCGTTCCGGAACAGACCTTACTATCGATCCGAAGACTGGAATCCAAGTCGTGTCCGCATTCAGAGATCCTTGGGGCGATAATCTGGTCAAGCATCTCTACAAGCCGTATGTATCCGATGACCCAGACCAGGCGAAGACGGTTATCGAGCTTTATAACAAGTTGATCGATGACAATAGGCTCCCTGAGGCGCTGAGAATGAATCTGGATACGCTTTCCGTAGCGGATCTCTTCGAACTCTACACCCAGATGTACAAGCTTCCTACCGGAAGCACGACGAACGTCGGAGGATACGATGTCAAGGATTATGCACCGCCTAACAACATCATGAACCTTCCGTTCCTGTTCGATTTCGACTACGATTCTCCATTCCTGGATAGAGATGGGCGCATCTCTCTCAAAAACTGGACCTCTCGTAGGACTGGAAAGCAAATCGGACAAAGAAAAGGTTGGACCTGGGATAATGGGGATTACGACCTCATGGACCTTCTCCAGCTCGATCCCGAAGATATCGACAAACACATCTCCAGAGGTGTTTTGGACGACCCGAGCAGTAAACTTCACCAGAAGGTTCTTCAGGCGAAGCGCATGTTGGAGTCGGACCTTTTGGATGAAGGCGAGACGACTGATGACCTCTTCCAAAAACTGAAAGATGACGAGTTGTATAGGAACAGTGAAGGGCAATCGGGGGCGCCTCTCGATGACAGCAAGCGCGATAAGATCTCCCGTTATCTGCAGCTAGAGAGCATGGTCGGGGACCTGCTCGAGAAGAATGGCATCAAACCGGAGATGTGGGAGAGTTCCCGTGGGATCAGGCGTAATATGAACGGGCTCGTCGATATAGAGAACCCGTTCGCATTGGGCGGATATCGCCTATATCCCGATGATCCCGAGAATAAGACGGTCGCGGGACCTGGCAGACAGTTCCGCCGTCCCATCGAGGGACCGATTGAGAATGCTATCCGGAACAAATATGGATACTGGGTCGGGAAGATCAAGGCGTTGGATGAGGAGATCAAACTAGCCAATCAGAAGATTGGAAAAGCGAAGCTATCCGGAGACCAAGAAGCTTTGGCACAGGCGGAATTGCGTGTTAAATCTTTGAAATCCCAATTGAACCGGGTGAAGAAAGAGGGTTTCGCTGATATGAGAGGACTGTTCGGTGTGGATATGAGCATCGCTCAACAGGAGCAGCTTCGTCAAATGATCCTCAACAACCCGGAGAAGTATGGCGATATCGCCAAGATGAGACCTCAGTTCAACTTCCAGTCGCCGAATCAATTCTTCAATCAGGGTAAAGCATCCGCCACGCCCGGAGGAACGGAAAAGGAGTACATGGAGGATGAGGAGAAGAGGCAGGCTGCTGAATCCAGAAAGGCGAGGACCAGAATCATGAATGAACTCCTCGCACAGGAGCTCCGGAAGGAGAATGGATTGGACTCAGACTGGATGACCGACGCGGGCAGGGATTATTTCACAGGCCTGAGCATACCTTTCATCAAGAATCTGAGAGAGATACCCTTCCCTGCAGATATCTACGACAGCTTACGCGGAGATGGAGATTATGTACCTCCTAAAAGGATCTCCAGCTTCCTCAAACAGAATGAGAAGTCTAAGCTCGCAGAGAGACTTGCGAACGGGACGGGACTTGACCTCAGCAATCCTGAAGACCTTGAAGTTCTTACCAGGATGCTGTACCATGCGGTGACGGGCAGTTATTTCAAACCGAATAAAACGGTCAATGTCGATGAGAACGGGAACCCGATATATGATAAAGAGACGATGTTCAGCATACCGAAGGATATCAATTTGGACCCCACTGCAGTGAGACCTTCTTACATCATGAATCTCTTCAAAGAGTATCCGGAAGCGCCTGCACCACCAGTACCTATCAGCGATGCACCGGGTATACCCCCCGCCGAACCCGCGGATGCGCTCGGAATGGAGCAATATGATAATTCCAAAATGGATGAAGAATCTCAAACGATACACAGAGGTAAGAAAATGACAAACGAAGAGCACCTGGGCGGCATGTCCTTCTCGGAGCTTCTCAAAGCCCGCATGGACGAGGC
>CAVKKO010000231.1:0-2907 GCA_963656905.1 Bacteroidaceae bacterium | reverse complement strand
AGCCAACATCGCCGGATTCGAGAAGGTCGCCAACGCCATGCTGTGGCAGGGCGTCTCCTACTGAGTCTTTAAAACGGGGGGTCATCCCCCCTTTATGGTTTTTTAAAGGGCTGCGATGGCAGCGTTCACTTCTTGCTGTTGGACGAGTTCATCAGGGCATCGAGGAACTCGTCGATGTCGGCGTCATCACCGACCGAGTCACGGGCCTTCTTCATCGCGGTTTCAACGGGAGACAGCGGGGCCGCTTCCAGGGATAAGAAGTAGATGCCGTTGTCCGCCGCCCAGTCGTATATCCGCCTTGATATGGTCGGTGGGAGGAAATCATCCCATTCCTTCTCCAGTCCTCTCTGCTCGACTGTATCCATCGCATCTTCGATGAAGTCCTCCACGTCGGAGTGAACGTCGGGGGCCGGGATGGAGTTCTCTTCGAGGAACTCTATGGCGGCGCTCCTCAAGAACTCCAAGGGATTCTCGGAGAATATGACGTACCTCTCGGGATGCGCCTCAACCTCTTTCCTTGCCACCATTGGAGGCTCCTCTATGCCATCGCGCCGCTTCGATTTCCTGACGGGCCGGTCTGTGATGATGAACGGCAGCCCGAACTGCAGGTCGAATGCGATAGGCTCCGATGAGCCTGCGCTGATCGGCATCATCAGCAATGCGGGGAGTATCGGCGATGCAATGAACGCATCCATCGGTCTGATCCCCTGTGGCATGAAGCCAAGCAGGTTGATGCTGACGAACTCCTCATCGAATTCGTATCCTTCCATGAATTCTGCGATGTCCTCATAGTCTTCGGATGAAGGGTCGGACAGCTTCTCCAGTTTTTCATAGAATCCGTAGATCCCTCCGCAGTCTTCCGGAGGGCCGTCGTTCTCCCACGACAGCAGAGTGGTCCATCTCTTGTCGTTCGGAGCGTCTCCGAGGATCTCCACATCCACATGCCAATCGTCTCCGAAGTCGTAGTTGTAGTCCAGCACGGACCCCTCGAAATCGGACAGGGGGACGATGGTCTCGTCTTCGCAGTCCGGGAAATCATCGCAAGGGACTCCGTACTCGGTGCCGTCTGAAGCGAACATGTGCATGTGGTAGTCCGACCATCCGAAGCAGGCTTGGATGTTGTTGTGCAGGTCGAAGAGCGTGGCGAACTTGGGGACGGCGATCTCGCGAACTATGGGCGGGTCGCTGTCGCAGAGGGTCAGTCTCACCCTGTAGGAGCCGGAAGCTCCCGTTGCCGGTCTGTCTGAGGCCATAGTACAGCATAGGGCCGAGACTATATCAACGGATGCGGGGGTTGTCGAACAGTTGCTCCAGTCCGACCAGCTCGACTCCGAACTCCTCTGCCTCGTCGATAAGGTCTTCCGTGAAACCGGAGGCGGAGAACAGGATGTACTTCATCGAGAGGTCGGTCTTGACGAGCCTGCAGTCCGCTTTAAGCTCCTCTAAGGCTTCGGAAGGCATCTTCATGTTCCTGAACTTGCATTCGCCGAACAGCGCGGCTGTGGAATCGCCGACAAGGATCTTCGCAGCGATGTCGACCTCTCTTATGCTCTTGTCTTCATCGACGCCCCACCACTTCCCTATCTCGATGCACCTGTAGTTGTTCTTCACATATTCGGTGCAAAGGTCCTCGAAGCGCCTTACCAAGAACATATGGATGTCCTGAGATAGGATATCGAAGGCCTCCGTCGGGCCCTTGAGCGCATAGGCCCTCGATTCGCGGACTATGGACTGGCAGAACGCTGTCAGCGGATCGATGATCCTGTACACTGGCTGTTTCGGAGACCCCATCATTGGATGCACTGTACCTACAATCTCTATTCTCCGTAGGTCGTCCAGGCATCTGGCGCAGGCGGTCCTCTCGACCGCGCTCTTCTCGGAGATTGTTTTTAGAGAAGCAGCTCCGTCGGAGATGGCGTTCAGGACGGACAGGTATCTGCCAAGCGGCGACAGCTCCCTGCCGATGAGGGATTCAGATTCATCCTTCAGGTCCCCGTTCTGCGAGAGGAAATGCCTCTCGATGTATTCCCTGAACGTTGAGGCCTCTGGATCCAAGTGATATGCAGGTATGCCGCCGACGGTCAAGTACAGCTTCAGCTGCTCCAAGTCGGGCATATCAGGATGGAATGCGCTGCATTCCCGGAGCGTCAGGGGCTCCATCCTGATCTGGTTGAGGAACCTTCCGTACAAGGGCTGCTTGTAGCTGGCAGTCTCCCTCATCATCGTGTCTATCGACGATCCGCACACCACGACCATGGATTCCGTCTCCGGAATGACGGAATCCACGAAGTGCTGGACCACAGAAGATGCTTCACGGCCGGACGAGATGAGATGCGGGAGATCGTCGATGACGACGAGGGTCTTCGATTCCCCGCATATCTCCAGCAAGCCGCTCAGAGAAGCTATCAGAGTCTTGGGATCCTTCCTCTCCTTTCCGTCGAGAGCCTTCATGGCCCCTGTAATGGCATGGATGTTGTCTGGGATGGAGCCGATAACGCAGGAGACGAAGACCGTTCTCTTGTCTTGGGAGAATCTCTTGAGCAGCTCTGTCTTCCCGATGCCGCGACGTCCGACGACCATACAGGTGCGGGAACCATGGCCGTTCCAGACCGATTCCAGGAAACGCAGTTCCGATTCTCTGCCGACCAGATCGCCCATATTTGGCGATATGACAATCGGGCATATAATTCATTATAAAATATGCAAAATCTGCACGAATTAAAATTTCGTGCAAGATTTGCACACACATCAGGAATGCTGTTCAGATCTCCCTGTGGGATACGAACACATCCTTCTGGTTGAACGCGACCCCGTATGCCTTCGTCGGGCCTTTCAGCCCCTTGGCGTACTCCTTGTCGATTATCTGCTGCAGGGCGTTCTCCGACAGCTTGTCCATGCTCGTGCCCG
>CAVKKO010000230.1:0-2910 GCA_963656905.1 Bacteroidaceae bacterium | reverse complement strand
ACGGGAAGGACGTCATGATCGACCAGAAGTACTACGACATGATGGAAATATACACAGTCGAGAACCTCCGCGACGTGTTCGAGTACGCTTTCGTGGACTGCCCGATGAAGCAGCAGTACCTCGACAAGCTCCTCCCGCTGACCACGGATGGGAAATCATCGGCGAAGAGGCTCGAGGCGCCCAAGAAGATCGAGTACAAGGTCATCGAATCTGCCCCTGCTAAGGAACCCGAGGTCGCCGAAGCGGAGCCGGAACCCGTCGTCATGACGGAATCGAGCGTCGAGCCCCCGATCTCGGGGACTCCTTCGCCTCAGTGAAACTATGAAGATGGGGCGGTCCGAGCGGGCCGTCCCGTCTGTTCTCCTTTCAGGATTTCGCAGATCTGGCATCCGGTTGTGCTGGAACGGTCTGCTCCCATGTTCTATTATACTTAGTTCTTTGATTTGGTTCTAAGCTCAGTAAACTATAAGGTTACGCTTGACCATGACCAGGGTACGGAAATGTACTGACGGGGGGGGGGGGGTTAAGCCTCTTTTCCGACCTTCCCTTCCTCCTCCGATGGGAGGGGAAAATGAACAAATTAGCTTTGGCAGTAATCGCGGGATTGGTCGCGGTCCTGGCTTGTTTTGTTGTATCAGGGAACGGATTCTCTGAAATTGATGGGACGGAGATCACTTATATCGAGAATACCAGCACGACGACTGAAGTCAGTGAATCTCAGGCGATTGTTAAGGTGGATGGCAAATATTATTCATCATTTGCGAAGGCCATTGAGGTAGCGAAGGCATTGAGTTCTGAAGAGAAGATGATTGAATTCGTCAATAATGCCTATTTCAAGAGTACCGACGTGAGCAAACAAATTAAATTCAATGTCTCGGGGTTAACCATCGATTTTTGCGATTATACAATCAAAGTCGATAAGATGGCAATGAGCCTCATAGGAACGAATTTCGAGGTGAAGAATGGGAAAATGGTGGGAGGTGAGAATGGTCGCTACAATAACGGATACATCTCATACTTGTTGTTCATCGGGGATAGGGCAAATGATCCCGAATCCGGAGGAGCTACGGAAAATGAAACGATTACAACCAGTAACGTCGTCATCAGTGATCTCGTGATGGACGGTGGCATCAATGTTTACGAATCGACGGATGTGACCCTCAAGGATCTGACTGTCCTGGGTAGGAATTTCCACGCAGTGTGGTGTGAGACGAAAGGGGAAGGAAAATCAACATCGGTCACCATCGAGAGTGGTCAATACACGATGGCATCAGGTACAGATGTCATAGGTGGTGAGAAGAATTCTACTCTGAACGTCAAGGGAGGGATCTTCGATGCCACAAATGTCGGGGTGTTGGTTTATGGATCAGGGATAAACCCGACATTCACCGGAGGATTCTTTGTTCCGGGGTCTACTGACGATATCTCGAAGTACTGCGCCACCGAATACAGCGTTTACGAAGCGACCTGTTATGAGACCGTGGGGAAAGTCGTCGTTCCGACTTCAAACGAAGTCCAGGTCAGCATCGGAGATTCGACTGCGATTAACACGACATTGAGTGCCGCGGTATCGGCCGCACAATGGAAGGCTTCTGCCAACGAGGCAACCATCACGCTTCTAAAAGACGTCACGATTCCAGGTACCCTCTCCTTCACGAAGGCAGGGCAATATACTCTGGATATCGGGAAGCATACCCTAACCCATAGTACCAGTGGCTACATGATCACCGTCGGTGGAAGTTCGCCTCCGGTGTATCCGATCGATACCGTCAACACATCGGCTCAGCTCACCATTCTGGGGACGGGGAAAATAGAGGCCACGAGCGGGACCGTTCTGAGGTCCTACGGAACGATGATCTACGGATCTAACGGTCAGGGACCTTCGATCACATACAGCAGTACGGCATCCGACCATTCCATATTCAAGGTCGATGAGTATTCTAATCTGACAATCAACGGAGGAACATTCGCTCTGGGTTCGTCGGATTCTGGCAATAAGGTGACCAGGATAGTCCAGACCTGGGGTAATACCATAATAAACGATGGAACCTTCGGAGGAGATATTGAGTACTATACACATAGTGATTACACTGAAGCAAGTCTAAAGATTAATGGCGGAACGTTCAATGACAACCTTTTGGTAAAGGAATACATCAATAAGACGTCTCATCATCTAATCTGTACAGTGACCAGTTTTTTGGGTGTGGGAATTGAGACGAGTGTATCGGGGTCAGATGTCGTGTACTCGATGTCATTCAACCCAAACAACAGCGATTGTAGGGTAACATTCACTGTAGATACGAAGAGTCAGGCTTTTGAAAATAAGATTAAGGGATCATTCGTAGCAACGATAAATTCCAACCCAAAGACATATTATGTGTCGTTGGAGGGGGCGGTTTCTGATGCATCCTCCGGCACGATCATCAATGTTCTGAAGAGCGTCGGCTGCGTCGAGAATAATAAGAACTTGACATTCCAGGGCGAATCTCTGATACATGCCTATGTCACCGATAAGGCCGTCAGCCCCACCTGCACGGCAGACGGGCTGAAGGAAGGCTCCCATTGCTCGGTGTGCGGAAATGTCAAGGTCGCACAGGAGAAGGACCCTGCAACTGGTCACACCTGGGATACCGGAACGGTCACCCAGAAGGCCACATGCAACACGGAGGGATCCAAGGTCTTCAAGTGCACCAAGTGCGGGGAGTCGAAGACGGAGACCATCGAGGCCACCGGCAACCACGTTTGGAATTCGGGAACGGTCATCAAGAATCCCACCTGCAGCGACGATGGCGAGAAGACGTTCACATGCAGCAACTGCGGAACAACGAAGACGGAGGCCATCGCGGCAACCGGAGATCATACCTGGGATTCCGGCAAGGTGATCAAGGAGCCGACCGAGACCGAATCGGG
>CAVKKO010000229.1:0-2993 GCA_963656905.1 Bacteroidaceae bacterium | reverse complement strand
TACTCCAGCGGTTTTCGAGACCGCCGCCATACCGGGCTTGGCTACCTCGGCTTGAACTCCCCAATTTTATCACGATATAAAAAGGTTCTATGGGCGGGCGGCTTTGTCAACATATATATCAAGAATGGGCGATGGCTGGACGATGTCCACATCAGATGTCGTCTCGGAAATCCAGAAAGCCAAAGCAGCCTCCATCGAGCTGTCGGCATTGCCTTCGGATGCCAAGGACCGTGCGCTCCGCGCGATGATCTCTGCACTGGACAGCAACAGGCAATCCATCCTGGAGGCCAACGCAAGGGACCTGGCGGACGCCAAGAAGATGCTGGATGCTGGAGAGATCTCCGGTTCCATGTACAAGAGGCTGAAGATCGACGATTCTAAGATAGACGGGATGATAGACGGGATAAGGGATCTCCTTTCACTTCCGGACCCCGTGGGCGAGGTCATGTCCGCCCTCGACCTGGATGAAGGGCTCACTCTCTACCAGATGCGCTGCCCGATCGGCCTTCTGGGCATGATATTCGAGTCCAGACCGGACGTGGTCCCCCAGATCATGTCGCTCTGCCTGAAATCCGGGAATGCTGTCGCTTTCAAAGGCGGGCGCGAGGCGTCCGCATCCATCCGCGCCCTGTTCGACATCCTGAAGGACGCGGCGGTGGGCGCAGGGGTCCCCGGGGACGCGTTCGTCCTCTTGGAGACCAGGTCGGACATCAATGCCATATTAGGATTGGACAGGTACATCGACCTGCTCATTCCCCGCGGATCCAACGAGTTCGTCAGGTACATACAGGACAACACCAGGATACCCGTCCTCGGCCACGCGGCAGGGATCTGCCATGTGTATGTGGATTCCGAGGCGGACCTGGACATGGCCGTGTCCGTGGCACTGGACTCCAAGGTGCAGTATCCTGCGGTGTGCAACGCCGCCGAGACTATCCTGGTCTCTTCTGCAATCGCAGACAGCTTCGTCCCCCGCATGGTCTCGCAGTATATCGCCAACGGTGTGGAGGTCCGCGGAGACGAGAGGGTGCTATCTATGTGCCCCGATGCGGTCCCTGCTTCAGATTCCGATTGGGACACGGAGTACGGAGACCTCATCGTGTCCATGAAGGTGGTGGATTCCATTGCCGAGGCCATGGACTTCATCAACGCGCACGGGTCCCATCACACCGACGCTATAATCACCAGCAACGTGCGCAGCGCATCGATGTTCGCCCGCGGAGTCGACTCCGCAGACGTGTTCGTGAACGCATCCACCAGGTTCGCCGACGGCTACAGGTTCGGCAAAGGCGCAGAGGTCGGCATAAGCACCAACAAGATCCACGCCCGCGGGCCCGTGGGGATGGAGGGGTTGATGATCTACAAGTACGTCCTGGCCGGGCACGGACAGGTCGTGAAGGACTATGTCGGGCCCGGATGCAGGAAGTTCGTCCACAAGAAGTCGGATGCGGAGTATCCCTTCAGAGGTGCCTGACATGGCAGGTTCTGTCGACAGGTCCGCTGTCCTGAAGGACATCGGGCGCGTGGTCGTCAAGATAGGGTCGTCCTCGATCATGAGGAATGGCTCGAAGGTCTCCCGCGATTTCATGGACTCCGTCGCCGAGCAGGTCAAGGCGCTCAGGGACGAGGGCATAGAGGTGCTCATCGTGTCGTCCGGGTCCATCCCGCTGGGGCTGAAGAGCATGGGTGTCGTGCCCAAGCCCAACGAGGTCCCCATCCGCCAGGCAGCCGCTTCGGTGGGGCAGGGCATCCTGATGAGGGAGTGGGGCGACTGCTTCCAGAGGTACGGCCTCCTGGTCGGGCAGATCCTGATGACCATGGACACCTATTCGGACAGGGAGAGCGCCCTGAACCTCCACAACACGGTCATGTCCCTGCTGGAGCACGGGATAGTCCCGATCTTCAACGAGAACGACGCCATCAGGACGCAGGAGATCAGGTTCGGCGACAACGACACTCTGTCTGCTATAGTCGCCAGCAGGACCGATGCGGACCTCCTTGTGATACTCTCGGACGTGGACGGCCTGTACGATGCAAATCCTTCCCGCAACCCCGATGCCAAGCTCATCCCTGTGGTCCCCGTCCTGGAGGACGTGGAGGACGTTGCAGGGGACGCGGGCACCACCATGGGGACAGGCGGCATGAAGACCAAGCTGAAGGCCGCGCATATCTGCAGAGATGCCGGATGCTACATGGTCATAGCCCACAGCGGAGCGGAATCCGCGATATACAGGGCGGTCAAGGGCCAGGACATAGGCACCTTGTTCCTCACAGGCGCCGAGATATCCAAGAAGAGGCGCTGGATAAAGTCGGTCCATCCTTCCGGCAAGGTAGTGGTGGACGCAGGGGCTCAGAAAGCGCTCCTCGACCACAGGTCCCTGCTCCCGATAGGGATCAGGTCCGTCGAGGGGACTTTCGGCAAGGGGGATGTTGTCGACATCGTATGCGACGGGCGCACGATAGCCAAGGGGATTGTGAGCTACGGGTCTGAGGACCTGAAGTCGATAGCGGGCCGTCACAGCGACGAGATCCCGAAGATCCTCGGATACAGGGTCCATGACGATGCTATAATCTCAGAGAACATCGCAGTCCTCTGACAGGTCTTTGAGAATCGAAGAGGTTGGAAAAGGGGGCCGGAGCCCCCGTTTGCGATCAGAACTTTCCGATCTTGTCGCCGAACTCTTCGTCTTTGAACTTCTCGAAGACGCAGTATGCGGCGGCGAGCACGACCAGCCCGAGCAGGATGCATGCGAACAGGGTCGTGTTGTTCCCCTGGTCGAAGCTGTATCCGCTCCCGACGCCGATGACGGCGGCGATGGCCAGGAGGATGTAGAACAGGGTCTTCTTATCCATGCTCAATCCTCCCACTCGGTGATTCCGGTCGGATCGGAGAGGGCGCTCTTGTGGAACACAGGCTCGTCCACTCCTTCTCTCTTCTGCTTGCGGTAGTCTGCGTATGCTTCGAACACCTGCCTGCTCAGCAGCAGGACGAT
>CAVKKO010000228.1:0-2997 GCA_963656905.1 Bacteroidaceae bacterium | reverse complement strand
CCTTCAGCTGATTGACGACCTTGGCGATCTGCCTCAGACGCCTGCCGTAGGCGGAAAGAGTCTCGGCGGAGAGGTGCCCCTCCTCAGTGGGCAGGTATTCGTTGATGCACTCGACGAACGGATATCTTCCCATTCTCACTCACTCTCCGGTGATGCGGAAACTTCCGAATTCTGTTCCTCGTCCTCGGATCCGGCATGCTTCGACGCCAGAAGCTCATCTCTGTGGAGCTCCAACCAGAGGTTGTACTCCCACTCGTCCATGTAGAACATTTTGTCGATTCTCCATTTTTGGTTAATTGGTATAATAGGGTGGGAATATTTAAACACATACGGAACTTTTCCTCATATGGTAAAATGGTATTTCTGGGGTCATCAAAGACGGATAAAGCCGGGAGAATAACGCTGATCAAGGAAGTCAAAGAGATCCTGCAGCTTTCTGAAAAGGATCATGTCATGTTCTATCTGGAAGACGGAGAGGTCGTCATCCGCAAATATGTGGATGTTCCCCCGGATGTAATGGGCTCCGGCGAAGGATTCTATGAATGGGTGAGGAAGAAGAAGATAGAGATCGAACTCATCGAAGATCCCGATATCAAAGAGCTGGAGCAGGAGAGACTGAACGAAAGGCTGGATCAAGCAAGAGAATATGAGAATGCGATGAAAGAATTGATTCAGTGATCTGGATGCAGAGCAAACATGCAGATGGAACGCCGTGACATTCATCCGGCGTTTTTCGATATCTATAAAGCAGCCATCCGTGTTCAGGAGGGGTGATGTCGGAATATCGTGTGGCGAGCCTTTTTGCGGGCATCGGCGGAATATGCCTCGGATTCAAGCAGGCCGGTGCCGAGATTGTTTATGCTAATGAGATAGACAGCTACGCTTGCATGACATACCGGCAGAACTTCGATGGCGCCCCGTATCTGGTAGAGGACGATGTGTACAAGCAGACGCTGGAGGGACGCACGGACATCGACATAATCGCCGCAGGATTCCCCTGCCAGGCGTTCTCCATCGCAGGATACAGAAAGGGATTCGCCGATGACCGCGGGGTTCTGTACACTCAGGTGGACAGGATGATCAATGAGTGTCATCCGAAAGCGGTTTTCCTTGAGAACGTGAAGAACCTCATGACCCATGACAACGGCCACACCTATCAGATCATCAAGAATGCGCTCATTGATTCGGGATACGAGGTCACCCAAGCCGTGCTCAATACGATGGATTACGGCAACATCCCGCAGAATCGCGAACGCATATACGTCGTGGCTTTCAGGAAGGAAGAGGACGGCAGTTGCCCGGCAATGGAATGCTTCAGCTACCCTTCGCCTCAGCCTTTGACGTGCTCCATACATGACATCATCGATCCGCACGTCAAACAGAAGGACGAATTCTACTATCCGCCCACGCACAAATACTACAAGCAACTCGATGAAGCCATGACGAACCCGGATACCGTCTATCAGTGGCGGAGGGTATATGTCAGGGAGAATAAGAGCAATGTTTGCCCCACCCTGACGGCGAACATGGGTACCGGCGGGCACAATGTCCCGCTGATCAGAGACGATTTCGGCATCAGGAAACTCACACCCGAGGAGTGCCTGAGGCTTCAGGGGTTCCCGGAGAACTTCACATTCCCCGACATCGCGAGATCGCATATGTACAAGCAGGCCGGCAATTCCGTTTCGATACCAGTTATCAGGCAGATAGCCGAAAATATGATTTCTGCGATGGATAAAGCGGAGAATAGAGGATGAAATCGATATTCTGCGGAGCTACGAAGGAGACCAGACACACCTATGTGCAGTATCTGAGAGCGGTATCTTCGATCAGCAATCTCTTCTCCGACAGCAAAACCCCCTACATCGATTACCGCATAGCGGAGAATCTGTTCTGCAGATGTTTCAGTGCCGAGAACCTGTCCAGATCGTGCGTCGCCATCGATGCCCGCGTCGATGAAATCGGAATCGGGGTCAAGACCTTCGTGGACACCCCGTACCAGAAGATCGCCGAGTTCGACAAGAAACGCAGCTATACCGACACCGGAGATGTGAACGAGGATGCCATCCGCGTCTCGGAGCTCAGGAACGAAAGGCTGGATTTCTCCCGGAATGCGTATGCCGTGGACGACTTCATCTACCACTACATCGTCCGCAGAAACTCCAACCTCGCCATACACGAGTGTCCGATGGACTATATCGACCTTGAAAAGATCAGGGTCACGAAGAGTACGGACAAGGGATTCGATTTCACAGACGGGAAGAACTCGTTCAAATTCAGCAGATCCAAAAGCACGATCCTGGAATCCTTCGACATCCAGAAACCCCTCTATTCCTTCGAAGTCGATTTCATAGCCGACCCTACCGAGGCCTTAATGAGATTCTATACAGGAGAATTCTCATTGGAGGACGGGCTTCGCGGGAGCGAACATCCGGCCCCCGTGTTGGTATTGCCGTTGTTCTCGAAGCGCGGAACGATCCATGTCCCCGAGCGTAGCGGGCTGAACCAATGGAACGCCCATGGACGCAAGAGGGATTTCGACGAGATCTACATCCCATATCAGAAGGAGGACCGCGACCGCATGCCGGGCTTCTTCCCTAGCAGGGATCAACCGTTCGACTTGGAACTCCCCAATGGAGAGACGATAAGCGCGAAGGTTTGCCAAGACCAGGGTAAGGCCATCATGTCGAACCCCAACAAGGATCTCGGAAGATGGTTGCTCAGGGACGTATTGCACCTCCAGGAGGGAGAACTGGTCACCATGGATATGCTGGATGACCTGGGCATCAATGCCGTGATGTTCACCAAAGAGGACGAGGGGAAATACTCGATTGATTTCACCCGGATCGACGACTACTGACGACCTCCAGATGGTTTTAACTCAGGGTCTGAAAGTCGATAACCTTCGTCAACTTCTATCGTAGGCTCGCGCCTTTTTTCGAAGTTTTAACTCAGGTTATCTCTATCAAGTCGGCACCCGCCCACGCTCGCTTCGCT
>CAVKKO010000227.1:0-3008 GCA_963656905.1 Bacteroidaceae bacterium | reverse complement strand
CATGGGGCGCCTCTGGCGGACGATGACTGCGAAGACGATCTGCCTCCTCATCTGGGGGGTTCCCTTTTTGACCGAGGCGATGACGAGGTCTCCGACGCCTGCGGAGGGGACCCTCCTGGCGACGCCGTGGTACCCGGGCACCGTGATGATCTCGATCTCTTTGGCTCCAGTGTTGTCGATGACGGTGAGCCTGGAGCCGTTCTGGAGGCCCCTGGTCTGGTTTCCGGAGATTCCCTTCATCTCACTCCACCTTCTCGACAACGACGAAGGACACGGTCTTGGAGATAGGGCGGCACTCTGCGATCTTCACCCTGTCCCCGACCTTGAGGCCGAGGCATGCGGGGGCGTGGGCGGAGTACCTGTTGCTCCTCTTCTCGTATCTCTCGTACTTGGGCTGGTATCTGAGGTAGTTGCGCTCGACGACGACGGATTTGTTCATCTTGACCGTCGAAACTACTCCATCAATGATCTGTCCCCTGACCGGCAGGCTGCCGTGGAACGGGCAGTTGGGGTCGTTGCATTCCGCTTTAGGGGGGACGACGTCGATTCCGATATCTCTGATTTCTGCTGTCATTATTTCACCTAACCTTCTTGATTCTGTCCTCTGGTCGGTGCATTATCTCTGATCCTTTGATGACGAATGCTCTGCCTTCGCATGCGAACCTGAATTCGTTTCCTGGCTTGGGTACCATTCTCTCAGTTCCGGCCGATTCGATGGTAAACGTGTTCTTCGTTTCGTCGACCACTTTTCCGGATATACCGGAGAATGGTGCAGACAGCACTTCCACGTCCAGTCCGATGAATTCAGTTTTAGCGAAGAGATTGTCTCTCATCTGACCTCGGTGCGGAACCCCATTTCCTCCAGGACTGCTTTGACCCTCTTCTTGTGGTCTCCCTGGAGCTCTATGCGCCCGTCTTTGCAGGTTCCGCCGGCGGCGCACTTGTTCTTCAGCTGCTTGGCCAGATCGCCGATGTCGATGTCGTTCTCATCGATACCGTCGATCACGGTAACGGTCTTGCCGTATCTGCGGCTGTCAATCGAGATCCTAACGGTCTGCTGCTCGCGTGCGATCTCCTCGCACATGCACAGCTCCTTGGGCAATCCGCATACTGGGCAGATCTCGGCCATCAGATCTCTTCCTCCTCCTTCTGGACGGTCAGGATGCGCGCGATGTTCAGCCTGAGGGCGCGGATCGCGCCGGGGCTGGAGGGTGCGCCGCCCATGGCGGAGACTCCCCTCTCGTGCATGAGCTCGTCGCGCAGCTCTTTGAGCTTCTGGTTGCGCTCCTCGACGCTCATGTTCCTGATGTCTGCGGTCTTGAGTGCGGCCATCACTGAGCCTCCTCTGCGACGGGCTCCTCAGCCTTAGGGGCGGGAGCGTTGAACAGGTCGGGAAGCACGGCGGCAGCCTCGGTCTTGTTCAGGACGGTGATGTCTGCGGGCATCTTGGCGTCCTTGGACATGATCTCGACAGTCACTCCGATGACACCCATCTTGAGCTTCGCGACCGCATATCCGTGGT
Organism: Bacteroidaceae bacterium; assembly: GCA_963656905.1. GTDB lineage: Archaea > Thermoplasmatota > Thermoplasmata > Methanomassiliicoccales > Methanomethylophilaceae > Methanoprimaticola. The sequence goes on along the minus strand of CAVKKO010000227.1, from coordinate 1,486 downwards.
CCATGAACTCGGCTTTGGTGTCACCGCAGAACTTGATGTTGCCCTCTTTGAACTTCTCGGTCCTGTGCCTCTGTCCGGTCAGCTTTCCTGCCACGATGATGTGGCATCCGCGTGCGCCGGCGTCCATGATCCTGCGGACCGTGGAGTGCCCTGCTCTGCGGAAGTGCCATCCCCTCTCGAGGGAGAAGGCCAGCTTCTCGGCCATGATCTGTGCGTTGAGGCTCGCGTTCTCGACTTCCTGAACCTCGATCTGGGGGTTCTCGAATCCGAAGCGGTCCTCGATGACTGCGGTCAGGTTCTTGATGGTCTGTCCTTTCCTTCCGATGACGAGGCCGGGCCTCTCGGTGGTGAGGACGACACGGGTTCCCATGGGGGTCCTCTGGACGTCGAGTCCTCCGAATCCCGCACGGCTGACCTCCTTCATGAGGTACTCCTTGAGGAGCACCCTGCGGATGTTCTCAGCTACGAATTTCCTCTCAGATGCCATATCACTCCACCTCCTGGATGATGATCTCGACATTCACGGTGTCCTGGTTCCACTCGGTTGCGCGGCCGTGGGCCCTGGGCATGTGCCCGGGGATGACGCGGCCCCTTGCGACCGAGATGGTGGCGATAGCCATGTTCGAGACGTCGAGCCCCTTGTACTCGGCGTTGGAGGCGGCGCTGTCGAGGACTCCGAGGATGGCCTTGGCGGCCTTCACGGGGTACCTTCCGGGTCCGACTCCCGCCTTGTGGGAGACACGCTTGTTGTATCTCTTGAGGGGGACTGCCTTCTTCTTGTCGATGACCTCTTCCAGAGCTTTCTGGGCGGCCTCTACTTTCATGCCACGGATCATACCGGCGACCTCGCGGGCGAACTTGGGGGAGATGGGCATCTCCCTTCCAAGGGCCTTGGCGGTCGTGTCGGGGTCCGCTGTTGCTGTGTATCCTGAAACCATATCGAACACCTCACTTCAGCGGCATGAACTTCGAGGACCTGGTTGCACCCACTCCGGGTCCGGAGTGCTGCGGGGCCTTCCTGGTGAGGACGAACTCGCCGAGGAAGCAACCGATCATCTCGGGCTTGATCTCTACGTCTTTGAACTCGTGGCCGTTATAGATGCTGACGGTCTTGCCGACGAACTGGGGGATGATCGGCAGGTCCCTGCGGTGGGTCCTGACGGGTCCATCCGTGTTCTTCAGCTTGTCGAACACGAGCTGCTGCTCATAGTTGAGGCCGCGGGTGTACGTCCTCCTTGCCCTGGAGGGAAGGAGGTCGAGGAACTCTTCGAAGGGCATCTCCAGGAGCTGCTCCATAGTGAAGCCGCGGTAGAGGAACTCTTTCTTCCTCCTCGCCTGGATTGCCGACGCCTTCTTCCTGGATTTCCTCCTCGAGGCCTTTGCCGATCCTGCAATAATCTTCTTTGCCATTGCAATCACTTCTTAACTTTCTTCTTAGGAGGCAGGAAACCCACCTTCTGACCGGGCGATGCGGTCCTCTTCTGAC
>CAVKKO010000226.1:0-3016 GCA_963656905.1 Bacteroidaceae bacterium | reverse complement strand
GAGATCGTCAGGGACATCAAGGCCCTGAAGGAGATCAAGGTCTGGGAGATCATGACCAACCCCGTGGAGTCCGTCAAGGCCAACGACCTGATGGACGACGCCATGGACATGATGATCCGCGGAGACTACAGGACCATGCCCGTGGTCAACGATGCCAACAACATCATCGGTATCGTGGGGATGAGGGAGGTCATCGACTGCAACTGGAGGAAGGATAACAAGCTCATCGGAGACCTGGAGAAGAGCTCCAAGGCCCAGATAACCGTGGAGTCCATCGCCCTCACATGCGTCCAGTCTATCCCATGGGACAGCGACATCTCCGAGGCCATCGACCTGATGGTCGATCACAAGATATCCACCCTTCCCGTGGTGGAGGGCAAGGAGCTCGTGGGAGTGCTCACCGAGTACGACATCATCGAGCTGCTGTCCGCCTGCAGGGAGAGGGACATGCTCCTGGTCCAGATAAGCGGCCTGGAGGACGACGAGAAGGACGCCACCGCAGCGATATATGCAGACATCGAGGACATGGTGACCAAGATCTCCAAGATCTACAAGCCCGAGTCTCTCACGATGCACGTGTCCCGCTACAACGATACCGGAGGCAACTTCAAGTACAGCATCACAGCAAGGCTGTTCATCGCCGGAGAGGCGATCATGATGAAGGAGGTCGGATGGGACCTCATCCAGACCAGCAGCGACGTCATCACCAAGCTGGAGGACGCCGTCATCAACATGAAGGATTCCAAGGTCACTTTCCGCAAGAGGAAGAAGTGACGAGATCTCTCCGAACGGAACTAGATGCTCTTACGCCCCGAGAGGGGCGGTAAACCCCTCCCCGCGGTTCCGCAGGGAGGATATTAAGAAAAACGGGCCCCGGTCGTTCCGGGGCCTCTGCTCATTCCTTCTTGAGCATGCGTCCGCACTTGGGGCACCACTCGGTGCCGGCGGGCACGTGGTAGTCGCATCCGGGGCAGGCGATCATGTCGTCCTCAGAGGTCTCGACCTCCCCGTCCTCGCGGACGACCTCGGTCTCGGACCCCTCGAACTTCGCTCCGCACTTCGGGCAGGTCTCTGCATCGGCAGGGACCTCTGCGCCGCACTCGGTGCACTGGAAGAAGTCCTTTTTGTGAGGCTTCATCTCCTCGGGCACGTCGATGTAGGTTCCGCACTTCCTGCAGTTGACCTCTCCGGGGAGGACGGTCGCTCCGCAGTTCTTGCATCTGCCGTATCCCTTGGGGTACAGCCTTCCTTCTGCTTCCATCTTCTTGCGGCTCTTCTCGGCGCTGCGCCTCATTATGGTGGAGAATATCAGGATCATGAAGAAGATCACAACGGCGAAGGCCACGGTGTAGGCGGTCCCGGAGAAGTAGACAGAGGTCTGGTTGCATCCCTTGTCGATCATGAATGTGACGCTGTCGCTGCTGGAGACCTTGTTGTCCTGGGTGATCCCGGCTCCGATGAGGTACAGTTTCCCGTCGTCGAGCTTGAAGTCGCTGACGGAGCATTTGTAAACGTATTTGCCGTCCTTCGTCCCTGCATCAGTGACGGTGACGATGCCGAACTTTGTCGGTTCCTCGATGTACTTGGGGTCTGACGTCTCTCTGTAGATGACAGAATCTCCGCCGGCCCGGTTGGGGTTGCCGAAAGAGATCCCTTCGACGGGCACTGTCTCCACGATGGCATACCATGTCCTGGGGTTCTCGGAGTCGCCAGGGAGGCGCTCGGTGACAAGGGTGAATGTGAATTTGTTGGAATCTTCGTCGTAGACGATGTCCTGCACGGTTGCCGTGTCGGACGTGTTCATGTTCTTTTCGTAGGCTTCTATGGTGCCGCCGTAAGCGAACGTCCCGGCCACTATGGCCATGACGGCGAAGACGACTCCGATTATCGCTTTGATCTTGAAGGATGATACCCCGAGCAGATGGGGTATCATGTAAAGGACCACTGCGACGATGAAGAAACCCATGCATGCGGTGCCCATGAACATCTCCAGCATAAGCGCTATGATTATGGCGGCGATGATCCCGGCCCACTGCTTGGTGGTCAGGGCCATGAACTCCTCGGCGAGCTTGGAGCCAGGGCCTGTTGCGGTTGCGGTCATTGCCTGAGGAACATTCTGACTAGTAGATAAACGTGAGCGAACGTCCAACGTGCTGGACGCAGATGCCCGGCGGGGTCTCAGGAGCCTCGACTGCTCGGTTTTATAGGGGACAAGCCCATCCGTCTGCCATGGCGATACTGACGCTCACCTGCCCGAAATGCGACAAGACAGCCCTCATCGACGATGAGGACGACGAATCGTTCTGCCTCCACTGCGGCAACCGTTTCACACCCGAGGAAAGGGCATGCGCCGATGCATCAGGCCTCTACGACCTGATCCAGTCCATCGACTACACGGACGCCAATGTCGAGCGTTTCAGCAAGAAGCCCTGGTACGACGATGTGATAGGCTTCCGCACCCTTCTCGCAGAGGAGGGCCCCGCGAAAGCCGCGAAAGCCTTCGAAGACATCAACGCCTCGAACCCGGATGACACGGCCAGCATAGCCGAGTGCGCCACGGTCATCATCGTGGACTGGGCCATGTCGCAGGTCGATTCTCCGTCGGGATATCGCGGAGGCGTCCTCGACCTGATAAACGTGCTCTGTCGGCAGACGGGAGAGAAGTCCTTCGATGTCATGTCTCCTATGCTAGAGGTCTTCCTGGCATCCTCTGCCCACTCGTCCGACGATCCGGACGAGCTCATGAAGAACATGGAATCCGGCCTCATGATGCTGGTCGAGTCCATGCGCTGCACTTACGATGTCATCGGCGTCCTCGAGATGTGCGTAGACTACATCAGGTTCACCGATAGCTGTCTGGAAGCAATCGATTCCATGGTCGATGACGATGCCGAGCTCGCAGAATATGTGGAACACATAGATGTTCTCAGAAGCTTCGTCAAGGTCGTCGGGGACACGATATCGGATGCCACCTCAGACGAGGCAGTTGCAGATGCGGCTGCCGACGCCTGGTACG
>CAVKKO010000225.1:2113-3029 GCA_963656905.1 Bacteroidaceae bacterium | reverse complement strand
CCATTGTCGCATACCTGTTCTTTGAAGGAGATATAGATTTCAGCCGCAATGTGACCTATACACAAGACGATAATGAGGAGTACTCCGATGAACAAGAATTTGGTAACGTTGAGGAGGAATTCGATTCCGAAGAAACGACCAAGAAACCTGTCGCCCAGAAGACCGGAGTCACGATGGATGATATAGCGGGTTTGGAAGATGCAAAGGAATCTATCCGCATGAGGGTCATCCTCCCGATCCAGCACCCCGAAGTCTATGCCAGATTCAATAAGAAGATGGGCGGCGGGATTCTCTTATACGGCCTTCCCGGAACGGGTAAAACGATGTTCGCTCAAGCTGTAGCGAATGAGCTGGATGCCACATTCTACGAAGTCAAGTGCTCGGATATCGTTTCGAAATGGTACGGCGAGAGCGAGCAACGCATCAAGAAATTGTTTAAAGATGCCAGGAAGCAGGATCGTGCAGTGATTTTCTTCGACGAGTTCGAAGCATTGGGTAAATCTCGCAACAGTTCAGATTCGACTGACATCAATATCGTGCCAGAACTCCTGGCACAGATTCAGGGTTTCGAAAAGAGCAACAATACTCTGCTCCTACTTGCTGCGACGAACCGCCCATGGGATATTGACTCCGCTCTGCTCAGACCAGGGAGATTCAGCGAGAAGATTCTGATTCCTCTACCGGACGAGGAGGCCAGACGCGCTATCATCGAGAAACAATTGAAGGCTGTACCAAGAGATGAGGCGGTCACCCTTGATTGGATCGTTGAACTGACAGCTGGATTCAACGGTGCGGACGTCGTCGAATTCTGCGATCAGCTCAAAAACGGACCTATCGTTAGATCCATCAAGAGCGGAGCAGATGACGAGAAAATCAACCGCGATGACGTCATAAATACTACCAGAAAGGTCAAGTC
>CAVKKO010000225.1:0-2085 GCA_963656905.1 Bacteroidaceae bacterium | reverse complement strand
CCTCCGTTTCAGAAGAGGACATCTCCCTTTTAGAGAGATTCGAGAAAGGAAATATGTGAGGGATAGGATGGCGCTGTTCAAAAAGCAAGGACCGTTCGATGAGAGATACGAGTTCGAACAGGGAGCAACAGCTGTGGAGATGAATGATCGCAATCAGATTCTCAGACATTGCGCGAGATTGCTTTCTGCTAGAAGAACCAATCCCGACGGGTGGATCCTGAAGGCGGCCTTGCAACTGCATGGCAGAGATTTCGATATCGAAAAGGCCGACAAGGTACAAGATGGCATCCTATCCAGAACAATCGCTGGAAGCAAGTGCCGGGAGAGACTTAAGGATGCATACAGCTCATATAAGAGGGCAATCAGCTATCTCGATGACGAGTCCAAACTGTATGTCTACGACTTCCTCTTTGGTTATTCCATGGCATTCTTCCTGTCAGATTCACTCGAATTCAGTACGGAAAAAAGATGCAAGACCACGATGGTCCAGATGCTCAACGATGTCAACGACAAATTCGGCCATGATCGTTCTGAGTTTTTCTACGACCGCATCATCTCAGGGTACGAACAGTTCATGGCATCTGGCTTAGATCTGTGCCCAAATGAGTGCGAAGTGAAAAAAGTTCACTCCACGCTACTCTCCCTCAAAAAATCCACAGTGATAAACAAAGGAGACGGGAATAGGATCGATAACGATGATGGGGAAGACGATGATTTCTTCGGTTCCGACGAGGATCGGAACGTCAATCTTACCATCATGAAGGGGAAGAAATCCTGTAGTGAATATTCTGTAATCGTATCTATCGATTGTATGATAGTCTGCCAACTAAACCAAAAATACTCGGAAAAGATCGATATCAGGACCGGTTGTCATGATCTGGATATAATGATCCAAGGCCAAGGGGATGTGTATGATATCTCCGATACCATCACCATAACCGATGATTCTATCCTGAAGATTAAAATCGCCGATGGGGAGCCCAGATATGTCCTTGAAACCGTTGAGGAGGACTCTGAGTAAATGGTGGCGAGAATGGAGCAGGCAGCGATAGAAATACCAAATCCGTTCAAATTCACTATTATACAATCAGCTCAAGGATAACAGAGTCAGTCGAGAACAGGGGTTTGGAGGTGACCCCGTTCAAACAATACGGAACGGGTTGAACTTCATGCTGGAGGATGACAGCAGTGAAAATCGTCTTCGACAAAGACTTCGCGCAGAATAGGCAGGATATCGAGATGTACCTGTCAAATGTACTGAAAATCAGAGTCTGTGACGAAGATATGGACACGATAATACGTGCATTCGTCACACCAGGATATGGAAAAGAACATGGGAGGCCCTACAACGACCGCTTAGAATTCCTGGGAGATGCCGTGATACGGGAATGTGTTTCAAGATGCCTGTATCGCAGTTCCCAAGAAATGGACCCCCATACGATGTCCTCTCTCGGTCAATACATTTGGGAGAACAAGGTCTATCCACAATACCTGCTGGAGTCGGGGAAATGCCCTCTGGGCTGTATCTTACTACAGAAATCAGAAGCCCATCAACCGTCAGATCATATGATCAGATTCTTACGTTCCACAACATCCGATTGTTTCGAGGCACTAATTGGCGCCCTTTCCGAGATCGGCAAGGACGATGACATCCAGAGATTGTTAAGAGAAATCCTGCTGAATGATGTCGATCGTGTTATAGAGAGGATGAGGACCCCCGGGAAGAATTACAAAGATAATCTCGAAGTCCTGGCGGAGGAACGGAAATTGGAATTCGAGACATACCTTAGAGAGATTCTCGCAACGGATGGATTTTCCATCGGTTCATGAGATTCGTGCAACCCTAAAGACATCCATATTCGGAATAAGCGACTCCTTTATGCAACCGGATCCACCAGTACGATGAGTAGGAGGGTCAGATGTTCATGCTCAAGATCTGCGCCAGAACCAGGATAAGATACGCCTTCGGAGCCGATCTCAATTCGCAACTGTGATTGATGTCAATCGTCCGTACCAAGCTGGACCCTTCATCCAGATTAAATACGGCGCCTGCATCCAAGTGACATGTTCCTGAGAAGGGGCGCT
>CAVKKO010000224.1:0-3037 GCA_963656905.1 Bacteroidaceae bacterium | reverse complement strand
CGCGTCTTCCTTCTCCACGGCGTAGACCATACCGTTGTACGCGGTCAGCGCCATTTCCACGGAAACGGAGCCGGTCCCCGCGCCCACGTCGTAGACTATGGAATCGGGAGAGAGCTTCAGCTTCGCCACGGACAGGGCCCTGACCTCGCTCTTGGTCATGGGGGCATCGCCTCTCACGAAGTCCTCGTCGGGGATGCCGATGGGGTTCCTGGTGTCCGGAGACGGGTTGATTATCAACGCGACGCACAGGTCGCCGAACTCCCTCTTCGCGAGCTCCGACGGCTTGCCGGATGCCATGGACTCCTCGGGATACCCGAAGCTCCAGCCCACATGGACCGTGACATCGTCCAATCCGTATTCCGCCAGCTCCCTGCACATCTCCTGGACGGATTCCGTCGCGGTGAGCAGGGTGAACACCTTCCCGTGGGTGTTGACCAGGTTCACCAGGTTGGCGGACCTGCCGTGGGAGCTGGTGAGATAAGCGTCCTGCCAAGGGATGCCGGCTTTGGCGCACATGTAAACGACGGAGGAGATCCCGGGCTCGACGAAGACGTCGTAGACTTCTCTATCAATCGCATCCAGGAGCTTCCTCGCTCCGCTGTAGAACCCGACGTCTCCCGACAGGAGCACGGCGGCGTGCGTGAATTCCGGATGTGAGTCCAGGTAGTCCATGGTCTCCTTCGGGCGGTACTCTATGAGCACCTCCTTCCCGGTGGGGCCGACGGACTCTGCCATCCTCTTCGCTCCTACCAGCACATCGGCGGCCATGACCCTTGCCAGAGCTTTCTGTGTGAGGTCTCCGGGGCCCATGCCGATGCCTATGAGCGAGATGCTCCTCTTCCCGGCGGGAGCGGCCTTCGGAGGCTCTATCTTGAACCTTTCCGCCAGGATTGACACTGCTTCGTCGTATCCGACGCCGTGGTCCTCCGGCCTTTCGATGAGCACGACCTTCGCGCCTGCCCTGCGGGCGGCGCGGACCTTGTCCATGAACCCTCCGGCGGTGCCGGAGTCCTTGGTGACTATGAACGACGCTCTTGTCTGGACCAGGGCGGCGTAGTTGGACTCTTCAGAGAAGGGGCCTTGGGCGCAGATCAGGCTCTTGCCCTCGAACCCGAGGGAGACGCACTTCTGCATGGAGTCCATGGTGGACAGCACCCTGGCGACCACCCTGTCCTTGAATCCGGGGATGCGGGTGTATTCCTCGATCTCCTTGGAACCGGTGGTGGCGAGGATGATTCCTTCCGTCTTGCACAGATGATCGACGGCTTCCTTCACGGATCCGACGACTATGATGTCGTCGCCTTCGACGGCGGAGCCGTCCCTGGTCACCCTTATGAGCTCCGTGCCGGTCTCCTCGCACGCCTGGCGGATGTGCTCCGTTATCCTGGACGCGTATGGGTGGGTGGCATCGACCACCAGGCCGATATCTTTCGATTCGATCTCCCTGGCGATGCCTTCCGGGCCTCCGCAGCTGCCCACATCCACCTCCATCTTCCCCTTGTCCATGACGTCCGCTCCGTATTCCGTCGCGACCCTCACATGGACGTCCAGTCCGGCGGACGAGAGCCAATCCGAGAGCGTCCTGCCCTCGGTCGTGCCTGAGAAAACAAGTATCCCTTTCATGTCAATCGAACCTCGGTGTCACCGCCCTCTTGCAGACGGCCAATGTCATCCCGTTCTCCGCGGTCTTCCGGAGCAGGAAGTCCCTGCCGCCGGACATCAGCGCCGCAGACCTCTCGCATACGCAGTCGACAGCGGTTACGGATCTCACGAATCCGGAGGAGGAGAACTCGCCTTCGAGGGAGTTCAGCTCGTCGGATGTGTGGAATGTTACGGGAGCCCTGAGGGAAGAGGCAAGGTCGAGTATGGCGGGCTCATCCTTCTTCAGGTCTATGCTGGCGATTGCTCCGACCCTCTCGGGGGCGATTCCAAGCTCGGACAGCTTCCTCCTCACGAACTCCTTCATCTTGTCGGGATCGGTGCCTCTCTTGCACCCCACGCCCAGGACGATGTCCATGGGGACCAGGTTGAGGGTGGAGCCGAAGGGCTTGGATCCCGGGTCGGGGGATATGCATATCCCGAACTCCCCCGAATCGGAAACGGTGAGGCCGTCGGGGACCTTCCCGATGAGCTCTATGTCGGAATGCAGCCCGATGAACCTCCCGTCCAGTATCCTGGCGGAAGCGTCTTTGGCTTTCGCAAGGGACATTATCCTCAGATCGTTCAGAGTCGCGAAGGTGTCCACGGAGAACCTGCCGTTCAGGTCCGTGGCAGTGGTGATTATCGGCTCCGAGCCGATGGCGGTCGCGATCCTCTCGGTCAGCGCGTTGCATCCGCCGATGTGGCCTGAAAGCAATGCCACTGTCCATCTCCCAAGCTCGTCCAGGCAGACGATGGCGGGGTCTCTGTCCTTCCTTTTCACATAAGGAGCGATGTACCTCACCGCGATCCCGATGGCTCCGACGAACACGATCGCATCGCATTCCTCGAAGGACCTGCCTGTCCATTCGCTCGTTTTCCCTTCGATTGCTACCAATCCGAGGTTGTCGGAGGATGTCTTGGAGAACAGCCTCACGTCCTCGCCTTCGAGGGCGTCTTTCACCCTCAGCGCAGTCCTGCAGCCGTTGGTGGAGAACGCCACCACGTTGATCCTCATTCGGATGCCTCCTGTGCCCTAATCTCGTCGAGCATCCCGTCGGCCAGCGACGTCTTGCCTAGGAATCCGTATTTCGATGAGAACATCACCGCCGAGGTGCGGATGGCGCCTCCGGTGCGGTGGTCCATGTAATATTCTATCTTCTGCATCAGCAGCTCCGACACGGGCTCCGCGAGCCCGGCGGCGGATATTATGTCGAGGGCATCGTCGGTGGAGATGCACCCCATGATCTTCTTCACATCCTCGATGCCCGCTCCGGCCAGGGCGGAGTTGGACGCCAGGATCTCCATCCTGCAGTCGGAGTTGCGGGAGTGCGTGTTCATGATCCCGCCCGCGACCTTCACGATCTTCCCGATGTTGGCGATCAACACTATGTCGGTC
>CAVKKO010000223.1:0-3041 GCA_963656905.1 Bacteroidaceae bacterium | reverse complement strand
TTCAATCCCTGTACCCTGATCCACGGCATCCCTCTCACGCCCCTATGTAGTAATGCACATAGCACTACATAAACCTGTCCATTTCGGCTATCTTGGACCGATTTTCGGCACAGAAACCGAAGAATCCGATGCCTTAACAACGATTCTTCACGAAGAAATGGACTGGAAACGGTTTCGGATCAGTGTAGTGCTAACATTGCGTTCGACGTAGGATTATCTTGTGCAGTCGTTGTGGTGACAAGTTACTGTACAAGTTACTGCACATGATGCCGATGTTTCAAATAGTCGAAACTCGGAAATCACAAACTGGGACTCCGAGTATATGTCTGAAGAAACGGTGGTTGTTGACCGCTTCGATGTGGTCATCTCGGGAACAGGTTCGAGGCGCATCGTCGGGCTGTCCGGCATTCTGCTCTTTGCGAATCTTCCGATTACGCATCGAGCTCTCGTCATGGAAAATCCGGCCACGGCACACATTCTCCAGTATGGTGGCCGGTAAGTAATTTCATCCACATGGGATTGTTCAAGGCTTCTCAGCCTTGTACTTCATCCCTATCGGGACCATCAGGACTACGAGTACCGCAGCAAAGATGAACGCTATGTCGACGCTGTCTACGAACGTGCCTATCAGCGCATCCTTGAACATCTCCATCCCGGGGAGCTTGGCGGCGACGACTATCCCCGTATCATGTGGCAGCATGTCGAACAGCTCCTGAGATATGGTTCCCGGCACGAGATCCGAAAGCCTTGTCAGGATCCCGTTGTTGATTATCGCGGCGAACACGGCGGTCCCCATCGTGGAGCCTATGTTCCTAATCATGTTCACGGCCGAAGTAGTCATTCCGATCTCAGAAGGTTCCGCACTGTTCTGGACAGCCGTCAGGACTATGGATGTCACGCACCCCAGGCCGAGTCCGAACACGAACAGCGAGGCGAGGATCCAAGTGATGGTTGTGTCTACGCTAATGGCGGACATCATCAGGAGCCCGGCGCAGCTCATGATGGGCCCTATCGTCAGCCAGAGCCTGTACCCTGTGCGATAGACCATTCCTCCGCTTGCCACGGAAGTGATGATCATACCGAAGACCATGGCCATGGCATACTCTCCTGCCTCCAGGACGCTGAACCCGAGCACATCGATCCCGAAGAACGAGATGTATGTGCTGGCGCCCATCAGCGCCAGCCCTGTTATGAACATGAAGAACGCAGTCTGCACGACCACGGTGTTCTTCAGAAGATGCGGTGCGAGGACAGGCTCGGACGCCTTTCTCTCGATACGGACGAAGATAGCTATCAGCACCACAGCTATCGCGAGCATGGTGAAGCATTCGGGACTCACCCATTCGACCTCGTCCCCTCCCCACTCCATTAGCAGGAGTATATCAAGAAGGAACGCGGACAGGATCGCTATTCCGAAGTAGTCTGTGTGAGCGCTCTTGTCAGGCTCGATCGCGGGATAGGACTTCAGCACGAGCAGCGCGCATACGATTGCCAGAGGGATGTTGATGTAGAATGCCCAGTGCCATGTGGTGTATTCGGTGATGAACCCCCCGATGAGCGGCCCCATTCCGCTCCCGATACCATAGACGGCCCCGAGGACGCCCATCATCTTCGCTCTGCTTCCAATCTCGTAGACGTCCCCCACAGCGGCCGTGGCGACGGGGATGAGTATCCCTCCTCCCAGGCCTTGGACGGCACGACATACTATGAACGGCTCCATCTCGGTGCAGAGCGATACTGCAATCGATCCACAGGCGAACAGGATGAGGCCCATCGCAAGGAACGGCTTCCGCCCATAGATGTCCGAGAGCTTTCCCGATATAGGGATCATTATCGTTTCGCACAGAAGGTACGCGGTCAGAATCCAGGAGTAGATGCTCTCTCCTCCGAGGTCGCTCACTATCACTGGTCCGCACGTGCTCACGATTGTTGAATCCAGGCAGGCGATCATCACCGCAAGGCTCAGCCCGACCATGATCGTCCTCTGGCTTTGAAGCTTCGATGTTTGTGACTCCATGCTCTTGCATCTTCGTAAGTTATAAAATTATTTTGAATAAATTCAAGATAATGAAGCTCAGGATTATTACCGCATGACAGGCATCGGGAGGCGATAGCGATGGGTGTGACGAGGGAAGAACAGCGCAACACGGTGATGGTCAAGGTCACCGAGGCGGCGTCCAAGCTGTTCATGGAGAAAGGATACAAGGAGACTAAGATGACCGACATCTCGGCAGAGACTGGGATCCACATGGGGAGCATCTACAACATCTTCCGCGACAAGGAAGATATAGTGTGCGAAATCGTCATCCGCGACTACGCGCTCATCCTACAGCATGCCGATACGGCCATCGGCTCTTCGGATATCGTGAAGAATGTCGCGTTGCCTCTGGTCGCAGAGTTCCGTCTGGCGAGATTGAACGAGAATGTGGCGAGGATCCTTTCGGTCGCATACGCCTCTTCCAAGACGATGGATGCTCTGACTGACATGCAGAGCCTGCTGCTCGAGGAATACTGCATCGATGCCGAGATGCCCATTAGCCTCGATGCTGTCAAGAGGCGGATGTGCGCCATCAACGGCCTGATCGGCGGGCTGATCGCCTGCTCATCCGGAGGGAGCATCAGGGGAGATGCGGTTATCGCCATGGAAGCTTACTGTTGCCTTTTCGGAATCGCGGACCTTTACGACGAGTCTATGGTGGATGAAGCAATCCTGCTCGCCGAGCTCGATCCGCCGGAGAAGTACCTGCCGGGGTTCGGCGGACGAGGGGTCCGGCTGCGAGGATCCAAGAAGAGCGTCGATGTCTTGCATGGGGCGGAATCCGATGCTTTTTCGGTGTTCATCCAGATACTTCTTCATGAAGCTCTGTCCCATGTCCAGGTCGAAAAAACCTAAGTAGAAAGTATTATATATGGAGCCGTACTACACGGGAATGCGCGAGACGCGAAGGCGGCTTGCGAAGATGGAGAATCATGATCTCCGCCCACGGGGCGTGCACTCATGAATTCTGACGTTCGATGCTACGAATGTTCCGTTAGACGGA
>CAVKKO010000222.1:0-3051 GCA_963656905.1 Bacteroidaceae bacterium | reverse complement strand
TGTGACCCCGCCGCTATGGCCGTCATACCGAAACATGGGATATCGGTAAAGTATATAAGATTAACTGAATGCGAGAATTTGAACCGACCCGATGCCAGAATCAAAGTTGACCGAACTGTGCCTGAGACATCTGACGAACAGGAATCTGACATTTCAGACAAAGATCCCTAACAGATTAGGAAAAACAGGGTCAACCAGGGATTTTCCCCGATCCGTTAGGAAAATGTTGGACCGCACAACATGACGAGCAAGACCAGGAATGAGGCTCTAAAGATCGTGTAGTTATAGACCCGAGCCGTCTGAACGGGCCTTATAGCCCTCGAACAAAGCATTTATCTAGTGCTCCTCTGATATAGAACACGACCCGAGTATACCTGTACCTCTGTACCCTTGGGGTACATGTGCAGGTCACTGCTCACCCTTGTATTTCTCAATGAAGTTTCTGAATCCCACATATGTCACGGCACATTTCAAGTTGGTATGGCCTCTGACTTCAGCGTCACTCTCGTATACTGACGCCAGCCATTCTGTCGCTTGCTTTCCGGATATCATGTCATGGCTGAGCAGGTATGTCACCATCAAAGGCTTGGCATAAGATCTCGATTCGTCTACGAGCTTTCTCATGTCCTCCAGCGAGCATGAACTGTCGATCGGGAAATCATGAGGTGGCTTGATCGCCTCGATCTTCTTGTCGAACTGTTCCTCCTTCCTTGCTATGTATTCTGTGAGATACGGAATGCCCTTCAACGGCTTGATATCGACATCCCTCATGAAGTGGAATATCGGAACATACTGGTTCTCGGAGTAGAGGTCTTCTCCGAGAGAGACGAAGTAGCGGATCATCTCCATGCTGTCCCCGTTGTACGGAACAATGCCCAGAGCGACCTTGATCATGCTGCCTACCACCATCGGAGGGTGGACTCGAACGCCTTGGCGTTCTCGCGGTCCGTGATGACGACAACCAGCTTGTCATCGTCCTCCGCCGTGAGGTCGTCGAGCCCCACGAACCTTATCCTCTCCCCGTTGGACTTCTCCGAGGCCTGAACGTTCTTCACTATCTGCCTGAACCGGCGGACGAGCGTCGGAGGCGCAGAGGCCTCCATCGACGACAGCTCCCTGAACACCGTGGCGAAGTCATTGGTCCTGTAGGCGGGAATCGCCATCTCGCGCCCGCCCTCGCGTATCTCCCTGATCGCCGGCACGAATCCCTCCACGCAGGGGTCGTAGTCTATGCAGACGATGTTGTCCTGCAGCTCCTTGATCTTCTCGTCGTCGAGGGAGCACATGAGGTTGATCAGGATCTCGGTGACGTCGGGGTCCTTTATCGAGTACCCTATTATCAGCATCGGGTAGTCGCAGAGCATGGAGAGCAGCTTGGCAGACACGATCTTCCCCCTGTCACGGAACTCCCGGTAATCGGATTCGGTCAGGACCAGGGAGGAAGGATCGTCGCACGTGCCGTGTATCTTGAAAATCTCCCCTATGCCCTGGGACCCGGACAGGTAGTAGTCGGGGACCTTGGAGTACACCTTGAACCTGTTCCCGAACAGCCCCTTGTCGATGACCTTGTCGTAGTTGGTGGTTATCACGCAGGGGATTATGTCAGGAAGCTTGCGGATGCACTCGATCTCCTCGGCATAGGGAGAGTCCGGGTCCAGCTCGATGCGGCTGCACTCGGAGGCGGCCATGATCTTCACGGCCTCAGCCCTGCGGGACCTGTACCACTCCAGCTCCTGCTCGGAGAATATGTCCTGCGCGCGAACCGCCCCCGACGCCAGCCTCTTGTCCAGATCCTCCTGGATGTCGGATGCGAGCCGCGGGAAGAGGGCATCTTTGCCGACGTTCTTCTCGGCTATGTTCTCGAAGGGGACTGTGTCATCGATACCGCAACGCTCCGCAACGCGGATTAGCAGGTCCCTCCAGCAGGGAGCGTCCTTCGCATACCTGCGCGATATGCCCGACCCCATCAGCAGTATGGGAGGCTTCCTGAACCCGAACATGTTCTTCTTCATAGTATCGGCCATGGCTGTATGATTCTACGGCTCTCCTTTATATCATCACTGTCAGTTGTTACACTGCGCGGTGGCATCACCTGTCTGATGCCCATGCCTCAGACAGTGAAGATGCGATGCGTGCTGTCCCCTGAATGGGGATCACCACTAGAGCCATGGCTACAGGACCTCTGGAATCGGTATATAAAAGATGCCCGGAATCGGGGCCGAAATGTAACTACAGGCTCCGATCTGACCGTTTTCATCCGTACCTGAGCGGTATCCCGATGCTCCTCTCGTAGTAGGCCCTGTTGAAGGACCTCCTCCTTCCGACGGTGGACTCCCCGTACTCTATGGCCTGCTTGGGGCATATCTGCAGGCACGACATGCACAGCCCGCACTTCTCCTCGTCCCAGACCGGCTTCCTGTGGTACACCTTGATGGCCTGGTCGGGGCAGATGTCCTCGCAGATCCTGCACTCGATGCACTTGTCGGTGACCGCGAAGGGCTCCGTGGCCCTGGACTCGTCGTACTTCGGATAGATGCTCCTCCAATCGAGGTCCCCGCGGTGCCTCCGGAAGTCCCCGCTTGCATGCGACTTCACGGATCCGATGATATCCTCGACCTCGCCATCGGATGCCTTCAGGATCTCAGCCTCCTCTTCCGGGGTCGGCGGCTCGAAGGCGAATATGGCGCTGTCCGGCATCCTCACGTCGTACATGGCGTCTATCTTCAGGCGTCCGTCCAGGAGCTCCGCCAGCATGTCGCATGCTCCTCCGGAGTGCCCTCCGCAGGTGGAGACTGCGAAGACATGGCCGGGGTTCCTGACGACGAGGCTCTTCGCAAGCTCCCTGACCTTGTCCGGGACCCCCAGGAAGAACGTGGGGAACACGAACCCCACGTCCTCGCCCTTGGCGTCGTAGGAGAGCCTCCCGTAGCGCACGGCGGCGGCCAGGTCCACCAGGGGGATGCCTGCGGCATCCCCTATGCGCCTGGCGACGGAGAAGGAGTTCCCGGTTCCGGAGTAGGTGAATATCATGGCATGCGCCTCTGATTCGGG
>CAVKKO010000221.1:0-3065 GCA_963656905.1 Bacteroidaceae bacterium | reverse complement strand
CACCAACCTGATCAAGAAGCATGCCAAGGGGAAGCCCGTATTCCTGGCAGGGATTGAGGCGAGCCTCAGGCGCATCGCCCATTACGACTACTGGTCCGATTCCGTCAGGAGGTCGGTGCTCTTCGATTCGAAAGCGGACGGGATAATCTACGGCATGGCGGAGCTGGCCACCCTGGAAGTA
This sequence comes from Bacteroidaceae bacterium, assembly GCA_963656905.1. GTDB lineage: Archaea > Thermoplasmatota > Thermoplasmata > Methanomassiliicoccales > Methanomethylophilaceae > Methanoprimaticola. The sequence goes on along the minus strand of CAVKKO010000221.1, from coordinate 2,884 downwards.
GCAGAGAGGATGAAAAAAGGCCAGGGCTGGGAGGACGTGCCCGGAATCTGCTTCGCATCGAAAGAGCGCCCTCTCGACGCTATCGAGATGCCCTCTTACGAGCGGGTCCGCGACGACAGGGGCGCCTTCATGCAGGCGTTCAAGATCTTCCGCGACAACTGCGACCCGATAACGGCGAAGCCCCTCTGCCAGCTCCACGGAGACAGGTACCTCGTGCAGAACAGGCCCCAAAGGACGCTGACTCCTGCAGAGCTCGATTCCCTCTACGGATCCGGGTTCGAGGACGCTGTCCACCCGTATTACGCGAAGGAGGGCCACGTAAAGGCCATGGAGACCGTCAGGAACTCCATCACCACCCATCGCGGATGCTACGGCAACTGCTCGTTCTGCGCCATATCCGCGCATCAGGGGACCACCGTGATCTCCCGTTCCGAGGAATCCATCCTGAAAGAGGCGGAGCGCATAGCTTCCAGGCCCGGGTTCAACGGCATCATCCAGGACGTGGGAGGCCCCACGGCCAACATGTACGGCATCGAATGCAGGCTCAAGACTGCCAAGGGCCGCTGCACGGACAGGAGATGCCTGGGGAAGGCGCCATGCCCCAGGCTGCCGATAGACCATTCCCGCCAGATCGAGCTGTTGAGGAGGATCTCGGACGTCCCGGGAGTGAGGAAGGTGTTCGTCAACTCCGGAATCCGGTACGACATGATCGTCTCCGACAGGGCGAACGGTCAAAGGTACCTGCAGAGCATCGTGGACCATCATGTCTCCGGACAGATGAAGGTCGCTCCGGAGCACATCTCCGACGGCGTCCTCGACCTTATGGGCAAGCCCCGCCGCGATTCCCTTGACTCGTTCAGGCAGATGTTCTCCCAATGCGTGCAGAGGTCCGGGAAGGACCTCTATCTGACATACTACTTCATGGCGGCCCACCCCGGCTGCAGGGAGGAGGACATGGAGAAGCTGTCCCGCTACTGCTCGGACAGGCTGCATATCCGCCCCGAGCAGGTGCAGGTGTTCACCCCCACTCCGTCCACATATTCCACGGCGATGTACGTCTCCGGAACCGATTCAGAAGGCAGGAGCGTGTTCGTGGAACGGTCGATACAGAAGAGGCAGCGCCAGAAGGAAGCCGTCACCAAGGGGAAGCGGCATGGATGATCTCCTGAGAGCCGTCTCCGACATGTACTCGGAGCTGGAATGGTCGTTCGTTCCGAAGAAGGAGGTCTACTACGGATGGAGAGCCTACGGCTCCAGGATCGCCATCGAGGTCTCCGATTACCTGGAAGAGGCTCCCGATCCGGTTCTCCCCGACCTCTTCAGGATGATCGCGCTGCGGTCCAAGCGGAGGCAGTGGTCTGTCCCCCAGTCGTATTCCGATTACCTCCGGTCCGAGGAGTTCATCCTCGGCAACAGGCCAACGTACATCGCCAGGAGCAGGAACCTGGCGAGGACTTCCGTCGGACGGTCCGGAGACCTGTACGACTCCGTTCAGAGGCTCCTCGATGCAGGCCTCCTGGACGGTTCCGACATAGACAATTCATATCTTTCTTGGACCCGGAGGCAGAGCACGCGCCGCGTCGGGTTCTGCAGCACCGTGTTCAGAGTCGTGGGGATATCTTCTAGACTGGACATGCCCGACGTCCCCGAGCGCGCCAGAGACTACGTTGTCTACCACGAATGCCTCCATCTCCGCCAGGGATACCGTCCCGGCGAGAGGGTGCATGACAGCATTTTCAGGCAATGGGAAAGGGCCTATCCCGGTTGGTCGGAAGCGGAAGCGGCCCTGCGCAAACTATCTCTATCGACGGATGCATCGACTGGCCATGAGCGAAGAGAGGAACATCGTCATCGACGCCCCCGACGGGGAGCACGAGTGCACTTTCTCCGAAGTGAAGGAGATGGCCGACAACGGCCTCCCGGCAGCCATGCTTGCCGTCGCCCTCTGCTATCTGGAAGGCCACGGCGTGGAGGAGGACCTGGACCTCGGATACGCCTATCTGGAGAAGGCCGTCGATGCCGGGGACCCGGAGGCCAAGTGCATGATGGTCGACCTGTTCCTCAAGGGCGACTACATCGGGATCGACACCGACACCGCCGTCAGGTATGCCATCGAGGCTAGCAAGGCGGGGGTCCCCGAAGCGCACGTGTACGCAGGCCTTGCCTACATGGACGGCGTGGGAGTCCAGCAGGACTATGCTGAAGCGGCCAGGCTCTTCAGGCTCGCCGCCAACCGCGGGGACAACGAGGCCAGGGCATCGCTTGCCTATATGGTCCAGAACGGGCTCGGCATGGAGAAGGACGAGGCCAAAGCGTTCAAGATGTTCCGCACGGCCGCCAACGGAGGCAACCTCAATGCCATCTTCCAGACAGGAGTGTGCTGCGAGTACGGCACCGGCACGCCGATCGATATCGAGGCCGCGAAGGACTGGTATTCCAAGGGCTCGGACCTCGGCGATGCGGAATGCCGCTACCGCCTCGGGCTGCTGATGATCGTCGACGACGGAACCGATGACAAGGACGGGTTCGAGAAGATCCTGTCCGCTGCGCTCGAAGGATGCACTGAAGCCGCTTATGCAACAGGACGCTGCTACCTCAAGGGGATCGGGACGGATGCCGATGTTTCGGAGGCCAGGAAATGGCTGAAGCTCGCTGCAGATGCGGGCCTGAAGGATGCTCAGGACGACCTCGATTCTATCGGTTCTGAAGATTGATAGACTCATCTCGATAAACGAATGTCTGCCATCATGTATGCCATGTCTGCCATCATCGATGACGTGAAATCAGTTTGAAAACCCTCTATTTCGAGCAAATACACCCAAATCCAAACTTTTTCCTTCTTTTCCATCTCCGATGTGCGACATGGATCACGACAACCTTCAAC
>CAVKKO010000220.1:0-3079 GCA_963656905.1 Bacteroidaceae bacterium | reverse complement strand
AGGAGTTCCCGGTTCCGGAGTAGGTGAATATCATGGCATGCGCCTCTGATTCGGGGGATTTCAATGTTGCGCTGAAAGTGAACGGCGTTAAGTCCTGTTCACAGTGCCGCAGGACCGTCGAGACGATGCAATCCAGACCTGCCGTCATCGCCTTTCTCCACGCACCATGCCTCTTCGCGCCCGAACAGGCCGGAATCCAGCAGGGACGTCTCGTCGGTGGCGAAGACGATCTGCGAACTGCTCCTCCCTTCGGAATCCAGGAACAGCTTGACGAGCCTGCGAATCGCCAGAGGATGGAGGTCCGCGTCCAGGTCGTCTATCAGGAACGTCGAGCCGTCCCTCCTGAGGAACAGCTGGGCGAGGAGGCCGTACAGCTTGACGGCTCCGTCCGATTCCTCGCCGGAGCTGTAGGATGCAGCATCGCTTCCGTGGCAGTATATCGGCTTGTCCATGACGATCCTGCCGTCCTCTATGGATGCTCTGTACCCGCTCACGCTCGCATACCTGTTGCCTTCGATCTCCTGAGGGGGCGGTGAACTGGCAGGCCCGAGATCGGTCCGAAGCTGCTCGGACAGCGCTCCCGGCAGCGAATCCCCGAGGCCCTTGACGCGCTTGTATGCCACATGGCTGACGCCGGTGCCGAAGGATGCGATCATCCTGTCGAGGTCTCTGAATCCGTTTTCGGGCACGGCGACATCCGGAGAGAACGGGAACTGGGGATCTACGACGAAGAGCGACCTGTCGAACCAGCCGTAGATGTCGTTGAACACCCCCAGGAGGCTCTCGGGGGAGCGCCGCCTCCTGCCCATGTTGCCCAGGAACAGGATGCGGTCGTTCCTGAGGATGTCTTCCGCATAGATGTCGACGATCTGCTTGTCCCGACTGGAGAACCGATGCTCCACCGCGTCATCGGCCCTGAGGAACACATCGTCCGCGGTCCCGTCGGAACGGATGCGGCGGAGCCACTCGCTCATCACCTCCTGCCTGGATATCAGGTACTCGAAGCCGTACGTGTAAACGGTCCCGCCCAGCTCGATATCCGCTTCGAACAGGGAGGGCTCGTCGGCCATGGCCGGGTCCGGCCTGAACCAGCGGTTGGAATCGATGGATTTATCGTAGACCACCAGCCCCCTCATGGCGCGCATAGCGTCGATGAGGTTGCTCTTGCCTGAAGCGTTGGCTCCGTAGAGCGCCGAAGCGCGGAGGATGCGGGGGCTGTTCGCATCCTGTGCCCGGTTGCCATTCATCCCGATTCCGGCCGCGGTCATGGACAGCTCGGTCGTGTCCTTGAAAGATGCATAATTGCTGAACCTGAACCTCTTCAACATATGCGGTCCCCCGAAATACCCGAGTGCGAAATCATAGTGAGTCACCCGCCTTGTGTTCTCCATCCCTGCTGATGACAAGATTCATCAGGCCCCTCCCGTCTCCGCATCGTCCGATGCGGCCCTATCGTCGTTCATCGAAGAACCGATCCTCACCTCGGGGATGCCGTCCTTGAACGCCGTCCCGATGATGATTGTGCGCCCGTTCATGTCTCCGAGGAGCTTGCTGTTGCGGGCCCGTTCGAGGGCCTCTGCGGCTCCAGTGCCCGGGTCATTCTCTGCCGTGTCGAGCGCGAGGACGATGCCGGGTAGGCCCTGGGCCTTCGGAGCGAAGGAGATGCCGATCCACATCTCTTCCGACGGGGCCTCGATGTTCGTCTCGCAACCTTTGGACATATCGTACACGAGCTCCAGCATCATGATCCTCCATGCACGGTCGCCGAGGCTTGCAAACGCGGGCTTGTCCATCATCCGGGCCAAGATCCGCCTCACTCCGTTCTCGTTTCCCTCCGAGACCGCTTTGTCGAAGTGTTCGTCATATGTGAAGCTCAGCGAATGCGCTTCTTTCATCGACCTGTATACGGCCTTGGACACATCCCTGTTCGGGATCGACAGCCTGTACAGCATCCTGCCGGATCCGTCCGTCATATCGGTCGGAACGGCTCTGAGGTATCCGACCGCCGCCATGTAGCTATAGAGCAGCACCCTTGACTCCTATATCGAGCCGTAGCTGAACCGCTGCTCCAGGCAGGACAGGATCGAGCCGCCGGTCACGAGCCTCAGGACGTCGATGAAATGATCGCCGGAGACGTTCCTGACCATGTGCCTCACCGATGCCAGGCTGCTGCTGCTCGTCCAGTAGAGATACTGTTTGCCCCTCTCTACGCCGTAACGTATGACGCAGCAGGGGTTGAGGATCTCAGAATCTCCGAAGCGGTAGCCGCCGTGCCAATCCTTCATGAGCTTGAGCGCGTCAGGGTATCCGAAGTCCTCGAGGACCTTCCTGGCCTCCGATTCCGTGAACCCGAACCTGTCGGAGGATCCTCCGGAGAGGACGTTGCTCTCGATGACGTCCTTCAGCCCGACATCGATCGGCATGACGCCCATGATGCACGCCATCCCACGGTACGGATTCTCATCGATGGACGTGCGCAGGAACTCCGAGAGGAATTTCATCATCGGCTCGTGGGATTCCGTTCCGAAATGCTTCGAAACCGGGCGGTCGTAGTCGTCTATGAGGATGATTGGATTCTTCCCGTACTCATTGGCCAGGGCGCGGGAGAGCGATACGATAGCCGTTTTGGTCTCGCTTTCCGAAGCCTTCATGCCGCCGAGAGCGTGGAAGAGCTCTCTCAAAGAGCTCACCGCCTTCTCCGATTCCAGCAGATAGCTATGCCTGCTGAAGCATTGCCATAGGCAGTGTTGCATCATATGGATGAACGAGCTGTACGTATCCGTCCTGGCATCTCCGAGGTCCAGGCGGATGACGGGGAATGCGCTCTTGTACTTCCCGTATTCGGGATGCTTCGAGATCTCCAGCCCGTCGAACCATGTGTTCCCTTTGTGGTCGATGTTGAAGAACGCATCGAGCATGGTGAGGTTCAGGGACTTTCCGAACGCCTGGGGACGGGTGAACAGGAACACCCCGTTGGCATCGGCGTCGACGAGGTCCTTGATCAGCAGAGTCCTGTCGATGTAATATCCGCCTCTTTCGCGTATGTCCGCGAAGGGCAGTCCGCTCATGATCGAGTTCC
>CAVKKO010000219.1:0-3079 GCA_963656905.1 Bacteroidaceae bacterium | reverse complement strand
CACGGGAACCCTCCGACGAGGAGTTCGAATTCTTCGGGAATCGTCGATTTTGCTATCGCTATGTCCTCGTTGACATTGGTGGATTCGCTGTCTCTGAAGTGCTTATCATAGCAGTCGAATGCGAATTGGTTCCGGCGCCCAGGTTCCCACTGATTCGCCCAGATTGTTCTGAAACGTTCGGAGGAGTTTTGGAGACCGACTCTGAATCCGCCTACTCCGGCGAAAAGCTCGACCACGCGGATTTCTTCGTTCATCCTGGATTCCCCTGCGCTGTATGCCCTTGGGAGGGGGCATCTAATCGATGATACCACATCCGGAGCGTTTGCGGAAGCAGACGATGAATCACTGCTCTCGTGATAAAGATGATCCCCGACTGTCAGCTTCGGACGCTTCGAATCCATGATTGTTCCGAGCGCTTCTTCCCAAATCGTCTTCCATCCCCTGTGTGTTGGGTCGAAGACTTCCGAGTCGTTGCACATGTTTCTCCCTTGAGCTAGGGAGGTGTTGCCAATATAATAATAAAACGAAGTAATCTTTGTAATATTTGTTATGAACGTAATTATTTTGAAATACCAATTTATTGTGTTAAAGTCGTGTAATACTGTATGGAAACAACACTGTGTTCCGGGACTTGAAGCACAGATGGATTGGAGGCTGGCTAGATGCACCTCGGAGACACCATAACGGGTAGAATCCTGATTAGCTTCCTGGCGCTGTTCTGCATGTCCATGCTGCGGTTCCTGCATCCAGATTTCCGGAGCTAGACCGCTGAACCGCTGTCCGAGGAGCTCGGTTCGTTCTTACTTACGGTGTTCTTCAGGAGGAACGGGGAGAAACGGAGGGTCTGGAGCAATTTCGGACCTGTCATGACGGCTCTGAGCGGGCGCGAACGGCCCGTTCCGGCGCCGGAGGAGCCCGGACAGGCTGTTCTCGACTCCTTCCGAAGGCTCCGAGAGCTCTCGGATCGCTAAATGGGAACGCGACGGAATGTCGCGGAATCGAACATCGGCAGCCGACAGGCTGGACTTCGGAGGCTCGCGTAAGTGGCGAACTCAGGTTGTATATCAGAATATAGACATAACAAAACTATTTCAACGAGCACATGGCGGGGACATGTTTGAATCTTGACTTCGACACTTGCTCCTATAGGCGCACGCACATGTGTGTGACCTGAGGGAGATCGAAGGGCACAGGGGATTCTCGGGGAAGTCGCGGCATACGGCGAAGCGGGGACGGCAAAACTGAAGAAGTGCCGCCCTGCATGAGTTGTATGCACCAAACTCAATTCGCAGCGACGGCATTGGATGAGAGCCCCAACGACAATATATCGGTTCCGTACGGGCTCATCCGGACGGTCAGGCACTATCTCGAATTCGTGGGACTCCTGAGGTATATCCGCGGGCTCAAGAGCAAGGGCATCAAGCTCGACAGCATCGTCCTGGCGTTGGCCGTCTTCACCATGCACGCCTCGAACTCCATGAACGCCTGCTCCTCCTGGTTGGCCAATCCGAGGGTCAAGCGCCAACTGGGGTTCTCGGAGAAGGACGAGATCTCGCAGAAGACCCTCAACCGGGCCATCGCGATCCTCGGACAGGAGCGCGAAGGCATCATCACGGCCCTGTGGAAGGGCATACAGAGACGGTTCGAGATAGACGACTACGACATCGACGTGGACGGGTCGGCCATCGTCCTGTACGGCCCCAAGGCGGAGATGGGCGCTGTGGGGCATCCGAGGGACAAGAACATCGGCAAGCCGCAGGTCGAGTTCATGGTCGCCCAATTGGCCCAGCTGGGGGTGCCCATCTACATCAAGCCGTACAAGGGGAACACCTTGGACGAGGCGCAGTACAGAGACTGCTTCCCTGAACTCGCAGGTCTCATCTCCGGTCAGGGGCTCCACGCGCTCGATGCGATGAAGGCGACGGAGCTCCCCGATCCGAAGAAGGATTCGGAGGATTCGGAGGAGTCCGCGGACCGGAAGGAGGCCTAGAAGGCCATGGCCGCCGTGGCGGCCGTTGCGATGTTGGGGGCCACGATCGTAGCGGACAACGGGGCCGCCTCGGAGAACAACATCTCCCGCACCAAGAGGTGCGGGTTCGGAAGCATCACGAGGGTGAAGCTGAACAATGTCGATGACAAGCACATCCGCCTGTGCAAATCGGAATTCGTTCAGTTGGGGGACGGGATGATGTGCTACGTCCACGAATTCAAGAACGGCAAGACCAACTATCTGTTCTTCTCCAAGGCGCTGTTCGAACTGAACCGCGCGAGCGCGGATGCGAGGTTCGAGAGGGACATGAAGCTCTACGAGGAGGTCAAGTCCGGGAAGTTCAACAAGTCCGACCTGGTGAAGGTCAAGAAGGTCTCGGGCGTCCACGTCGATGTGCGCATCTCCATCCAGACGCAGATCGGACCTCTCTCGGAATCCGAGAGGAAGAGGTTCATCAGACAGAAGATACTGGGCCCGAGATGCGGGTTTTTCAAGCTCCGGAGCGACGTCCGTTTGACACCGCAGGAGGTCCTCAGGAGGTACCGCAAGAGGGCCGGGATAGAGCGCGTGATCTCGTCCCTGAAGAGGGTCACGGGCATCAAGCCCATCCGCGTTTGGAAGGACGACAGCATCGACGGATGCATGATGCTGGCTTTGTTGTGCGAAGCGGCGTTGGCCATGGCGCGTTACTGCATGAAGGGGAAGGTCGTGGAGACGGCAGCTCCCGACGGGACGGTGAAGAGGAAGGTGGTCAAGCCGAACACGGAATCCATCGTCCGGTCGCTGAACCATTTGACACTTACGGGCTTCAGGGAAGGCAGGGGACCGTTCAGGTCGGTGTTGAGCAATTGGGAGGAGGTCTCGAGGGACATATTCGACGCGATAACGGCTCACGAGAGCCCGGAATGGGGTTCGAAGAAGGTCCCGCTGCCACCGTGAAACGTCTGTCCCCATTCCGAACAGGGCTTCTGTCAAATGACTCGCGATCCCACCGAAGCCTACAGGCTCCGTCAGAACGCGTGTGTATGCGCGCGCTTATAGGGAGCAAGTGTCGAAGTCAAGTTGAATCATCTTCTGGAACAATTGTTT
>CAVKKO010000218.1:0-3085 GCA_963656905.1 Bacteroidaceae bacterium | reverse complement strand
ACTGCCGGGTTCGGAATGGGACCGGGTGTGACCCCGCCGCTATGGCCGTCATACCAAAACATGGCAGTCATTCATTATATTTAAAACTTATTTCTAGAAAATAGAAGCGTTACTGTTTTTTAGAACACGAGTCGAGCCGATATGCCTCGGCGGCAGGATCTAGAGCTGCAGGACATTGGAGGACTGAACGTCAGCCATGGTCTCAGGAAGACAGTTTTAACACTTGAGACATCGTCGTTCGTCCATGGCGAAAAACAACGCTGTGATATTGGGCATCGTGGTGGTCGTTGTCGTGGCCGCCGCAGCCGCCTACTTCATCATCAATGATGGCGACGATGGCAAGAAAGACGGAGGGTCCGCTTTCAGCGTCGGAGACACCATGTCGTACCAGTCGTTCGGATACTTCTTCAGCGACGGAACGCTGATAGAAGGCTCGGTTTCTGTGAAGGTCTTGGATGTGACCGACACGAAGTATCAGCTGGAGCAGGACAATGCGATATACCACATCCTCAGCGACGGAACGAAAGAGCCGATGAAGGTCGGGACCACTGTCGTATGGCAGGACAAGGACCTGGGCTACACTGACAAGGGCAGCCGGACGGTGGACACGTTCTGGGGGAAGAAGACGCTGCAGTACACTGAATCAAAGGACGAAGACGTCTTGGCCCTGGGCGACGGCCCGATCAACTACGCGCAGATGGTCTACTACGACGATTTCGTGTATTATCTGGAGCTCACGGACTGCAGCCTGATAAAGGAGAAGAAGGTCAGCAGGAGCACCCATGATGTGGACATCAAGCTGGACGCGGAGATCGAGTACGGCGGAAAGCCGGTCTACGGCGAGATGGATGTCTGCCTGAACAACAAGTACTCGGTAATCTTCAAGCAGATGGTCACGACCTCCACCGTCTACAACGACGAAGGTACTCTGGATACGAGAACGACCACAGTATGGTTCAACCCCTTCAACTTTATCGGGACCGAGAAGTCGGGCACCGAGACCATCAGCACCGAATGGGGAGACAAGAAGGTCGATGTCTACAAGTGGACGGAATCAGACGGCAAAGTAACAATCTGCAGCTACGGGGAGATCTATGTCAGGAAGGTCGTCGAGAAGTCCGACTTCACGATGGTGTTCGACGCATCCGCCATCACCGTGGACGGGAAGGCCGCGACCTTGGACGAGGCCGCTGCAGTGTTCTGATCCAAAACAAGGGGGACCAGCTCCCCCGCCTTCATCCATATCTTCTTATCGTCGAGCTCGTCTGAGCATGTCGATCTTCGACAGCCTCTCCAATGCCGCTTCCAAGGTGGAATCGTTCTTCGCATAATGCAGGCGTATCAGGTTGTTCACATCGTCCTTGAAGAAGCTCGATCCCGGGACCGCTCCGACCCCGACCTTCCTGGCCAGGTCTTCGCAGAAGTCCAGGTCGCTGGCGTATCCGTACTCCGAGATGTCCACCATCACGTAGTACGCCCCCTGGGGGACGTTGTGCGGGATGCCGATATTATCAAGGCCTTTCAGGAACAGGTCCCTCTTATGGGTGTACTCATCCTGTAGTTCTCTGTAGTAACCGTCTTCGAACCTCAGTCCTGTGACCAGCGCCTCCTGCAGAGGCGCAGCCGCTCCCACGGTGAGGAAGTCGTGGACCTTCCTGGCGACGTCGATGATCTCCGGTGTTGATATTATGTACCCGACGCGCCAGCCCGTCACGGAATACGTCTTGGACAGGGATGAGCACGATATGGTCCTCTCCCTCATGCCGGGCAGCGATGCGAAGTATGTGTGGACGTTGGGCCTGTAGACGATATGCTCGTAGACCTCGTCCGTGATCACATACGTGTCATGCTCCTCCGCGAGCTTCGCGATGAACATGAGCTCGTCACGTGTGAATACCTTGCCACAGGGGTTCGACGGGTTGCAGAGGATCAGAGCCTTTGGATCCCTGTCGAATGCCGCCTCCAGCTCTTCGCGGTCGAAGGTCCAGTCGGGCTGTCTGAGCTCAACGTAAACGGGCTTAGCGCCGGTCAGGATGGTGTCCGCCCCGTAGTTCTCGTAGAACGGGGAGAAGACGATCACCTCGTCTCCTGGGTCAACAACGGTCATCATCGCGACCATCATGGCCTCGGTGCTCCCGCAGGTGACCAGCACTTCCGTGTCGGGGTCGATGTCCATGCTCATGAAGCGGGACTGCTTCTCTGCAAGGGCTTCTCTGAAGTTCTGTGCTCCCCAAGTGACGGCGTACTGGTGCGGCCCCTCACGGGACACTTCTGCCAGCCTGTCGGTCAGCGCCTTCGGCGGATCGAAGTCCGGGAACCCTTGGGACAGGTTGATGGCCCCGCATTCGTTGGATATGCGGGTCATCCTCCTGATGACCGAGTCTGTGAATCCGTTGGTCCTGGCCGATAGTGCGCGCATCTGATCCCTCTGTCGCCGCATGATGCGGCGTCTGCCACGCCATCGGTGGGAGGGATATATCGGTTGCCTATGGAATGGCAGGATCGGAATCAGATGCTGAGTATCAAGGAAACAATCCCAACGCCCAACGCCACCGCAACTGATATCAGAAGCCACTCGAGTCCGATGGATCCTACGCGTTCTTCAACGAATCTTGTCAGAGTTTCTATCCTTTTATCTCTGAGATCAAGCTTGTTCTCGACCATATGAACATTCGTTAGTGCATGTGGATAAATGCTGATGAAACTACGGAAGTAGAGGGAATCTGTAGCAGCCATCGTGGATGTTTTCTGAGCTCTGTTGATGACCGTAGGTCTGTTCCAGAAATGCTTCGGATCTGACCACCACCCATATTTCCTAGGATACGACTTGAGGTTATCCACCAAGGCTTCAGTATGTTGAATGAATCTTTCAGCCTACGTCGAACGCAATGTTAGCACTACACTGATCCGAAACCGTTTCCTGCCCATTTCTTCGTGAAGAATCGTTGTTAAGGCTCTAGATTCTTCAGTTTCTGTGCCGAAAATCGGTCCAAAAAAGCCGGAACAGGCAGGTTTATGTAGTGCTATATACATTACTACATAGGGGCGTGAGAGGGATGCCGTGGATCAGGGTACAGGGATTGAA
>CAVKKO010000217.1:0-3101 GCA_963656905.1 Bacteroidaceae bacterium | reverse complement strand
CGAGATCGGGCAGGAGATCGTCGTATCCGCGGTCGCGGGCCATTATGATCATGACCCTCCGGATGGCGAGGAATCTCATATAGGATACCCCAGAGACATGCATCAGTCACCATTACATCGTTCTCGATCTTCTCACTCTCTTGAGCACTATCAATTATCAACACAAAGATAGAACATAGATTATTATTTCTAAAAAATATTATGCTTCGGACGATTGCGATTAGTAACCAAATCGTCGAAACAAAGGAGGAATGACATGGTCTTTTGCGGTGAATGTGGAGCCTTCAATCTAGACGGTTCGATGAGGTGTTCAAAATGTGGCGCGGTTATCGAGACCTCCGTTCCTGAAGATCGTGTCAATCCGATCCCCAATCCACCAGAGCAAAACGATGCTTACGAAACCGAGCCTCCGAAGAGGTCACATTACAGGAGGATCGATCCAAGTATCTCTTTGGGAAAATCCAGTGTGAGTGGAATCGTTCGGCCAGGTAGCGTGATTGCTGGTGCCATCATGCTGATTATCGGCGTAATCTTCCTGGTATATGGAAGCAAATGGGATGTTTTGATAGAACTGACTAACGAAGATTTGGCCCGTTTTGCATCGATAATACTCGGCATAATATTCTCTCTGATTGGGTTTGGTCTCATCGGGAGCGGATGGGCCACATCCATGGAAACGGTGTACCTCAAAGGAGGCAGATGCCAAATTGTAGAAGGAAAGGGAATGTGTGGCGGAGGATGCAACCTGTGCGTTTTCGCGCAGAGATACGTCGAACTGAACAACCCTGACCCCGACGATTCGGACGACGGATGGCGGTGAAATGACGCTTTATTGTGGAAACTGTGGCCAAGAGAATCCCGACGGCAAGAAGTTCTGCTGGAAATGCGGGTGCGAACTGGGAACGCCTTTCGCTGAACAAGAGCACCAAAATCAAATCGAAAAAGAAAATCAGACGACCCCTCAGTCCGAACATATCATTGAAGGGGAGAATGAAGAGACCTCATACACAAATTCAGATGAGGGAGCAACAGAACAACCTGAACCGATGTTCACCGAAGAAAACACTGAAGAATCGGATACGACAGGCGGGATCATCGAACAGGAGGAAACAGAACAAAGCGAACAATCCTCTGACGAAGACTGCTGTAATGAGTCAAATCCCGTAGATGAGGAAGCTATCGCACAAGAAGAAACAATCCCAGACGAGAAATCCGAACCTGCTGAGATTCCCGACATCTCCTGTGATGATCAATCTTCGAATTGCGTCGTGGTTTTGGAGCCTCAATTTGCACAAGCACCGCCCATCAGAACGGAAACCCACAAGAAGAAATCAACCGGGAAAGTGATCGCTGCCACAATCGCCGTGATAGCAATCGTAATCATCGCGGTCGTATGTCTCCTTCCTACAAACTATGATGTTAGCGTGGACATTGTAGGAAAAGGTCAGGTCACCGGAACAGGAACCTTCGAAGGAGGGTCGATAATCACCCTCGAAGCAAAAGGCATGGACGGGCAGGAATTCTACCAATGGAGCGACGGTGTCACGACCGCTAAGAGACTGGTTACAGTCAATTCAGACATCCGTTTGACCGCATACTTCTCCGTATTCTACAATCTGAAGATCTCACAATCCATCTCCGATGCTGGAGACGTTACAGGAGGGAGCCACATACGTGCAGGACAGAGTGCAACTCTCACAGCCCAACCGAAATACGGCTACAACTTCTCGCATTGGGAGGTCAACGGATCGTACGCTTCCTCTAGCTCGCAATATACGTTCAAAGTCGATTCGAATCTGACCGTAAAGGCGGTATTCGAGAAGATGAAGTTCAAGGTCGACGTCACCTCCGATAATGGCGCCGCGATTTATATTTCCGGAACCACGAACGGATACTGCGAATATCAAGACAACGTCAACGTCACCATCCAACCTCTAACTGGCTACTCATTTGATGGTTGGTATCAGGATGGTACACTCAAGTCGACTTCGAAATCATATACATTCAAAGTCGAGGCGAACACCTCGCTGAAAGCCAAGATTAGCATCATCCACGATGCTACATTCACCTTACAGACGAGTAATCCGCAGGTAAACTCCGACATAGTCCTGCTCTCCAAATATTCCGTAGAAGTCTCGTCGAACAACTGGGTGTTCAAAGATGCGGATACTGGATCCATCGTACCGATTACCCCCTCTACGGCCCATCCAATGAACGAGGAGGGCATCGGGTTCAAACTGACCACACCTCATAAACTCACGGTCACACGTACAGTCAAATACACCGACGGACAGAGCGCACAGTACAGCCTCACATTCATCGTCGACGGAACCATAACCCAATCGTTCGCCTGGGACTACACTTACGGATACAAGCAAACCCATGAACTCATGTGGGGATTGATCAAATGGGATACCGATGAGACTGCCACGAAGGAGATGACCTACGATGTGGACCTTTCATTCAAGGATTACCAGAACTACAAGGATGCTCTTGAGATCAAGATGTATAATTTCGTGGATGAAGGATATAAGAAAGGCCGTATTGGAGATGTGAGCAAGATGGTCACATACCAGGATCCTGTGATCAAGAGTATCGCATCAGCATTTCTGGAGACTACATCAGAACTGACCGATCTGGAGAGAGCCCAATTCACACTGAACTTTGTGACCGCTGCAATCAAATACACCTCTGATGAGGAATCCACGGGGTATGTAGAGTATTACAAGTATCCGTACGAGACCTTGTACTCTAAACAGGGAGATTGCGAAGATACTGCGTTCCTGTTCGCGGCGATAGCCAAAGCCATGGGATACGACGTCATAGTCGTGCAATTCCCAGGTCATGAGCTGGCTGCAATCAACGTAGAGGGTGCATCCGGCTATGGGTTCACCGTGAACGGAAAATCATACTATTACTGCGAGACGACCGGAGACACCGGATACTGGGGAATTGGACAGCTGGCTTCAGCTTACAGATCCCTGACTCCGACCATCTTCACGATATGACAATCCAAGGGGGTCCGTTGGGCCCCCAAGGACACTTAATATACAAGCGGCCTCTAGACGGGCCAAGTGAGCGATTATGTCAGAGAAGCTCGA
>CAVKKO010000216.1:0-3125 GCA_963656905.1 Bacteroidaceae bacterium | reverse complement strand
GCAGTTTCACCTACATGTGCACAGGAGACATCAGTGCATCCCAGCTCGATACCACCCTCTATCCCACCGCAGCGAACATGAAGAGCGTCTCAATGAAGACCCCCGACATCGCAGCCCTCTACGCGGACAATGTCCGTGTCATCATGGGAGATGAGAGGTTCGTCAAGCTCTACCAGGAGAACGCCGAAGCCGCTGGAATGACCATCATCAAGCTTCCCGAGAATCGTACCCTCAACGGTGTGGACTCCATGGACACCTTGATCACAATGGGTGCTATGTGCAATCTCCAGGGCAAGACCGCCTCCTACATCGATTTCATGGAGGAGACGACTGGAAAGATCCAGAAAGCGATCGAGAATGCATCTGTCAAGACCAAGAGTTACATCATCCCGTATACCGCACCCGGATACCTGCCCGAGATCTACGTCGATGCCCACGGAAGCGCATCCCAGGTACTCGCAGATGTCTCGCTCCTCGAGAAGCTACCCGTCTCCTCGAAGATCACCACCACCGCGGCCGACGGATTCGATGTCGTCACTGCGGCGGAGCTCGTGGCCCTCAACCCCGAAATCTTCGTATGCAGCATGTTCGCATATGCTTCTGACAAGGACGTCACCTATCAGCAGTACGTTGATGCGTTCAAGGACTTCGTAAAGACCGGGTTCGATAAGTCCAATGCCCAGATATTCGCACTCCCCTTCGAGGACTGTTCCCTTGCAGGACTTGCGACCGTTCTGGTCCTTGCTTCGATGATCTGGCCCGACAGCTTCGATTCCGAAGATGCCTGGGATACCATGCAGGAGTACTTCGACAACTTCACCAGGTTCAGCGGCGACATCAAGAATTCCAAGTTCGCACCCCTGAGCTATTCGGCTCTCTGAGCCTGAAACAACTTCCGGTGTCTCCGGACACCGGCCTCTTTCGCAGGGTCCTAAAATGAGATACAGCAATATCGACGAAGATATCCTTCTCTCCGATGATGTCCGCGATTCGGTCAACGCCTGGTCGAACGATGTCACCAGCGAAGAGAGATTCACGGCCACGGTCACCAAATATGCGCACAGCAACAAGGTCCGCATTGCCACGATCCTCCTGATTGTGGCAGTGGCTTTCATCATGGCGTTCTTCTCGATAAGCCGCAGCCCCATGAGTGCCAGCATATTCGACGTGCCAGGCATCATTTGGAGCAAGATAGTCGGAAATGCAGACGGGTCAAATACTACATTCTGGACCCTCTATGCCACGCCCCCGGTTCTCGGCGCCCTTATCGGCGGAGCGGGACTTGCGATCTGCGGAGCCATAATGCAGAGCACCCTGCGCAACCCGATGGCAGACCCTTACACCACGGGTATTTCCTCGGGAGCATCATTCGGAGCCGCCATCGCGATGTCGTCCGGTTCGCTCCTGGTGACCAACCCTAACATCACTGTCGTCATGGCGTTCATCTTCTCCATGATACCTGTAGTGGTGATTCTGGGCATGTCGAAGTTCACCAATGCGTCACCGATCACGATCGTGATGACCGGTATCGGAATAATGTACATCTTCAATGCCCTGACCAGCCTCATAAAGATCAAGGAGGGAAGCTTGGTCACCATCGCTCTCGACAACTGGCTCATGGGGGATGTGCAACTTGTAGAGTGGTCTGAACTGCTTCCTATGTTCGCCATAGTGGCAACAGGCTTCATCATCTCCATGTTCCTCGCTTCGAAGATAAATGTGCTGGCCACGGGAGACGAGAGCGCCAAGGCCCTGGGCATAGATGCCGACCGTCTGCGTATCCTGTGCATGATCTTGACCGCCGTGGTCAGCGCAGGAGTGATCAGTTTCACCGGACTCATCGGATTTGTCGGTCTTGTTTGCCCCCATATCGTAAGAATGTTCGTGGGTTCCGACAACCGCTACCTGATACCAGCTTCCGCTGCGGTGGGGTCGCTGCTGATGGTATCTGCTCATTTCGTAGGGAGAACCGTCCTGTCTCCCACGCTCATACCTGTCGGAATCATAATGTCCTGCATCGGCGGACCGCTGTTCATATGGCTCGTCCTGCGCAGGAACAAGAACGCTTGGTGAGACTATGACAAGGATAGAACTGAAAGATGTGGATTTCGGATACGACTCGGAGCACATAGTCTTGCATGATATCAACCTCATCATAGACGAACCAGGCCTGATATGCATAGTCGGACCGAACGGTGTCGGCAAGTCCACTATGGTCAAATGCATGACCAAGATCGCCAATCCTCTCAAGGGCCAGGTCCTGATCGACGGCAAGAACGCACAGCATATGAACCACAAAGACGTCTCGAAGATGATCGGATACGTTCCAGCGGCCTCTCAGGACATGTTCTCTCTTTCAGTCACCGATACGATAATGATCGGCAGACACAACCACCGGAGGTGGGGCTCGAGGGAGAAGGACCTCGAAATCGTATACAAAGCGATGAAAATGCTCCACATAAGAGATCTTGCCGACAAGAAGTTCAACGAATTATCCTCAGGACAGCATCAGAAGGTCCTGATCGCCAGAGGCCTGGTGCAGGAGACTCCGATCCTCATCCTCGACGAACCGACTGCGAATCTCGACGTGAAGTATCAGGTCTATGTGATGGAGCTTCTGAGGGGAATCGCCGAGAAGATGGGTATGACCATCCTCACGATCTGCCATGACCTCAATGTGACCGCAAAGTACGCCCACAAGGTGATAATGTTGGAGAGGCCCGGCAGGATCCATGCATTCGGAACACCGGAGGAAGTGATCACCGAGGCTGATATCGAGCAGGTCTACGGTATCAAATGCCGCGTAGTGAAGGAACAGGACTTCGGAGTGCCATTGGTGGTGCTCGGCGCCCCTGTGATGTCAGATGAAGATGATGGATGACCATCGAGATTTGTCAGGGCTCCCAGAGACATACAGGATAGTTAGGCAGAGGATACCAAACGGAAACGGATGGACTTCAGCCATGCTCAGTGGGGATACATGCTGTCGGACGCATGATGAAAGGTCGATTTTTCGGATTCGCCAAGTCACAGCATATTATAGGGTGATTATCGCCCAGTAAACCTTAGTAACGCCCGTCGCGGACACCTTCGTGACAGCCTTTTTATATAGCGATAAAATAGGC
>CAVKKO010000215.1:2668-3150 GCA_963656905.1 Bacteroidaceae bacterium | reverse complement strand
GGATACGGTGTGCTCTTCACCGTACATCTTGCATTGAACTGCCCAATAGTCTCCAGAAACAGTGACAGCCACCAGATCTATCCCAACATCGTGACCACTTCCGAACTGATTCCTGTATGGGAAATCTTTCCAGAGGAATACGTTCTGGAACAGACCATCATACACAGGATAGGTTAGGAGAAATCCTCCCATCAGTTCTTCGAATTTAGTTCCGTATTCGCTCTTTGACAGTGATTGTTCTCTGTATTTCTGCAAGATGTCTTTGAATCCGATCATTTATGCGACTCCCATGCTCTTTTATCCGTTGATTTTGATATGAAGAGGTAGCGATGATTGAGTGATACACTCGTGCTAGATGATCCCATCAGCCACCTCTCTAGTAGCGTTCAGACAGTATTCAGTTGGAATCCGTTACTACCTCTTCAGGGAGGAAATGCTGTTATTGCTCATAAAGCCGAAACATGCCTGGCAGTATTTCATCA
>CAVKKO010000215.1:0-2658 GCA_963656905.1 Bacteroidaceae bacterium | reverse complement strand
CATATTGTGAAATATGGCCCAGGTGGACGATTTAAATAAATGTGTGCGTCCGTGCGGAACAGCAATGGGAAACACATAATGCGAAGTCTCCACAGTTCTGGCATAATCCAACCAGTTACAGGTGCCTTAGTTATGATGGATATGATTACACATCTCTAAGACGCTTCGATAACATTGAAATTACGAGAGAGATGTATATGGGCGGCCCATTGACTGTTCATACGGTCTATCTGTCCACCGTAATATAGGGTGGTCCGGACGTCCGAGGTGTGACGATGCACAACAGTGAATCCATCCTGAGACACTTCTTCGAAGGTAGCAAGATCAAGATTCCGATCTATCAGCGGAATTATGATTGGAGGAAGGATAACTGCGAGAGGCTCTTCAGAGACATAGAGGACAACGTCAAAAATCTCGGTACAAAGCGGATGCACTTCTTCGGTTCCATCATCTATATGATCGACCAGAACACGGGAAAGTTCCAAATAATCGACGGTCAGCAAAGGATCGTCACCACCGCTCTTCTTCTTGCGGCCATTAGGGATCTGTTGAAATCGGGGGACATAGTCTCCGAGGATCCTGGTTTGGCATCGAAAATCGACGGCATGCTCGTGAACAGTAAACACCAGGCGTTCATCGAACCGGTGAAGAAGGATGTGGACGCCTACAACGCTATCATCCTCGGTAGGACTGGTGATAATGTCTGGGGTTCCAATCTCCAGACAAATTACGAACTGTTCAAGAAGATGCTCCGTAGTCTTGACGGAAATATCGCTGTGGACGATCTATACAGATCGATTGAAGGCTTTCAGGTTATAGTCATCATGCTCAACAATCAGGATGACGATCCCCAGGCGGTTTTCGAGAGTATCAATTCTACCGGACTCAGACTCAACGAGGGGGACAAGATCCGTAACTTCCTGCTCATGAACCTGGAGCCTGAGAAGCTGGATGAGCTGTATGATGAATACTGGGCGAAGATCGAGAATAATGTGGGGGATCTTTCCGCATTCTTCAAGGACTATCTGACGGCCATGGAGGGCAAGGTTCCCGTTTCGAACCACGTGTATCAGTCGTTCCAGGAATATGTAGGGAACATGAAGGGTGACACCGAGGGCATGTTCAAGGAATTGCTCAGCTACTCCGAGATATACAGGGCGATCCTCTCTCATGATCTGAGCACGGTCTCGATCGAAGCATCCAGGATCATGCATCGCATCAATCACATGGGATATACTGTCTCTTACCCGTTCATTATGCGTATATTGGACGCACAAAGGTCTGGCAGGATATCAGAGTCCGACACGGAATCCATTCTGGAGGCCGTTGAGAACTATCTTATCCGTAGGGCCATCTGCGATGCTCCCACCAATGCTCTGAAAGCGGTCCTCAACACATTGTTCGCGGATCTCGATAAACAGGACACATCCACGGATGCACCCGGCAAGGTCAGGCACATACTGTTTAAGAAGGAGAAGAACCAAAGATATCCCAGAGATCTGGAAGTTATAGATGGGCTGTCGAAACTGGACATCTATAAAAGCAAGAAGCTGTGTTCCTGCCTGCTTTCGATCTTGGAGGGTCGCAACAAGGATTCAGGAGATATTCTCACACGCATCGAATCGAAGGATCCCTCCGACCGCCTGACCATAGAGCATGTGATGCCCCAGAACGAGACGGAAGAGTGGAGGGCGGAAATCGGCGACCGTTACGACGAGATCCACGATGAGTGGCTGCATCGTCTGGGGAATCTCACACTCACCTCATACAACTCCGAGTTCGGATGCAGATCGTTCGCGGAGAAGAAGAACCTTCAACCGGGCGGTCTCGGGAACAGCCCTCTGAATCTGAACCAGTGCTTCAGAACGATCGACACATGGGATGAAAACGCGATCATGAAGCGCAATGAGGAACTGGTCGAGGAATTCGTGAAGGCGATGCCCGAATTGACATTGGGATTCATACCTTCCGGGAAGCTGGAGTTGACCCTTGATAATGATTCGGAAGCTTTCAACAAGTTCGTTGTCGAGGGGTATTCCTTCAGAGGAAACCCGCACGGGTGCCGCAACGGGGTCGAAGCCTATCTCGGATTGATGAAGGAATTGTACGATTGCGATCCCGGGAGGATGGTCGCTGCCGCAAACAAGAAGGCTGCGGGTACTCTGGGCAACAGGTTGCGTCACGGAAGCACCTCGGATGCCGGATACAAGGAATTCGTCCCGGGGTTGTATGTGTCCACGGGCATGAATCAACCGGAGAAGGTCAAGCTGTTGAGGAAGGCCGCCAAATTGCAAGGTGTCGATCCGACGGAACTGGCATTCATCGGCTACTACAAGCCCTCCGAACAAGATGAGGCCGCCGACAGGGACGTAGAAGAGAAGAACCGTGGATGATGCGTCTGCGATGTTGAATCGGCCCTATACTCTCGCTCAAATATTCCCGAGAAGAAACCGACGGCCGGGAACGCCGATTCCTGATCATTCAGGAGGTTCCTCAGAATCTCGTCAAGTCTCGGGAATCCTGTGCACACGTAGTATCCAGGAATGGTATGGTCGAAGGGCAGATACGTCTCGCTGAGCATGAATCTGATCTCCTCGTTGAAATTGAACACGGTATCCTCGTAACGCGTCTGATAGAATCCGTCCTTCAGAACCTTCG
>CAVKKO010000214.1:0-3164 GCA_963656905.1 Bacteroidaceae bacterium | reverse complement strand
GTGTGGACTACTCCGCCCGTTCCGTCATCGTCGTGGGTCCGGAGCTGAACATGCATGAGTGCGGTCTGCCCAAGTTCATGGCCGCCGAGCTCTACAAACCTTTCATCATCAGGAAACTGATCGAGAGGGGCATCGTCAAGACCGTGAAGTCCGCAAAGAAGATCGTGGAAAGGAAGGAACCGGTAATCTGGGACATTCTCGAGAACGTGATGAAGGGACACCCCGTGCTCCTCAACCGCGCACCTACCCTGCACAGGCTCGGTATCCAGGCTTTCCAGCCCAAGATGATCGAGGGCAAGGCCATCCAGCTCCACCCGCTCGCATGTACGGCATTCAACGCCGACTTCGACGGTGACCAGATGGCCGTCCATCTCCCGCTCGGCAACGCCGCCGTGATGGAGGCCCAGATCCTGATGCTCGGTTCCCAGAACATCCTGAACCCCGCCAACGGAACTCCTATCACCGTCCCTTCACAGGACATGGTGCTCGGACTCTACTATATCACCAAGATCCGTCCCGGCGCCAAGGGCGAGAACATGAACTTCTATGGCCCGGAGGAGGCTATCATAGCCCTCGACGAGAAGGCCATCGAGCTCCACGCAAAGATCAACGTGAGGCTGCCCAAGGACAAGCAGGACCTTTCGAAGGGATACCAGATGGTGGCGACCACTCCCGGAAGGATCATCGTGAACCAGTATGTCCCCGAAGAGGTTCCCTACGTGAACGAGGTGCTCGGAAAGAAGGCTCTCAGAAAGATCATCACCAGCGTCATCAAGAACACCGGCGTGACCCGCACGGCCAAGTTCCTCGACGACATCAAGAACCTCGGATATGACCGCGCCTTCAGGGCCGGCATCTCCTTCAACCTCGGCGACGTGCTCGTCCCGAAGGAGAAGACCAAGCTCATCAGCGAGGGCTACAAACAGGTCGAGGAGATCAAGAACAGCTATGCGATGGGTTTCATAACGAACAACGAGCGTTACAACAAGGTCATCGACCTCTGGACATCCATCGACAACAAGCTGGCCGGCATCGTGCAGGACCAGATCTCTCAGGATCAGCAGGGCTTCAACCCCGTCTACATGATGCTCGACTCGGGAGCCCGCGGATCCACCCAGCAGATCAAGCAGCTCTGCGGCATGCGAGGCCTCATGGCCAAGCCGCAGAAGTCCGGAGCTTCCGGAGCTGAAATCATCGAGAACCCGGTCGTCAGCAACCTTAAGGAAGGCATGACCGTGCTGGAGTACTTCATCGGTACCCACGGTGCCCGTAAGGGTCTGGCCGACACCGCCCTCAAGACGGCTGACGCCGGTTACCTGACCCGCCGTCTGGTGGACGTCTCCCACGACGTGATCATCAATGAAGAAGATTGCGGCACGCTCAGGGGTCTGATCGCCACAGCCATAAAGAACAAGGACGAAGTCGTGGAGTCTCTCGGAGAGAGAATCCTCGGAAGAGTCTGCGTCCATGACATATTCAACCCGCTCACCGGAGACCTCATTCTCCCCGCAGGCTCGGAAATCAAGGAGAAGGACGCCGAACTGATCGACTCCCTCCCCATCGAACAGGTGGAAATCCGTTCGGTGCTCACCTGCGAATCCCGCAAGGGAGTCTGCGCCAAGTGCTATGGCCGTAACCTGGCCACCACCCGCATGGTGGAGAAAGGCGAGGTCGTGGGCGTCATCGCAGCACAGTCCATCGGAGAACCCGGTACACAGCTTACCCTCCGTACCTTCCACGCGGGAGGTGTCGCCGGAGGAGAGGCGGTGGACAACTCGATCAGTTCCAAATATAACGGAAAAATCGAGTTCACCGAGCTCAGGACCATCGAAAGGGTCAACGAGGACGGCGACAAGAGCGATGTGGTCATCAGCCGCATGACAGAGCTCAAGATTCTGGACGAGAACACCGGAATGACCTACTCACAGTATGACATCCCCTACGGTTCCATCCTCTACAAGAAGAACGGAGACTCCGTCACCAAGGGCGACCTCATCTGCGAATGGGATCCCTACAACGCCCTGACGATCATCGAGACCGCAGGTACCGTCCACTTCGAGAACATGATCGACGGCGTCACCTGCCGCGAGGAGGCCGCTGACGAGGTGTCCGTCAACAGGGACAAGGTGATCATCGAGGCCAGAGACAGGACAAAGAGTCCTTCCATGGTGATCCTCGGAGAGAACGGCGAGACCCTGAGACAGTACAACCTGCCTGTGGGCGCGCACATCACCGCGGCTGAAGGCCAGAGCGTCAAGGTCGGAGACATCATCATGAAGATTCCCCGCGCCATCGGTAAGTCCAGCGATATCACCGGAGGTCTCCCCCGTGTCACCGAGCTCTTCGAGGCCAGGAATCCTTCCAGCCCCGCCATCATCTCCGAGATCAACGGAGAGGTGCTCATGGGCAAGGTCAAGAGAGGCAACCGTGAGATTGTCGTCAGGAACAGGAGCGGAATCGAGAAGCACTATCTCGTGCCCCTCACGAAGCAGATCCTCGTTCAGGAAAATGACTATGTCAGGGCCGGAACGAAACTTTCCGACGGCGGAATCTCGCCGAGCGACATTCTCAATGTGCTCGGTCCGGTGAAGGCTCAGGAGTATATCGTCAACGAGGTGCAGGCTGTCTACAGACTGCAGGGCGTGAAGATCAACGACAAGCATTTCGAGATCATTGTCCGCCAGATGATGCGCAAGGTCAAGATCAACGACCCCGGCGACACCGAGTTCCTCCCCGAGGAGCTTGTGGACAAGTGGCTGTTCATGGACACCAACGACAGCATCTTCGGAAAGCTCCGCGTGATCGATGCCGGCGACTCCGAGAAGTACTCCGCAGGCGATATCATCACTGCGCGTGACGAAAGGAACGAGAACCAGTCGCTCGAAAGGCAGGGCCGCAAGCCCATGACAGTCCGAGAGGCACAGCCGGCAACTGCCAGCCAGGTGCTCCAGGGCATCACGAGAGCCGCTCTGAAGACCGACAGCTTCATCTCCGCCGCTTCCTTCCAGGAGACCACCAAGGTGCTCAGCGAAGCCGCCATCCGCGGCCGTGTGGACAACCTCGAAGGCCTGAAGGAGAACGTCATCAGCGGTCACCTCATCCCGGCCGGGACCGGCCTGAAGGAATATCAGGACATCGTGGTCGGAAGCAAGGAGGATTACGAG
>CAVKKO010000213.1:0-3181 GCA_963656905.1 Bacteroidaceae bacterium | reverse complement strand
CAGCCTCCTGTATGCATCGACAGCCGTGGCCATCGCCTTCTCCCTGTCCATAGGGCGGTCTGCAGTGATGTCCTGCGACGGCTTGCCGTCAAGGACCAGCTGTATCACCCCTCCTCCCGACGGCTTCAGCAGCACGGGGTTCATGGAAGTCTCCGGCTCCAGGCCGCAGGCCCAGGCCTGGAAGGCCTGGCCGATGCCGATCTCCCCTCCGTCCACAGTGGCGTAGGAGTTCAATGAAAGGTTAAGCGCCTTGAAAGGCACCGGATCCTCTCCCTTTCCGGAGAGCAGGCTGCACACGGCTGCGCAGACAGTCGTCTTCCCCGCATCCGAGGAGGTCCCGAGGAACAGCACTCCGCCCATCAGGCTCCCTCCACGATCTTCATTATCGCATCCACGTCGATGCTCTCCTCGAACACGTCGGCCAGCCTCTCGATGTTGTCCTCCATGATCTCGTCGTAGTCCTTCGTCGAAGATGTGTCCACCTTCCTGTCCCCGTGCTTCACGAACGACAGGAAGTACTTCCTGAAGGGCTTCCTGTCCATCACTCCGTGCAGATAGGTTCCGAAGAGCATCTCCTCTTCCCTGACGGAGCCTTCGGGCTCCGGCTTCCTGCCGAACCCGCCCCGGATCTCGAACAGCGGCTTCTCTTTCACATCGGTCATGCCCATGTGCAGCTCGTACCCGGTGACCTCTCCGCCTTCGCCGACGAGCATGTCGGCGGTGTCGTTGACGATCCTCTTCTCGTATTTGCCCCAGTAAGATTCGTTGTCGAAGAAGCCCAGCCCGGGGACCTCCGTCCCGGGGACCCCGCCTTCCAATCCTTCGGGGTCTTTGAGGAGCGACCCCATCATCTGGTAGCCTCCGCATATGCCCAGTATCGGCACCATCCCGCGGAGGCCTCTTATCTTATCGGCTATCCCTCTGGACTCCATCCACTTCATGTCGCTGATGGTGTTCTTCGTCCCGGGGAGCACCACGGCGTCCACGCCGTCAAGGTCCTCCTCCTGTTCTATGAACTTCACGGACACGTCCTCAAGGAATAGCGGGTCGATGTCGGTGAAGTTGGCTATCCTTGGGAACTTGATCACCCCCACAAGGCACTTGCCGTCTCCTTTCGAGCGTATGCCCCTCAGCCCCTCGGAGTCCTCCGAAGGCAGAACGACATCGGCATGCGGCACCACTCCCAGCACGGGCACTCCGGAGAGCCTCTCAAATTCTTCCGCAGAGGCTTTGAACCCGTCGGTCCTGCCGCGGATGTTGTTGAATATGACGCCCTTGATCATCCCGCGGTCCTCCTCCGGGATGAGCTTGATGGTCCCCAATGCGTAAGCGAAGGACCCGCCCCATTCCACGTTCACGACGAGGATCGCATCGGCGCCGGCGATCTTCGCCGCGCCCATGTTGGCGATGTCCCTGTCGTAGATGTTTATCTCCGCCGGGGAGCCGGCTCCTTCCATCACGACGCAGTCGTACCTCTTCAGAAGGAAATCGACGTTCTCCCTGACGATCTCCGTGCCCGGGCCGGGCACGAACTCGCTGTAATACGACTTCACATCATAGTCTGCGAAGGGCTTGCCGCAGACCATCACCTGGGAGACGGTGTCGCCTTTGGGCTTCAGGAGGATGGGGTTCATGTGGCTGTCCGGGTTCTTGAGCCCGGCGGCCTTGGCCTGCAGCGTTTGGATCATCGCTATCTCCGCGCCGCTGCGGGTGACCTTGGAGTTGAGGCTCATGTTCTGGCTTTTGAACGGCGCGACGAGGAGCCCGCGCCTGTGGAGGATCCTGCAGAGCGCTGCTACCGTCACAGATTTGCCGGCGTCGGAAGTTGCGCCGACGACCATCAGCGCCTTGCCGCGGCGCTTGAATTTGGACAATGTCTCGTCGCGGACCTCTGCGATCCTGGGGTCGGAGGCTTCCGTTATCCCGATCTCCCCGAACCTCGAGATGATGTGCTTGCACACATGGGTGCGGTGTATCAGAAGGCAGTCGGAGCAGCTCCAAATCTTCCTTCCGTCCTTGGCATGGACCCATCCGCCCAGGTCCTCGTCCTCGCAGGGATAGAACGGGCAGTAGCAGAAGGTGCAGTCCTGGCCCGTGAAATGGCAGGGGTGGTAGTCGCATCCCGTGTCGGAGCCTATCCATCCCCTCTTCAGCTCTTCGTTTACCTTCTTCTTTATGCAGTCCATGTGCCCACGTGGGTTGGATGCATTGTCCAGATAAAATACGTTTCAAAGATGACGCTGGCCGCACATTGGGGCAGTGTCATTCCTCATCGGGGCCGGCGGCATGGTGGCGTTTTACGTACGCTGCGACGGCATGGGCATTTTCGATATCGCTCTTCTTGGTCCAGATCTGCCTCCCGTAGAAGTACGCGCCCCGGTCCAATGCGGTCATGATCTCATCTCTGAAACTGTTCGTGTCGGAATAGCCCATGCTTCTGGTGCTTACAATGAAAAAGAACAGCCTGTTATCGGGCCGGACCACTCCGTCGGGGCTGTCGGACCAGAACGTGACGCTTTCCACCTCGTATCTCGGAGCGATCTCCGATATCACGGCCGATATCTGATCATCGGTGACCGTTGACCATTTCCGATTGCTCAGCCGCTTCTTGAACTTCATGGTATTACAACCGTATACCAGTATTAGCGTTCTGTGGCGAGGATGTTCAGAAAGGCGGAAGACGTTCTCGGCACATCAGGCTCATCCTTCGGACACGGGCGGTTCCTCGTAGGCGACGGTGGCGTGGAGGTCATAGATCTCGCCCTTCGTGGTCCCGCAGCCCATCGGGTGGAAGAAAGCATCTCGGTTCATAGCGGTCATGACCTCTCCCGAGAACTTGGCCAGATCGAAATAGCTCATGCCCCCGTTGTTCGCCACATAGATGTCCAGGGCGTCCTTCGGCCGGACTATGCCGTCTGGGCTGTCGGACCTGAACGCGACATACTTGATCCCGTACCTCGGAGCGGTCTCCGCAATGATCTCAGATATCCTGTCCTCGGACACCGTAGACCATTTCCTTATCCACAGCCATCTCTGCAGCCGTTCCCAGAGCTCCATGGTATTGCAATCTTATACCAGTATTAACCCGCTGCGGCTGGTTTATCTTGATAGGCGAAAACGTTCAGCACATCATAATGGCGGGAAAACCGTCATTTCAACGATTCATAATATAGGGAAAACC
>CAVKKO010000212.1:0-3200 GCA_963656905.1 Bacteroidaceae bacterium | reverse complement strand
GGAGTCCCTGGACTCCTACGTGGCCGACGACTTCGGCCACGCCCCCTTCTTCCTACTGGTGGACTCCGACACCCTGGACTATCATGTCATAGTGAACGAGTACAGGGATTCGGAGCAGGGCGCCGGCTTCGCCGTCGCCGATGCGATAGTCGCCATGGGGAACGTCGATGCCGTGATAACCGGAGGGATCGGGATGCACGGCATGAAAATCCTGAAGGACGGCGGAGTCGACGTGTCCTATGATGAGGAAGGGACGGTCGAGCAGTGCGTCACGGATTACGTGAGGCGCGTGGAGCGCCGGAAGAGCTTCTCGGAAAAACCCGAATGAGCGGGGAGGGGGTCAGACCCCTTTCCTGTCTCCCCATATTATCTTGTGGAGCTGGGGAAGGACCCTTATGTCCAACCTTTCTTGAAGGACACGGTCCACTAAATGTTCAAGCCTGTCGGTGCCTCCGACGGGGCCGAAGATTATCGGGCACTTTATGTCGTGCCCTTTCACGAAATCTATGGCGAAATCCAGGTCTTCGTCGTCCTTGATGACGAACTTCAGCTGGTCTTTCTCCGATAGAAGATCGATGTTCGACAGGCACATCCTGTCGGTCATGCCGGACGAAGGGCACTTGATGTCCATGCTGATCATCACCAAAGGATGATCGGGAACGCAGGAGAGGTCCACGGAACCGTTGGTCTCCAATACGACCTGGATGCCCTTTTGAACGAGCTTCCAGATCAGCTCCAGCGACTCGTGCTGGAGCATGGGCTCGCCTCCCGTCAGGCATACTCTGTAGCAGTCTCCTACACGGGAGATGATATCGTCGACCGACATCTCCTCCCCGCCTTCGAAGGAGTAGCCGGTGTCGCACCAGGAACAACGGAGGTTGCATCCGACGGTCCTGACGAACACCGTGGGCGCGCCCATGGTAAGGCCCTCGCCCTGGATGGAATTGAATATCTCACAGATTCTCATCATGCTCGTACTCGATCTCGTCCTTGTAGCCGGCTTCCTGGAAGCCCTTGAGCCTCAGGCGGCAGGAGTCGCAGTGCCCGCAGGCCTTCTCCCCGCCGTTGTAGCATGACCAGGTCAGATGGAGGGGAGCGCCCAGCTTCTTCCCGCGCCTGACGATGTCCGCTTTGCTGTCGTGGAGGATAGGGGTCATGACCTTGATCGGGCGGCCTTCCACTCCTGCTTTCGTGCCTTTCTCGATCATCTTCTCGTAGGCCTCGAAGAACTCGGGGCGGCAGTCGGGGTATCCGGAATAGTCCACGGCGTTGGCGCCGATGTAGATCCTGTCCGCGTCTATGGATTCGCACAGGCCGGCGGCGATGCTCAGGAAGATGATGTTCCTGGCGGGAACGTAGGTTATGGGGATCTTGGCGTCCAGCTCGCCCTCCCTGTCGAGAGGGACGTCCAGGTCCGCCCTTGTCAGGGCGGACCTGAATGATGAGAGATTCAGGTCGATCACGACGTGGTCGACGTTGTAGTATTTGCACACATTCTCGGCGGAGACCAATTCCTTAGTATGCCTCTGGCCGTATCTGAAGCTGATGGCGGTGACCTTGCATCCGTCGGCAAGGGCCTGAGCGAGAGTGGTGGTAGAATCCAATCCTCCGGAAAGGAGGACGACGGCGTTGGCCATTCACAGCGCCTCCGTGTACCAAGCGGTCTGCCCGCGCTCCTCGTCCAGGCCGATCGAAACAGACTTGACATTGGCGGGGAACTCGATCTCCGAAACGATCCTCTTGGTCATTAGCTTGGACATCTCCTCGGCGGTGGTGTTCGGTATCTCCAGGAGGACCACGTCCTCCCTGGGGAAAACGTAGCGCTTCCCGCAGCTGACCGCCTCAACGGAGATATCGGTGACATCGAGCTTGACATCCTTGGATTCGGCCGGCAGGAGGGTCTTGTGGTCCAGCTCGTCGATCATCGATTTGAGCGCTTTCTTCAGCACCACGAAGTCCATGATCATCCCCTCGGCCCCGATATCGCCTTCGAGCCTGAGCCTGACGATATAGGAGTGGCCATGGAGCCTGGAGCACTTCTCGTGCCTCGGTATGAAATGGCATGCCGAGAACCTTATGCCCGAATATCCGCCGTCGATTTCTAGAAACATATCTCATTCCTCCGTGAGCTTCATCGCCAGGGCGATAGAGTCCCTGTAATCGGTTTTGGCGCGGGAAGTGTCCACGAAGACCTTCCCGCTGTTGACCACCGGGGCGCCGAGGGCCTTGGCGCCGCAGACCAGGTGCATGGTCCTGAATATTATGTTGCCCGTGATTCCTTCCGGCGCGATTATGATGTCCGCGTCCCTGACGGCGTTCTCTATGAGGATCTGGCAGGGGTAGGCGTCGTAGCCATCGTCGCTTAATCTTTTAGCAAGGGCGTTGGCGTTCTCGATGGAACGGTCCACCACCTTGCATCTTCCGACATCCTCGTCCCTTCCGCCCGACATGATGGCGATGCGGGAGCCCATACCTATCCTCTCGGCGAGCTTGGCGGAGCGGGATGCGAGATCGTATTTCTGATCCTCGGACCAGCCTTCGTCGATCCCTACGGGGGCGAGGATCATGAGCCTGCCTCCGGCAGGCTCCATGAAGGCGACCCTCTCGAGGGCGGGGAGGCCGAGGCCGTGCTTGAGTATGGGCAGGAGCATGGATGATGACATGTCCCCGCGGACGGCCGCGTCTATCTTCCCTTTGACTAGATCGTCGACGAGCTCGTTGGGATCGTCGTAGATCTCGACATCATGACCCTCCATGGCCAGGACGCTGCGCTCCACGTTGCCTGCGTCCGAGCCGCGGCCGATCCCGACCTTCACGTCCGGGAGGCTTCCGCTCAAAAGGGTCTTAGAGGTGAACATCGGGACCACCCATCGCGTAGTGCCATATACCCTTTCGCATGGAAGAAGGTCAGGGCGTCGGAGGGTGGTGGCTACCGTGAGACACAGGCGGCGAATAAGGCTCCAGAGCGCTGCCGTGGCTTCTCATGAAGTCGTTGAAACTGTCACTGCCTCCCTTGAGGTCGGACTGGATCTCGATGGATTCAGCCACCCCCGACCAGCCGGGGAAGATTGAATCGTAGCTGATGCTGCGGTTTTTGAAATTGGCCTTGAGCTCCAGGGCATCTTCGTACGGGATGTCCATCCTCGTCAGAACGGGAGAATTGCCACTCTCTATGACCTGGAGGGCATCATCATCGGCAC
>CAVKKO010000211.1:0-3212 GCA_963656905.1 Bacteroidaceae bacterium | reverse complement strand
GTACTTCATGACCCACTCGAGGTCGTCCTTGTCCCCGATGGTGCAGATCATGACCGTTCCGGTCCCGTAGTCCATCTGGACCTTGGGGTCGGCGATGACCTTGACCCTCTTCCCGAAGAGGGGCGCTATGAGCTCCTTCCCGACCAGGTGCTGCTTCTCCTTGTCGTCCGGGTGGACGGCGACCGCTTTGCATGTGCACAGCAGCTCGGGCCTGGTGGTGGCGATCATGACGTCGCCGGAGCCGTCCGCCAGCGCGAACTTGATGAAATTGAGCTTGTTGACGTTGTCCCTGTACTCCACCTCGGCATCCGCCAGGGCGGTCATGCAGCTGGGGCACCAGTTCACCGGGAAGTTGGCCTTGTAGACCAGGCCGCGGTTGAACAGGTCCACGAAGGACAGCTGGGTGATCCTCCTGTAGTAAGGGGCGTCGGTCTGGTAGTAGATGCTGGGGTCCATGCTCTCGCCCAGGATCTCGAAGTGATGCGTCATCTCCTCGATGAAGCCGTTGGCGTACTCCTCGCAGAGCCTCCTGTACTCCTGCCTGGGGGTGTCCAGCTTGGTGATGCCGTGCTTCTTCTCCACCTTGACCTCGATCGGAGTCCCGTTGACGTCGAAACAGAGGGGGAAGAACACGTTGTACCCGCGCATCCTCTTGTAACGTGCGGCGAAGTCGATTAGGGAGTATCCCGTGGCGTGGCCCAGGTGAAGGGGGCCGGAAGTGTACCTCGGGGGGTTGTCGATGCTGAAGACGGGCTTGTCGGAAGCGGGGTCGAAGCGGTAGACCGCCTCGTTCTTCCACATCTCCTCCCAGCGTTTCTCAATGGTTGATGAATCGTACTGAGCCATGGCTAACGGGAGTGTGTAGTCAGGTGTACTATAAATACTCCTTTTCGCGGGTGCGCGCGTGAGGGTAACAAGGGGATTTCAGTTGCCTCCGTACTCCGCCTTCAGGCGTTCCACGCTGCTGAAATCCGGCACGGGCAGTTCGAAATGGTCTATGGAGTCCATGAAGGATGCCGCAAAGAGAGGGTAGTGCCTGATGCCCTTCTCATCGACGAAGCAATTCCTCGTCTCCAACACAATCCCATTCGTCCCGGAGGCCTTCAGCCTCTCAATCGAAGGAGATGTCCTGTTCCTTCCTGTCCGGATGGCTATAGCGCAGACATCCCCGCCGACGGTCGTCACGAGATCGGCCTGGGCACGCCCCTTCGGGTCTTGGTAGAAATACAGCTTCCGCCCCTGAGCGGCCAGAGCCTGCGCCACGGCGTTCTCGGCTATCGCCCCGGAGCCGGCGCCCATATCTCCACCCACCACCTCTGCTACCAGATCCGGCTCGCAGAGGCTTATCAGGAGCCCCGTGTCCGGCATGTACAGCTTGAACAGGTTCCCGCGGACCTGGGCAATCAACGGCATCACGATCTCCGACACCCTCCTGCATGTCAGTGACATGCCCGCCGTGGAGATCCAGTCGAGAGCGGGCGCGTAGCGGGCGTGCCCGTTGTAGTAGCGTCTTCCTGCATCGCTGCCCTCGACATCGTTGAACCTGAACCTCTTGTTCTCGGAGGCCAGCATCTTCGGGATCGCGTCGAAGCAGGCCTCGACCAGATGCCTGGAGCGGCCATCGTCCGTGAGCTTCCGGATGTCTTCTCTGAACGATTCGACAATCGTGTGCTGCACCTTGCGTACAGGTCCGAACTGTCTGCAGGACACGAAAGCCCGAACCGCTTCCGGCATCCCTCCGACGGCGACGTAGCATCTGTGGTATTCGCTGAACGTTCCGAACATGGAGCTGTCGATGGGCTCGCACTCGGCGAGAGAGCATCTCACAGCCCGTATCGGGTCTTCGGGCACGCCGATCGCCCAGAGGAACTCCTCGTAGTCCATGGGCATCACGTCGACCGTCTCGACATACCCTGTCGGAGGCAGCCGGACCTTGCCCATGTTCAGCGCCGGGAAGGAGCTCGCAGCAATGACGCGGTACCTTCCGTCCTCTGCAAAGGACTTCAGCGCCGTGCGGGCATCGGGGCAATCTTGGATCTCGTCCAGGAACAACAGCGTCTGCCCGGGGATGAACTCGAAGTCTAGATGGACGGACGAGAGCTTCAGGACCAGGGCTTCGACGGTCAGATCCCCCTCGAACGCCTTTCTCGAGGCTTCATCCTCGGACAGGTCGATCGTCAGAGCATGGATTCCGTTGGCGGAGAAGAAATCATTGACCGCATAGGTCTTCCCGACATGCCTGGCCCCGCGGAGCATGAGCGCGGACCTCCGGTCGGAACGATACCATTCGTCGATGGAGTCTGATACCTTGCGACGCATGATTTCCAGAGAACTTGATAATTATATAGTTTTAGACATTATAATATGCTATATTATTCTAGTTATTGACACTTTTGAACATCGGCATATGCCTTTAGCATTGCAAACCCCTTCGTCTTTCGTCGAACCTTTCGGAAAAAAACTCAAAAGGTTAAGCAAGCCTTATTATACAACCTGCCGTGACATCATCCATGATTTACGACAAGCTGGCGGATGGCATCATCCGCCACTCGAAGGCCATTCTGGCCATATGGGTCGTCATCATGGTGATATCGGTGCCCTTGGCCCTCAAGTCCTCCGATGTCATGAAATACGACACAACCGAGATGGCCGAAGAAGGCTCCGAGTCCGTGAAGGGGCTCGAGATGATCAGCGAGTATTTCCCATCGTCACAGAGCGATGCCTCGGTCATGCCCATCCTGGTCCTGCATTACAAGGACGAGACGGGACTGAAAAACGCCGAAGCCTACGCAAACTACCTGAGCGATGATGAGGTGTTCTCCAAATACACCGATTCCGAAGGGAACCAGAAGCTCAAGGCGATCGTGTCCCTGGGAGCCCAGGGCAAAGGAGACGACAACATACCCGGGATCGTCATGGCAGGGATCGTCTACGTCGACTCCGACATCAACGCCACCGACGACACCCCCGACCTGAGGGCGTTCCTGAAAGACTGCCTTTCTGGTTTCGTCGAGGACGAGCTCGCAGGCGGGTCCACAGGGTTCTCCCAATACGTCACCGGGACCCCCGCCATCGGCTACGATGCCGAGACCGGCTCCGCTGAGGACATCAAGAGGATCGACCCCTTCACCGTGCTGCTGATCCTCATCCTGGTAGGGCTGTTCTTCAGGTCCTTCATCACATCCGCCACCCCTCCGATCACCATCGGAGTG
>CAVKKO010000210.1:0-3255 GCA_963656905.1 Bacteroidaceae bacterium | reverse complement strand
ACATCCATCATGGAGAAGGCCAGAAGGCCATAGGATAAAACCGCTGCGGCCGCACTATCGGTTTCTCGGATACTGACTGCTCGGGGCCCCTCGGACACCGGCGATTCCTCGTATGCGATGATCGCGCCGAGCCCTTCGAGCTCGCTCTTCGTGGTCTTGCGTCCCATTGGGTAGAAAACGGCATCCCTGTTCATGGCGGTCATCACCTCCCCGGAGAATCTGGCAAGGCCGCAATAGCTCAGCCCCCCGTTGTTCGCCACATAGATGTCCAGGGTGTCCTTCGGCCGGACTATGCCGTCGGGGGTGTCGGACCTGAACGCGACACACCTGATCCCGTACTTCGGAGCGACTTCCGCGATGATCTTCGATATCCAATCTTCCGACATCGTGGGCCATTTCCTCATCCACAGCCATCTCTGCAGCCGTTCCTTGAGCTCCATGGTATTGTAATCTTATACCGGTATTAGCTTGCTGCGGCCACAGGGGCAGAGTCCGATGGCTCAACAGCGAGCATATCGGGGCGGTGAGCTTCAGAGTCCTGGTTCAGACGACGATCATACGCGATCCAGGCATTCGTCGGGGAATCATCTGCGCCCGGGTCCTGCACGGACGGGGATTCCAAGCCTCATCGCCATGCGGTACGCCATGTACGGGTACGTCTGGTTGATATACATCTCAGCGATTTCGTCCAGATACTCGTAGATCCCGTTCGCCTTGAAGAGGGATGCTGCCTCAGCGTATGTCATATCGTACTTCTCCGCGAACGTCATCGTTATGCCGGTCTTCATGAGCATGTGCTCATACTCGGTAAGTTCTGGTTTATGTCCGTCGTCTCCGTCCACCTCCTCGTGGTACATCGACAGGATGTCGGACGGACCGCAGCATGGCATCCCAGTCTAGGAAACGAGCCTCAAGAACGTGTCGGAATGCATGAACAGCACCAGCGCATCGTCCATGGATATCCCTTTTTCACGGGATATCATTATAGCGACCTGTGCGGCGATTTCAAAATCAGCGATAAACACACCACACATCTCTCCGGCCTCCACGCTTGTGGTGGATTCCACGTGCCTTCAACTTCGATATCCGGCCATCGGACATAGTCGGCCATTTCCGTCTCCACAGCCACTCCTTGAAGTTCATAGTATAAGAACCGTATGCCGGTATTAACCCGCTGCGGCGGATTGTCCCAATCGACGAGAAGGTTCGGTGCGTCATAATAGCGGGAAAACCGTCATTACACCGATTCTCAATTCAGGGAAAACCGTCAGATTTCACATCATGAATTCAGGGAATAGTTTCTTACACATGCTGTCCATATACTGCGGCATGTCGGATACCGTGTTCAGGCGCAAGGCGTACGAGGACCTGAAGCAATGGAAGGCCAGGTCCAAAGGCTCCACCGCGATGCTCGTCGAGGGCGCCAGGAGGGTCGGCAAGTCCACTCTGGTCAGAGGATTCGCCGAGAAGGAGTATGCATCCTGCATCATCATCGATTTCTCGGAACCATCCGAGGATGTCAGGAAAGTGTTCGATTGCATCGACGACCTTGACACGTTCTTCCGCGATCTGCAGGTCCTCTACAAGACCGACCTGATCCGCAGGGAATCGGTCATAGTCTTCGACGAGGTCCAGATGTTCCCCCGGGCCAGGCAGTCCATCAAGCATCTGGTCAAAGACGGCAGGTACGACTACATCGAGGCAGGCTCCTTCGTATCTATTCTGAAGAATGTGAAGGACATCGTCCTGCCTTCGGAAGAGGAGCGCATGAGGCTCCATCCGCTGGACTTCGAGGAGTACCTCTGGGCCAAGGGGAACGCCACGTTCGGGCTGCTCCGTGAATGCTACGAACGGAGGGAGAAGGTCGGCGATGCGGCCCACGGTCAGATGATGAAGCTCTACAGGGAGTACATCGCCGTCGGAGGCATGCCGCAGGCGGTCTCGAAGATCGTGGAGGGCGGGAGCTACAGGGAGGTAGACGGGGTGAAGAGGAAGATACTGGAGGTCTGGCTCGACGACCTCCGGAAGATCGATCCCAAGGGGAAGATGGAGCAGATGCTCATGGCAATCCCGTCTCAGCTTTCGGGCGGTTCGTACAGGTACAGAGTATCAAGCGCCATCCGCAACGGGAGGCAGGACAGGGACGGCGACCTGATCCACGACCTCGAAGACTCCCAGATCATCCGGCTCTGTCGCCACGTGAACGATCCGAAGGCCGGCCTCGAGCTCACCGTGGACCTCGATCGCTACAAGGTCTTCATGGAGGACACCGGACTGTTCGTCACGCTGTGCTTCTATGACAAGGAGTTCTCGGAGAACGAGATCTACGGCAAGCTGGTGAGCGGCAGGCTGTCTGCAGATCTCAGATACGTCTATGAGAACGCCGTCGCGCAGGCATTGACCGCAATGGGCCTCAAGCTCTACTACCACACGTTCATGAAGAGCGATGGTAAGCATCGTTACGAGGTGGATTTCATCACATCTGCAGGGGACAGGGTCCGCCTCATAGAGGTCAAGTCATCGCGCGTATCGGACCATAGGTCTCTGGATGTATTCATGTCGAAGAAGGGCCTGAAGCTGGAGACCCCCGTTGTCGTGTCTCCCAACAATCTGGAGCTCCGTGGCGGCATCCTTTACCTTCCGGTGTATATGATGCAGTTCCTCGATTCCCGGAAGCGCTACCTGGTGGAGGCCGACAGTGCCTGGACTGCGGATTTCAACGAAAAGGATTGGTTCCAGGCCGATGGGGGCTTCTTTTTGTACGTGACGGAGAGCATGCATGGTAAGAAGGATCCGAAGGTCACCGTCACGCGTATCAACAGGAAGGGCGGCGTCGAGACGATGGACGTGTCCGTAGAGGCAGACGATGCGGGCAACGTGAAGATATCGTCGCCAGAGCGCAGGAGCTGCACCGTGAGGATATCCGAGGCATCGGGGCGATGCGGTCCGGGCGGGCACGCCTGACCTGCCTGCAAAGTGTATAAGAATGTCCTATGTCTAAAGGATGACCATCTAGAACGTATGACCAATGACAGGCCCTTGTCCGTCGGCTGATTTCCGGCGGATCGAGGCCATCGAGGCGCGTTCGAACGATCGCATCAAAGGATGATGAACAAGATGAAGCACTTTGAGACGAACAAACATGGTCGTCTCGCCCTTGCCCTCATGGCGCTGGCCCTTGTATCGGCGCTCGTGGTTTCGGGAGCGGGGGTCGAATAAGGACACCCCCTTACGGGGGCGCCCTCTTCTTGGAAC
>CAVKKO010000209.1:0-3263 GCA_963656905.1 Bacteroidaceae bacterium | reverse complement strand
GGAGTATCTGAACCACTCCTGCCTCTTGAAGGCGGGCCTCCTTCCGGAGATCATGGCCCTCTTGGCGAGAGCGTCGACGGTCTCATCGTCCAGCTCGGGCTTGGCCTTGACGACGTACTCGCCGGACTCGGCCTCTGCGACGATCTCGGTCGCGGGGGCTTCCTCGGCGGCCACATCGGCCTCTGCGAGCTCGGCCTTCCAGGAGTTCACGGTCTTGGGGCCGACTCCGGAAAGGGTCTTGATGACCTCTTTGACCTTCTCGTCATCGTTGATCGCCTCGGCGAGCTCGGCGACATTGTTGATGCCGATGGTCTTGAGCTCCTCGACATTGTTGTCCTTCAGACCCTGGAGGTCTGTGAGCGCTTTAACGGTCATTCTTTCACCTTGTGGGATTTCTGGACGATGTAGATTCCATCCTGGAACGTCCTCTTGTCGAATCCGAGCCTGGATGTCGCCCTCTCGAGGTTGGCTGCGGTCTGGCCGCAGGCCTCGATGTCGTTTCCTTCAACTGTAACGTCCTGTCCGCTGATCTTCACGGTGCAGCCCTTCAGGATGTTCGCGTAGCGGGGGGCGTGGCCTCCCATGTAGTTGTTGATCTCCACGCGGTCACCCTTGACGGCGACTTTCATCGGGAAGTGCGAGAATACGATCTTGAGGTGGTAGGTGAAACCGACGGTGACTCCCTTGATCATGTTCCTGATGTGGGCCACGTAGGTTCCGACCATCGCCTTGTCTTTGATCCTCGGATATTCGCAGCTGACGCTGACGCCTTCTTCTCCGACGGCAATTGCGATGTTAGGGTGCGCGAAGTTTCTGCTAAGTTCTCCCCTGGGGCCGTTGACCTTCATGACGTTCCCGTCGAAGGTCACGGTGACACCCGCGGGGATAGCGATGGTGCTTTCGATTTTCCCTGCTATTGTCATCTTTATTCCTCAATAGACATATGCCAGGAGTTTTCCCCCGATCCCGAGCTCTTTGGCGCGGTCCTGGGTGACGACTCCCGCTGTGGTGGACATGATCAGGAGCCCGAAGTCCTGGGCGGGGAGGAACCTCGCCTCGTACTTCTCGACCTCTGCGACTTTCACAGAGGTGCGGGGCTTGATCACTCCGCAATTGTTTATGGTTCCGTCCAGCATTACGCGGAACTTGCCGGCTTTACCGTCCTCGACGTACTCGAACTGGCTGACGTAGCCGCGGTCCTGCATGACCTTGAGCACGCGTCCGATGAGCTTGGACGAGGGCTGGATCATGCACTCGCTCTTTCCGTTGAGTGCGGCGTTCTTGATGACGCACATGGCGTCGTTGAGTGGATCGCTCTGCATTTATGACACCTCACGAATACTTCTTGAATCCGAGTTCCGGGGCCATATCCCTGAAGCACTGGCGGCACAGGTGCATCCCGTACCTCCTTATGATTCCTCTCCTGCGTCCGCAGCGTGTGCAGCCGACGGACCTTCCGAACTGCTTCTTGGGCTTCATTGGACCACCTCAACCTCAAATTTGTCTTTCATGTACTGGATCGCCTCGTCGCGGTCGACGCGGTGCTTCTTGGGGACCCTCCTCTTGAGCAGGGCCCTCTGAGTAATCCTGTTTCCGGGCCTCCTCAGGACGACGCTGATGTCCATTCCGAAGATACCAATCTCGGGGTCGTATTTCATACCCTCGAAGTCGGTGTAATCGGAGATACCGAAGGACATGTTCCCCTCCTTGTCGAAGGAGTACTCGGGGACGCGCATCTCCCTGATGGTCAGGGCCTGCTTCAGGAAGCTCTCCGCAGTCTCTCCGCGGAGGGTGACCTTGCATCCGAGGGGCATTCCCTTACGGATCCCGAGGTCCCTGTTGACGGTCTTGGAGATCGTCTCGACGGACTTCTGCCCGGTGACCATCTCGAGGACCTTCTCGGCCTTCACGAGCCTCTCTCCGGCCTCGCCGACACCGATGTTGACGACGACCTTGTCCACGTGGACTTCCCTCATGGCGTTCATTCGGAAGCCTCCGGGAGCTTGATGGCGGGAGCCTGGGCGCCGATGACGAAGCAGTTGGACACGACGGTCTGGCTTCCATCGGTGAACAGGACGATGTTGGGTGCGGGCCCGCGGATGACCTCGAGCGACTTGACGGTCTTGACGGCCCCGGCCTGGGAACCCTCGCTGATGAGGACCGCGGCACCCTCCGTCATGGGGAAGTGCTCGAGGACCTTCTGTCCGTCGAAGGCGACCTTCAGGGAGTCGCCGCATTTGTAGTCGTTCTTGTCCAGGACGATGTTCCTGCCGCCGCTGAGGTTCAGCTGGACCTTTCCGCCCTTGACGACGGTCTTGTCCTGGATCTTGCAGATCTCCCAGTCGGCCTCGCCCGCGTCGATGGGGACGAGGGTGAGCTTGCCCTTGT
This sequence comes from Bacteroidaceae bacterium, assembly GCA_963656905.1. Taxonomy (GTDB): domain Archaea; phylum Thermoplasmatota; class Thermoplasmata; order Methanomassiliicoccales; family Methanomethylophilaceae; genus Methanoprimaticola. The sequence goes on along the minus strand of CAVKKO010000209.1, from coordinate 875 downwards.
CGGTCAGGAGCATCCTGAATGCCAGGTTCATCTTGGGGATGGTGATGACATCCATGAATCCGACGGGCGCCTTGGGGTTCTTGACGGCTTTGCCGTCGACGAACATCTCGCGGTTCCCGATGATCCTCTTGGCCTCTCTTGCGGTGTCGCATGCGCCGACCAGGTCCCTGAGGACGGTCACGGCGGGCATGGACTCCTCGATGCTGTGGGCACCGGCGGTCTGCTTGGCGACCCAGATGTTGACCTTCCTCTTCAGGGGCCACGTCCTGGGTGCAGCCAGTCTCTTCATGTGGTCGCTCATTGTTTAGCCTCCTTCTTGGAAAGGGAGTCCATTCTCCAGCTGTCCTCGGTGTTCAGCTTGGTGATCACGAGGTTGGAAGCGTGGATGGGGCGCTCTTTGGCGGTCCCGTCAGCCTGCTTGATGGTGATCCCTTCGATGGAAACGCGGCCGGTCTTGGTGTAGACATCCACGACCTTGCCCTCGATGTTCCTGATGTCCTCGTTTCCGCGGACGACGATGACTGTGTCCCCCTTGCAGACCCTTGCGGTGCGGACTCCGTACTTCTCGCGGAGCTCGCTGCTCAGGTGGGCGGACAGCATCTTCCTCTTCACGTGGGAGGACGCGTTGGCCTGGTTCTTCCTCTGAACCCTTGCTTTGCTGCTTGCTGCCATTTACTACACCTCACACGATCGTGGACGCGGTCGCGGATACACGGGGCCACCTCTCGGCTGCCTCCCTGGCGACGGGTCCTTTGATGTCCGTTCCTTTGGTCTCGCCGGTCTCGGTCGTGATGACCGCGGCGTTGTCCTCGAAGTAGACCATCGTTCCGTCGGGCCTCCTCATGGGGCGCCTCTGGCGGACGATGACTGCGAAG
>CAVKKO010000208.1:0-3264 GCA_963656905.1 Bacteroidaceae bacterium | reverse complement strand
CGAGATCGCACTGCTGTTGCTGCTGAGGGACGGGCCGATGTCCGTGGAGGAGATCAGGGATGCTCTGGAATCTTATGGATATGGAGGGATCGGGATGGGGCAGAATCTCGATGTGATCGCACTGCACGGGTCGATCCGGTCAGAGAATGATATGGTGTCACTGACAGAACGCGGAAAAGGCATCTCAGAATCACTGGACGGCATCGTGGCCATGATCGATGGTGCCGGACTGCGACGGGTTCATCTACATAGTTCATCATCCGTAGAACCATGGACCGTAATTATTTGGTGAACTTCTTCCAGAAAGGGCCCGTCGTTATCCCGATCTATCAACGCAACTACGACTGGGGGAAGGGCAACTGCAAGAAGCTCCTGGACGATGTTTTGGAAATCGTCGCTGATGGTCCAGAAGACGCCGGACACTTCACCGGCGCGATAATATACACCAACGAGGGGATGAGTCGCATCATCATCGACGGTCAGCAACGCCTCACCACGGTCCAATTGCTTTTGCTGGCCCTCCGCGATTCCATCAAATCGGGCAAGATGCGGTCATCGGACGACATGACCCTGCTCAAGATCATGCTCTTCACGGGTCAGAAGAAGAACGTATTGCACCCGTACGGGAACGACGGGAAAGCGTTCCAGAAGCTCTACGAGGGCATGTGGGACGATGATTGGTGCATGAAGGAGTTCGGAAGCACCGCGATGTGGCAGAACTACGGATATCTTCTCGATCAAATAGTCGCTCTGGATATTTCAGCCGAAGATCTGCTGGAGGCGATCGAGAAGCTGTGGGTGGTCTTCATCGAACTGAAGGAGAGGGACGACCCGCAGGGGGTCTTCGAGAGCATCAACACCACAGGCGTGAAGCTGTCGGATTCCGACAGGATCCGGAACTTCATAATGATGAACCACAGCTCCGAGGAACAGCAGATCATCTACGACGAGTACTGGGAAAAGATCGAGAAGTACGTCGGAAAAGACATCGAACAATTCTTCTTCGACTACATGAGGGCCATCACGATGACCAAGGTCATCGCATCGGACCACGGGGTGTACAACCTCTTCAAGAAGCACCATGCGGAGCTGAAGATTCCCGGCAGGATCGAGAGGGAGTCGCTGGGCAGGATACGGCAGTTCGCCGAGATCTATCATGACATGAGCGTCGGGGACCTGAGCAGGTACGCGGATCCGGAAGCCAGTCGCGCCATGACATACATCAACTACCTGGATCAGAAGGTGTCGTACGCGTTCATCATGAACGTGCTGTACGCCTCAACGAAGGGAGAGCTGTCTCGCGAGGAAGTCACGAAGACCATGCTGTACCTGGAGACCTTCCTGGAAAGGAGACTCGCCACCAGATACAGCAGCAACGTGCTCAACGGATTCCTGATGCCTCTGTTCAGGGTCGTATCGGAACTGCCTGGGGATGCGCCGTTCCCCGACAAACTCGCATATGTCCTGGCGAGCAAGCGCGGAGGCGTCGAGGATCCCGATGACGACCAGGTGCGCGAAGCCCTCTTGACACGCCCCTTATACAAATCCAGAAGGCTGTGCGCCGCCCTGTTGGCGATAGCCAATCGCGTCAACAAAGACAGCTCGGATGTTCTGAGGGACATCGACAAGGAGAATGGGCTGACGATAGACCACATCCTCCCGCAGAACCCCTGCAGAGATTGGTACAACGACATACCAGACCTCGATGAGATCCACGAGAAATATGTGGATACCATCGGAAACCTGACCCTGACAGCGTACAACTCCAATTTCGGCAACAGATCGTTCACGTATCGGTGCAATGTCGAAAAGTTCGGATACAAATGCAGCCCACTTCCAGTAAATGAGTATATGAAGACCTGCGATGTCTGGGATGAGGAACAGATTCTTAAACGTGCGAAAGAACTGATAAAATCAATCCTGCATAACCGCCCAATCCCTCCGACCAACGGATATATGCCACCTTCGGACGTGATGCAGCGCGTATCCTTCGACGATGACTCCCACAGCATCACAGGTATGGACATCCAATCCTTCGAATTCGAGGGAGAGCAACCTGTGGAGGTCCGTTCGATGAAGGACTGCTGCATCCGCATCCTGAAGAGGCTCTGCCAGGATCATCCCGATGAGTTCACACAGTGGGCATTCTCGGAGAACAACGGACTCAGGAACCGCTTTGGAACGACTGAAAAGGATGGTTGTGTGAAACTCGGATCCGGATTGTTCATCAACATGTCCATGTCGATGTCCAATCACGACAAGTTCAACATCATTGCCCAAGCCTTGAAGGGACTCGGATTGAGCAGTACGACGGTCAGCATCCTGTATCGGCAGAAGGAGAGTGAGTGAATGGTGGCTACCGTGATTGTTTTCGGAAGAAGACACGCCCCCGCTGTATCAACACATTGTGAGACATCTGCTGGCATCCTATGCGAGGTCATTTATCCCGCGAACCTCTGACATCTCTCATGACCCTGACAGCACTCGAACTCGCCAAGAAAGTCCTCGAGGAGAATGGATGCCCCATGTGTTCCGAGGATATCTGGGAGTATGCTGTCGAGAAAGGGTATGATAAAGATTCTAAACTTCACGGCAAAACCCCGTGGCATACCATCGGCGCTCAGATTTATATGAATATGAAGGGCGACACGAGCATCTTCATTCAAACCTCCTCCTCTCCCCCAAAGTTCGCAATCCGTGGGATGGAATGCCAAAATGATCCTTTGAAGAAACTACCGGAAAAACCAACCAAACCTACGATGAAGGAACGTGAATTGCATCCATTCCTAGTAGCATATGTAGCAGCAAATGCCCATTTCAGAGCTCATACCAAGACAATTCATCATGAAAGTTCCACCAAAACAACGAAGAACGCCGAGAGGTGGATGCATCCGGACCTCGTGTCCGTGCGCCTGCCGTTCGACGACCTCCGCGAAGACACTATGGCCCTGGCCGGCTATGCTGGAATAGACACCTTCACAATCTTCTCATTCGAGATGAAAACGGAGATAACAGGTGCCAATGTCAGAGAGTTCTACTTTCAAGCGGTATCCAATTCATCATGGGCGAATGAGGGTTATCTGGTAGCTCCCAGAATCACAGAAGACGCCATGATGCAACTATCCAAACTCAACTCATCATTCGGAATCGGCGTGATAAAATTGGATGTCAGAGATCCGCACCAGTCGGAAATCCTGCTACCGGCCGTTGTGAGGGAATTGGATCTAGGAATGATAGACGACCTATCGAGGATCAATCCAGAAT
>CAVKKO010000207.1:0-3268 GCA_963656905.1 Bacteroidaceae bacterium | reverse complement strand
GTTTGGTATCAGTTTGGTATCAGTTTGGTATCAGTTTGGTATCAGTTTGGTATCAGTTTGGTATCAGTTTGGTATCAGTTTGGTATCAGTTTGGTATCAGTTTGGTATCAGTTTGGTATCACAGCCGAACCGATGATACCAAAATATGAACGAACCCGGGGTAAGATGCGATGGGAACCGCACCGAACAATCGCATCTTGACGTGATGGACCGATGGCCAGTACCCCACATAGTCCTGCGGTGGCCCTTGAAGAATGTCAGTAAGAATAATATGACTGCAGGGTGGGTTTCCGACCGCGCCCTGCGAGGGTTTGAAGCTCACTTGGTCCTGGTGTCCCTGACGAGGAACAGGAGCATTATGACGACTACCACGGCCGCTACGGCACAGGCGGCGGTCTTCACCGAACCATCGTCCGACTCGGACGTGGTATTCTGATCGACGATCACGATGGGGACGGAATCGTCGCCACTGTCCGGGATGACGATGAAGATCGGGGGCTTTACATCGGGCTCCGTCGGCTCCAGCATGCTCTTCGTACCGATCATGTAGCAGGAGAAGTGGTCGGTGGTGAACGACAGGGTCCCCGACTCGTACTTGGTGTCCATGGCCATCATGTTGCCGTAATCATCCACGTAGATGACGACGACCTCGCTGGCAGCAACATTGCTGGGAAGTTCGTACTGAACACTGACGTTCACAGTACCCTTCAGCTCATGGACCTCGGTCCCGTCGGACTTGGTAAGCTTGAGCTGGTATGCGGTGGAGTCCTTGACGATCTCCTTCTGAGGCTCCTGGAGATCATCCTCCGTCGCCTTCGTGAAGGACAATGTCAGGGATTCGTCCTGTTTGGCGATGTTCTTCACCACGTCGGCGTCGGCCGTCAAGGTGCCTTCGGTCCCCTTGAATTCAAGGCTGGCACTGCTGTCCGAGACGACTCTGGTTGCTTCGACATCCAGAGAGATCTGCGTAGTTGCCGCGATAACGGAAAAGGTCTTGGTCACCTTCGACTCCACTTCGGACTCTTCAACAACAATTGTGTCAAGTGCAGCCTGAACAACATCCGTACTGACTATTGCAACGGATGAGGCTTCGGTAGTCTCCTCAACTTGAACCTCTATTTCAGCCTTGGCTTCCGCCGAAGTCACCTGGCCCGACTTGTCCTTCACAACTACCGTCGTCGTAGAGATGGTCGTAGGGATGGTTGTATCCGATACGGTCTTAATCTCGATCGTCAACGAAGTGCCCTTAGAATCCTCGACCTTCGTTGTAACCTCAGTCTTATCGGGATTTTCGATCTTCGTAGTCACAGAATTGTTACTCGAATTCACAATCTCTGTAACCTTCGATCCGTCCTGTTCCTCGGTCACCGTGGTCACCGAATTTTTCGCTGAATCTTCGATGACCGTCACCTTGGAACCATCTGTCTTCTCCGTCACGGTCGTAATCGAAGTCTTGTTGGCAGTCTCAGTTACCGTCACCTTGGAACCATCTGTCTTCTCTATGACCGTGACCGTGGTTCCAGATTCGTCGGTCTCCTTCGTAACATTATCGGTGAAGATCATTTCCATCTCAGAAGATCCTGAAAAAGTCCTCACGCCGTCAGAAACCGTCACTTCGACCTTCCATTTCCCTTGTGAGGAGACGTCCACATAAGCACCGGTCGATCCGTCGGACCAAAGATATCCGTACCTAGAACCATCCAACATATTCGATACTGTGGCGGTCAGTCTTACGGTTTTGCCAGCAACCGAAGGGGTTCCATTAGTTGTGATCGATACTTTCGGAATAATCATCGCAAACGACTGATCGCTCGATGATGCCACATCCCCAGTCTGAGGTGAAAATCCAGCCGGAAGAACTCTCGTATTCCCGAACTGACTCACTGGGTTCCCATTAGTGTATATCAACGAATCTGTACAATTCGCCTGAAGGTTCGCCGTTGTGGATACATTCCACGAAAAAGTCAGTTCTTTCTTTATCTCCTCCTTGAAATCATACGCATTATCGCCGACATACTGATATGTTATTATCCCCGAAGCAAAAGTGACTGCTTGTATCTTGTCAGCCATGTTAACGTTGCCACTCACATATGCCCAGTTGTATACCATACCGATGATACCGCCAGAGTTGTTCGCACCACTAGCCAACACATCTCCATAATTGACGCAACCGACGACCTGTATCATTCCGCACATCGGATAGGCGCTGCTCTCACCGTTGGTAAAATACCTCGCCCAACCGACGATTCCCCCTGTACCATAAGTTCCACCCTCCCCGTTGTTCGTAATCGTCTTGGTGTTGGTGCAACCCGTCACGGAGCCGTATGCCTTCTGTTCGCCTACGATTCCCCCTACACTGGATCCGGACCCTGTTACCGTTCCGTTATTTACACAATTGGTTACATTCGCAGCAGACAGCCCAACTATCCCTCCGATTCCTCCGATCCCTTTGATATTCGAAGGCACCGAAATCGCCCCATAATTGGCGCAATTCCGAATCGACATAACGTGATCGTTATCCGTATAGTATGCTGCACCGACAATTCCACCGCAATTGTATCCAAGCTTAGTACCATCGCTTCCAGTATAGTTCGAGATGGCGACGCTTGCGTAATTTTTGCAATTTTCCACGGCCCCGTATTGTACTATCCTTCCGACGATCCCGCCAACGCCTTTATATGCCGTAATTGAAGAATTATCTGAAGTTCCGGCTGCCCCTACGGTACAATTCTGAATCTTTCCACCGTTGTACAGCATCCCTGCCACTGCACCTGTCAACTCATTCTGCACCGCGTTGATATTGACATCCAAAAGGGTGAGATTCTTGATGATCCCGCCATTCACAATCCCGAACAAACCTACGGCCTTGTCCCCTGCATTGACAGAAGTTATCTTCACACCCGAGACCCAGTGACCCTTCCCATCAAAAGTCCCCTCGAAAGCATCCCCCGTATGTGCTTTACTGCTGCGGGAACCATCTCCGATCGGTGTCCATTCACCAGCATCGGTGTCATAAGTTATTGTGATATCAGCCGTCAAAGAGACAGTCTTATCTTTGAAGGTCTTCCCGTCATTGACGAGACTGGCGAAATTCTTCAAGCCTTGCAGAGTTCCGATACTGTAGGACCCCTTACCTTCGTCATATCCATTAGTATTAGAATCTAGGCTGATGACTTCATCTGCCTGCGTATCGTACACAAACAATGATGCGCTGACCGCCAGCATCATCGCTACGATCCCCATCGCCAGGATCCATTTGCTCCTGTCC
>CAVKKO010000206.1:0-3272 GCA_963656905.1 Bacteroidaceae bacterium | reverse complement strand
CGAATTCATAGCCGGAACATTCCAGGTGAAGAACGGGGAACGCGTCATAGATCAACAGATCGAACCTTTCGATCCGATCACGGTAGAGAGTGTCGGGGACGAGACGCACGGAATAGCGAAGTACATCATCTACCAGGATGACGACGGGGCCACCGTGGCCACGCTGCGCACCATCACCGCCCTCGGGCAGAACGATTCCTTCACGGTGGCATCCTACCTCGAGTACGACTCCGGTACCGGAACGGCGACGGCGGTCTACAGCGGAACGGGTTCCATCCCTGTGACCGGGATCGGTCTGCAGACGCTGACCCCTAATCAGTTCTACCAGCCGATGGATGAAGCTGTCTACACCAAGACCACGACCCTGTATGTTCCCAAGACCGTGAAGACCGTGTTCCCGGGGGCTTTCGGGACACAGATGAAGACCGCGGTCTTCGAGGAGGGGAGCTCGGGCGTTCATTTCATGAGCGGCACGATGATCACATACTCGAAGTTCTCAGAGACCTTCGTCGTCCCCGAAAATTCGGTGATCGACTGGCAGTTCTTCCACGCACAGTGGTCCGCCGACGTGGTGATCTCCGAGGGGTGCATCTGGAAGAAGACTTCGACCGACACGACCATAACCGGGAAGATGACGGTATACAGCTACACTCCCGTCTCGTCCCTGCTGAGCGAGGACGAGCTGGCCGCGAACGCCAAAGCGGCGGGGTCGGCCGAGAGCATCCGCATCTACGAGTACAAGAGCTCCGCATCCGCGAACCCGGGAACGAACCAGTCCGAATTCATAGCCGGAACATTCCAGGTTATCGATGGGCACACATCCATCATGAAAACGGTGTACAATGTGAAATTCTTGGATGGTTTGGATGGAAATCAGATAGGCCAAACAATGACTGTCGAGGCAGGCCAGCCGGTAACCCGTCCGAACAATCCTTCAAAGACAGGAAAAGGATTTGTAGCATGGTTCTGCGGAGATTCAGCCTACGACTTCAGCTCACCTGTCGATTCCGATCTAGAGATATATGCAACTTGGAATGATCAGGCGGCTTTCAATGTTCTGACCTCATGCCCCTCGGGCAGCATTGAGATTAAATCGGATGGGCTGACTACATCGGGTCAGATTGTAGCGGGATCCAGCATTTCTCTGAAGTTTGTGTCGCCGGAAAAAACAGAAGTAACGTCCTGGACCATTATCTGTTCGGGTGACACTATTACCCTTAAGGTAGGGGATCAACAAAAATATGACGAGAACTACTCGTTTGCTGATAAAAGAGGGAAAGAGCTCACGATAAGCTCGATTTCCTCGGATCTCCAAATATCAGTGGACATGGTGTACATCTCAGAATCGAATGCACCAGCACCCGTTGTCAGTGTGAACACTCCGACAAGCAACCAGGACATGACACTTTCCTGGACCTTTGGATTGGGTATGGATACCAGTGATATGACGAGTTGGAAAGGCGGTTCGAGCGAGCCACTGATAATCAACGATGATGTCTATGTTCGTATGGGGTATAGCTTATTCAAGATCGACTCACACACCGGAATGGTTATGGCTACGGCCGATTCGGAATTGGCAACGGCCTATTACCATAATCTGGGGTATATGGGCAACAGTGTAATTCTGGATTACATGAATGGAAATGCATATAATCTGGACTTGGAACCGTTGGGAAAGATTCGTGGGGGAACAGACTCCACCAATTTTGTCGGATGGTCAGTTTTCGATGATGCCACGGGCTACTCGTATGTTCTGGCTCAAGGATCGATATCAAAATATGATGCATTTTCTTGGACTTTAAAGGATGATTATTTCGAACCGATCTGGACTCAAAGCACCCTGGAAACTACAGCATCAGGAACCACAGACTACTCTGTTTATTCCAACTATGGTGTCTGTTCGCAACCTGTCATTTTGAATGACTGCATATATTGGATATCTGTATCTTCGCAGTCCGACATCTATCTCAACTATACTTCCGGGAACGGCATATCGCATATCGAATTGACTCAGGTCCAAGGACGCCTTCTTGATAATGGTTGGTTAACAACCGATGGTGAAAGGATATTCCTGCCAACATATGGCGGAGGACTGTCAAGTATCGATAATGATTCAGAAGATGTCATCCTTGCAGCCTATTACCTTGAGAATAAGAAAGTCGGGTATTTCAATCTCGGTACAGGTAATTTGCCATCCGCATTCATCCCTTCAGGAGATCTTGCGTTCATTAAAATATCTACGTGGGTCAAGGTGTATGATCTGACAAGTTTCGGGTACTCGGAAAATGTACAAACTCCCGCCCCCCTAGCCGAATCGCAGCATGGTTTACTGGATAAATCGCATGGTTCGATCCTTGTGAACGAAAGCATATCTGATCATTCGGTATATCTGTACTATGCCTCTTACTCTTCGGGTCAGATCCGTATAGTTCAATACGATCTTGATAGTAAGGCCTTTACAGTGGACAAAAACAGTGACGCCCATACGTGGTGCTCGCAAGGTTTGAGGACGACAGGGTCGGGTTGTCTGGTTTACTATGATGATACGGGGATTATCTACTGCTATAAGCTGTCATCCGATAATACTTGTTATTTCGTTATTCAGGATACAGAGAGCATTCTTCTGAATGCGACAGGGGAAACCCCCGTGGCCGCGGCTGCCTCGTTGGAAACCTATATGACGATTTCGAATGGGATCTTGGTGGGAGCTTCTAGCCAGGGTCAAGATCAGACTGCCGGCTATTCCCTTTATGGTTTGGTCAACGGAGTATGGGTGAAGGCGAACAATAATGACTTCAGCGACATCTCAAATTGTGTGGTGTGGCTTATCAGTAATTCATCGGACCTGCCCACGGGATCGACGGATTTGACCAATGGAGATGGTGAACAGACTCATTTATCCTTTATTTCAGGAAACAAGCTGAGTTTTACAGCTGGGACATATACTTTCAGTGGTGCAGCATATAGTGGAATGGTCGTTTTAGTACCGACTGGAATCCAGGTGGCACAGGGCGATACTGTAGAGTCGATCACCGAGGGCTTGAGTGTATCAGGAATGCCTGACTCTGCAAAGTTCAATTTGATTTCATCAGGGAGCAATAGCAAAGTCCTGATGATAACGATCTCGCCAATGCCGGCCGATGATGTTGATATTGTCATAGCGAAGACAATAATTGTAGAGGATCCCATCGAAGTCGAGAATGTCGGGGACGAGACGCACGGAATAGCGAAGTACATCATCTACCAGGATGACGACGGGGCCACCGTGGCCA
>CAVKKO010000205.1:0-3288 GCA_963656905.1 Bacteroidaceae bacterium | reverse complement strand
GCTTCCCCTCCTTCCTCTGATGGGAGGGGAAAATGAACAAATTAGCTATGGCGGTCATGACGGTATTCATACTGCTCGTGGCGGGTTTTGCAGTATCCGTAGACACTTCTACAGGAGATGAGACTTCAGAGCCCGATCTCAAAATAACCACTGTACAACAATTGAAGGATTTCAGGAGTGCAGTCAACGCGACCGAGAATCCGGATAATTACAAAGGAAAACTGGTACGTTTGGATGTAGATCTGGATCTGAGCTCAGAGACAGACAGCTGGGTCCCTATAGGAAACGGGTACCGTGTAGATTCAGGATTTAATGGCAATTCTTTCCAAGGGACATTTGATGGGAACGGGCATACGATAAAAGGGCTGAAGATTGAGGTAACCTTGGGGACGAGCGATAAGACTCAAGGTGGGAAGGATACCGCAGAAGGTCTCTTCGGAGTGGTTTCCGGAGGGACGATCAAGAACTTGAAGTTGATGAATGTGAAAATCGCCGTGACGGACGGCGAGGCTGTCGGGGCGGTCGCAGGGTTACTGGTTAGTGATGGCGTTGTTAGCGGATGCACTGTCGGGGCATCAGACGACAATTCGAACGTCACCGCGGCACGCGGGAATGGTGGAGTCGTCGGAAGGATGCTGATCCAGGGAACTATCGAGAATTGTACCAATTATGCAGCAATAACTGCGAACACAGGTGCCAATGTCGGTGGGATCGTCGGAGCAGCATACTATACGGCTACGGATAAGGTAATGATCGTCAAGGATTGCAAGAACTTCGGGTCTGTTTCGGGCAAGGGTGTCACCGGAGGGATTGTCGGCTTGTCTGCTGCGATGATCTCAGGATGCGAGAATCATGGAAGCGTGGCCTCGAGTTCAGGAGATAGCGTCGGGGGAATCGTTGGAGAGCAGCAGAATTACGGTACGATCAAGAACTGTTCCAACGAAGCGGGTGTTCAGAATACTGGAACTGGAATGGGTACCGGAGGGATAGTGGGTTGGATTAGATACAGCGGAACAACAGGGAATTATCCTCTGAAAGCAACAATAGGAGTTTCCGATTCCACGAATAGCGGAGGGGTAACTTCCAGTTCAACGCACGTTGGAGGAATCGTAGGTGCCGTCTACCACAGTATAGATCTCAAGGGATGTGTGGCTAGCGGATCGATTTCGGGCTCGTCTTTTGTCGGCGGGTTGATTGGAGGAATGCAGGTCGTAGACAGCAACCATTCTACAGACGGGTGCGGGCTGGTAATGACTGGATGCAAGACAACCTGTTCCATCTCTATGAACAGCGGTTCGGATTCTACCGTCAGGGGGTTGGTCATCGGGCATTATGTTTCTCAGAATGACTCGACCACGTCGGAATCCCATAGCTCATGTACTCTCAGGAATGGTAGCCTATGGATCGTCTATGATATTGAATACACCGCGGCCGAAGGAATCCCATCCGGATTGGAGAACATCTACTCTGCGGTCGTTTACACAAACAATGAAGGGAAGATGACTGCGAGCTCCTCGTTGCAGGATGCCATCAATGGGAGCAAAGCGGGTTCCACAGTCATTCTGGGCAAGGGCATTGAAGTCTCATCGCCGATCACTATCTCGAACAAGGTGGTTATCTCTGGAGGATCCATCTCAGCTTCCGATTCGTTCTCAGGAGAAGAGCTCATATCGATCGGCAGTTCCGGGGAGCTGACGCTAAACAGTTGCACTGTGGACGCAAACAAGAAGTGTTGGGTCATCAAGTGCGACGGAGGGAAGTTGAATCTCCAAAATGGAGTAATAATCACCGAAGGGAATGCCGAATCGAACTCTGCCAAGCCATATCACGGCGGCGTCTTCATGACAGGGAAGTCCACATTCACGATGTCCGGCGGAGAAATATCCGGGAATGTCGTGGGTACGAAGTACGGTCAAGATGGGTACTTGCAGTACACTGCCGATTTGTGGATAGGATCCGAAGTCATAGCGACGATAACCGAAGGGACGGTCGACAATGCCTTCGTCAATGCCAATGAATATTCCAAAACTGTGGCAGGTGCAGGACTCACGATTAGCGGAGGGAGACTGGACGCCGTCTTCATCGAGTGGGATAAGGCGAATACGGCGAATTTCGTCTATTCTGGCGGGTCCGTCAGTATGATCAAGATGGCATCTGGCAATGGGGCAGGTGCAACGGGTGCAGTGACCTTCACCGATCCGAGTGTCGGATTGTATAACATGTCGTTCGGAGCCACTGTTGGTGGTACAGGATACGAATCCTATGGGGCGGCAGTGGACGCGGCCGAACCCGGCCAGACGATCATTGTCCTCAAGAGCGCGAATTGCGTCAAAATCGAGGGCAAGGCTCTGACGATAAAGATTCCGGACGGGGTATCTCTCAGCCATGTGTCTGTGAATGTGAGTGCCGTAGCTGCCACATGTACCAAAGAAGGACATACTGCGGGAACATCTTGCTCCACATGCGGAGCTGTCCTCTCAGGACAGACGAGAATCGCCGCAACCGGACATAATTGGCACAGTGTCGATGGAAAGGATGCCACGTGCACCAGCAGCGGATACACATCCTATACGGAATGCTCCGGCTGCGGTCTCACCAGCGGGTACTCCACCATCTCCGCCACCGGCCACTCCTGGGATTCGGGGACGGTCACAACCCAGGCCACCGAGACCTCCGAGGGGGTCAAGACATACAAGTGCACCAAGTGCAGCGAGACGAAGACGGAATCCATCCCCAAGCTGACCTGCACCCACACGTGGGATTCAGGCACGGTCACCCAGGAGGCGACCTGTGGAGCCGCCGGATCCAAGACGGTCAAGTGCACCAAGTGCGGGGAGACCAAGACGGAGTCCATCGCGGCCACCGGGAACCACTCCTGGGATTCCGGAACGGTCGTCAAGGAACCCACCACGACCGAATCCGGCACCACAGAGTACAGGTGCTCCGTGTGCGGACAGACCAAGACGGCGACCATCGAGCCGAAGAAGACCGAGGTCAAGGAGGAGGAAGGGGTCAAGACGACCACGGACACCACCAAGGTCGTCGAGAAGGGCGAGGACGGATCCGAGACGGTCACCGAGACCACGACCGTATCCAAGGAGGAGAACGGCAAGGTGGTCGAGAAGGTCGAGACGACCACGTCCACCACCCAGAAGGACGGGGCCACCATCGTCGCCGAGACCACGGTCACCGAGAAGGACGGTCAGACGGAGAAGGTCGAGACCACGAAGTCCACCACTCAGACGGAGGACACGACCACGGTCGCGGAATCCACGGTCAAGGAGAAGA
>CAVKKO010000204.1:0-3289 GCA_963656905.1 Bacteroidaceae bacterium | reverse complement strand
TCTTCTGCATCGTGGCATCGTGACTCTCGAAGGTTCCGAGAAGTCCGAAATCGAGCCTGAACACGATGTAATCGGGGTTCATGTCGTAGAGTCCTTCCTCGTCGATCGTGCCTCCTGCCGTGTATCCCATGTCGAGGGGACACTTACCGCCTGCGAGCCAGATGCCTTCCTGGACGCCGTTGTGCAGCGTCTGGATCTTCAGAGCGTTGTTGAAGACCGCCACGAAGGGCCTGTCTTTCAACGGGATGTTCTCGATGTGGTCCTGGATGGTCATGACGACGCTGTCGGCCTGCTCCATGTACTCGTAGGCTTCCGTCTCGTTCCCGAGCAGATATCCGAGGGTGATTATCCCGGAGGTGGCGATGTTATCCTCCCAGAACGGCAGGCGTACGACGTCGATGCCCCTGGGCGCGACCTTCTCCTCCATGGAGGGATCGTACCATGCGCGGGTGCCCGTCACCATGCATCCGGGGACCTCGTTCCCTTCTTTGTAGAACACCTCGTAATCGGGGTTGAATCTGTTCCCCATGTTCTTGGCGTTGCTGAACGCGGAGTACCACTGGCTGTACGTCCCGTTGTTCGCGACCTGGTCGCAGGCGTAAAGGCATCTGTCCGCTGCGCCGCAGATGAGGACGGCTTCGAAATTGCTCTTGTACCCCACCGCGAGCGTTGTGAGGGGGTACGTGCATGAAGCTATCACCGAATCCACATCGTAATAGTACACGAGCATGTCCTGCTCGCGGTCGACCATCCTCTGGATCCATTTCACATCGGATTCGTCGATCTTCCCGTCGCAGTTCGCGTCGGCGAAGGTCCTCTTGACGCTCTCGCCCCCGTAGCTCTTGTAGCAATCGAAATAGACGGGCTCCTCGGTCCCGGCTATGATGGCCTTGACATAATCGACATCCCTCGAGTCGATGTAATCGTCGTTGTTCGCATTCCCGAAGATCGTCAGGCGCCCCTCGCTGTTGACGCTGTCCCCCGCGATCTTCCTGTCATCGCTACCGTCGCCATTCATGACCACGGCTGCTGCCACTCCAGCAACCAAGACGATAGCGACGATGGCTACCGCAATCATCGTTTTCTGGTCCATTTTATCACTGGATATATCATCCAACCTACGATTCTGTCCAGTTGATATATAAAGCTGACCATTATCGGCGTTTACGATTAAACCGATTTTTAATCGAAGGGGCAGTCATAAATACCGCCCGGGGACTGGTTGGATGTATCATGCAACTAGATGAATGGATCCGCAGGAGCTGGGACGAATCCGCCGAAAGATACAGCAGGGAATGGACCCGGAGGGATCTGGAGGAGCCGGGTAGCAGCATCTGGACGGACTGCATCCTGGAAGGGATGCCCGATCAGAAGCTCCGCATCCTCGACATCGGATGCGGACCGGGATCCCTGACCGTCCTCTGCTGCAGATTGGGCCACGACGTCACGGCGATAGACGTGTCCGGGCCCATGCTGGAACAGACGGCCATCAATCTCGAGAGGGGAGGACTGTCCGCCGAACTCGTTCAAACTTGTGCGGAATCCAACGGTCTGCCTAACGATACCTTCGATCTGGTGATCAGCAAAGGGGCGTTCTGGTGCATGGTGGACCCCCGGAGAGCATACGCCGAGACGCACAGGGTCCTCAGACCCGGGGGCGTCGTCAGGATCTTCGACGGATCCCATCCGCGTCGCGAGAGGACGTACGACCCGTCGGCTGCTGATTTGGAGGCCGATGAGAGGTACGAGGCGCTGTACAACGCTCCCCGCCCCAAGCTATACGGCGACTACATGGAATCCAGAGGATGGGCGTCGGACCTGCCGATGACCTACGAACCGCGTCCGGAGTATGACATCCAGATCATGACGGATCTGGGCTTCCGCGGAATCCGCGTGGACGACATCACAGAAAGGATATCCTTCGATGAGGAGCTGCGGTTCTACAACCGCGGTCGCATGTATTTCAGGATAGAGGCGACGAAGGAGGTCGCGGACCGTGCCCGAATACCATGTGCCCGACAGGGACATCGTTCCGAAGATAGAGGATTACTGGGACAGCAGGGCCAACGGATACAGCATATCGTCCAACTGGTACATGCAGCACGACGACGGCCGTCTGACCAATGCCATATCCAGGTTCGTCAACCTGAACAGGTCCATGACCGTACTCGATGTCGGGACGGGTCCGGGGGATACCGCCATAAAGTTCGCACGGGCCGGGAACAGGGTCTATGCGATGGACCTCAGCGAGAAGATGCTCGAGAAGGCGGAGGAGAACGCCGAGAACTACGGCGTGGAGGTGACCTTCGTCCAAGGTCAGGCCGAGGAACCCCCTTTCTCCGAGAGGATGTTCGACATCATCATCGCGACTAGCTGCGTCTGGACCTTCAGGGACCCGTTGAAGGCGTACACGGCATGGAAGGACCTTCTGAAGCCGGGCGGGTACATCATAGTGTATGACGGCAACCACTATCTCGATCTGTTCGACGAGGATTACAAGAATCGCATCACGCACATGGACCTGAAGCACGGCGAGAACAGCAACAGGCATGCCAAGGACAATGTCGACGGAGTGGATTTCAACATAATACGCGAGTTGGCGAAGGACCTGCCCATGAGCAGGTTCTACCGTCCGTCCTGGGATGTGAAGGTCCTGCAGGAGCTCGGAGCGACGGAGATCAACATCAAGAACATGGATGCGGAGATGTACTACACGCTGTCCCGCAACGGGTACATCGTGGTGCCGTCCAAATTCCTGATATGCGCGAGATTCTCCGACCCGGACGAACCTGCCAGCTGCAGACCGTTGGATCCGGCGGATATGGAAGCGGCCTCCAGGAGGATGTCCGAACAGGACTACGGATACGTGGAGGTCATCAAAGCCCTGGCAGATGAGAACCGCATGAGGATCCTGACTGCATTGGGTAACGGTCGCATGACGGTGAAGATGCTCTCCGAGATGCTGTCCGTGTCGCAGCCGCTCGTATCGCACCACATATCGGTGTTGAAGGAATTCCATCTGGTGGCGTCGGAGAGGATGGGGAAACAGGTGTTCTACGGTCTGATCAACGAGACGAAGGTACTCGATCTGATCTACTTCTGCAAACAGACCGAGGAGCAATTGAGGGATCGGGAAGACATCGGATGATCGCGGCGGACTCCCATCATCCAGTCCGTAGGGGCCCGGAATCATCCCCGTTCCCGTACATCCGCACCGAGCGGACGCTGTCCGGACTCTTATATCTCCGATGATTGGGCGGGAATGGAGGGGACGGAACGCTCCCGGCCT
>CAVKKO010000203.1:0-3301 GCA_963656905.1 Bacteroidaceae bacterium | reverse complement strand
CCCCAATCCTACGAGGATGCGGTGTATTGGTACAGGAAGGCCGCGGAGCAGGGCGATGCCGTATCGCAGTACAACCTCGGATACATGTACGAGAACGGCACGGGGGTACCCCAATCGTACGAGGAAGCGGTCGCTTGGTACAGGAAGGCCGCGGAGCAAGGAGATGTCTGGGCACAGGTCGGCCTCGGGATGATGTATGATGACGGTTCGGGTGTGGAGCAATCCTACGAAGAGGCTGTTGCATGGTACAGGAAGGCGGCCGACCAGGGATTCTCCGATGCGCAGTTCCTATTGGGCGGGATGTACGAGGACGGAACAGGTGTCCCCCAATCCATGGACGATGCGATCGGATGGTACAAGAAAGCAGCCGACCAGGGGAACGTGCCGGCGAAGGAGCGTCTGGAGGAGTTGACATCCGTTCGAAGGAGCAGGTGGCATGGGCATTTTGGAGCGGGCGTTGCACAGGAACGCGGAAGCGCTGTATAGGCGTGCATTGAATCATCTCAACGGTACCGGTGTTCCGAGATCGGATAAGGAGGCCGTCAAATTCCTCAGGAAGGCGGCGTTCAGAGGATCCACCGGTGCCCAGGCGCTCCTCGGTTGGATGTATTGCCGCGGCACATGCGTCCCGCAATCATATGATAAGGCTGCGAAGTGGTGCAGGAAGGCCGCAGAGAAGGGAGATGCCGGAGCCCAGTACGACCTCGGCGAGATGTACGAGAAGGGCCTGGGCGTTCCCCAATCCCAAGAGGAAGCGACGAGATGGTACCGTCTGGCCGCCCAACAGGGAAGGAACGATGAGGATAATTCTACTGGAGATCTTTTCAAGGAACGACGGGTGGTCTAAGTGAGTGCGACGGTCCGGCACACGGGTCATCGGACCGGATTCGGAAGACCCAGTGTACTCGTTTCGTGTTGATTTATTCATCCAATTCAATAACCTTTATTTATCCTCTAAGGTCATTCTTACTTAGTTTCGATTTGGAGTCATCTTCCTGGTCGAACGTATCCGGTGGGAATCCGGAGGTTGGTAGAAATGGGAGCAGAAATCAGTAGCATCCCCAAGATCCGTGTGGCTAGAGGGAAGATCGCCCTCGCGTTGGGTATCCTGGCGGTGCTAGCCATGGCCTTGGCCGTATTCGCGGTAGCCGATTATTCCGAAACGGATGGCGCTGACGTGACGTATGGAAAGGTTACGGTGACTGTGACGGGGGGGGGGGACGGGCAATCCTCTTCCACCCAGTATAACACAATGAAAGATGCTTTGGAGGCGGCGAACAAGGTCACCTCCGGGGCTGTAACAATATCTTGTGAATCCAGAAAAGCTGTCGTCTGGGGTACTGGCGAAACTCACCTTGATGTCGTCAGATCCATGAAAATCGAGGGGAACAACGCCTATGTGGTAAAGACGACGTCTTCGCATGAGGGCGAGGTCACCCTTGCTATAGACACTTACACGAAACTTACGAGCGAAATAACGCTGGAGATCGACTCTCTCCACAACTTCGCAGTGTGGGGTCAGAGGGATACCGACAACACGTTCAATCTCGTGATGAAGAACTGCACATCCAGGTTGACCGGAACGGATGCTCTCAAGAACGTCGCCAGGGTCTATCTGTCCGGTTCCACCGGGATCAACAACATGACGTTGGAGAACTGCACGTTCTATTCGAATTCCTGCGATTGCACGGTATATTCCGATGCCAACGGTACGATCAGCATCAGCAAGTGCACGTTCATCGGCGTCTATGAACCAATCAACATCAACAGGAAGGCGGTGTGCGACGATTCGAAGATCACGATCTCCGACTGCATATTCCTGAACTGCGGTACCGGCAACGGGTCGGATAACAACTATGCCGCGCCGATAAGGATCCTGAACAGCGGTAGCGCTGATAAGGCCCTCAACGTCGAGGTGAACAACTGTCAGTTCAGGTATACCAATGAGAAGAAGTCCTGCAACGGCGACATCCTCATCGGCGAAGGCAGAAGTAATGACGGTGATAAAGAGCGTGTGACCTACACCGTTCTCCTGGATGCCAAGTATACCACGGCTGAGATCCAGTACCAGAAGCCGGGATACTATTACACAGGGTCCGATACGACCAAGACCAGTGATTCTACCATGATCTCGAAGGTGGCCCTTACGAGCAGTCAGGTCATGACGTCCAACGACGTATCCTCGACCCAGTTCAACAAGAACGTCGAGGTGACACAGAACGGCGTCACGACCTACTACGGAACCCTCTCCGATGCGGTGAATTCGGCCATAGCCTCGACCGGGAAGGCGACCATCAAGCTGCTGACGAATTGCGACGGCTCAGGGATATCCATCGGAAAGGATCTCAACGCCGATATCGCGATAGATCTGGGCGGATACACCTTCACCTGCATAGGTCCCGCGGTCGGATCCACTGGATACGAATCACAGGCATTCCATCTCGAAAAGGGAAACAAGGTCTCCATATCGAACGGGACCGTCACGACTTCGAGCGAGTCCGTGAAAATGCTGTTCCAGAACTACTGCGACCTCACCCTGACGGATGTCAAGGTCATCGGTACGGATTGGGTCCAGTATGTGACTTCGAACAATTTCGGCTCGATGACGGTTTCCGGCAGCACGGAGATCACGGCAGTCGGAGATAACGTGGCCTTCGATATCTGGTATGGGCATAATTCCGTTTATGATGGCGGAGTCAAGGTCATCTTCACCGACGACTTCTCGGGGACCATCACCGGGAAGGTGGAGTACGGCGCGAGTAGCAGGATCGCCTCCGGAACGGATCTGAGCAACAAGGCCGTGCTGAGGATCGGCGGAACGGGCGTATTCTTCGGCGATTTCACGTTCACATCGAGTCAGACGACTAAGGACATCCAGATCACGGGCGGATCATTCTACAAGGGAATGGCAGATCTCGTCAAGGGTGGGAGTTACACCCCGAATGCAGGGTACAGCATTGCCGTAATTACTCACGGATCGGGCGACAACACTTCGATCGAGTGCAAGGTGCTACCTGTCGAGAATTTCGTCGAAGTGGGGGATCAGAAGTTCAAATCGTTCAACGATGCGATAGCTGCTGCGAAGACCGGGACCGATAAAACGGTCAGGTTCATCAAGAACCATGAGTTCGTGAATGATTCCGGGACCACGACATTCTATGATGTCAGCGGGTTGAAGATCGACCTGAACAATCATATCGTGACTGTCCAGAAACAGGCGATGTCATTGATAGGTACGAATTTCGAGATAACGAACGGCACGTTGGTGGCTGCCACCTATCTGGACAAGAAGGGTGAGCAG
>CAVKKO010000202.1:0-3305 GCA_963656905.1 Bacteroidaceae bacterium | reverse complement strand
AGGACCTTGTGATTAACAGTCACACGCTCTACCTGCTGAGCTACGGCGGCTTGTTGAGTGAGCGATTGGAGATTTCATATAAAAATATTTTCTGGACGGGATCCTCCGGGATGCGGCTGTCAGTCCTTGTTCTTGCCCTTGGACGACTTCTTCTTCGATTTCTTGCCGGATTTCTTGGGCTTCTCGGCCTTCTCGGATGAGATCGGATCGGTTGCGACCTCGGTTCCGTACAGCGCGCAGCGCGCCTTGTACAGGTGCTCGGCGACAGCTTCGCCTTTGGGGGTCAGCTCGAAGACCTTCATCAGCCTGGTCCCGGACTCGAGATGCTTGGTCATGAGGCCGAGCTCCGTCAGCGCATCCGCTGTGGCCAGGACCGTCTTGTAGTTCTTGGCGATCCTCAGGAGATCTGTCGCCATGATCCTCTTCTGCTCGTACAGCAGGGACAGTATGTCTGCGGCGTAGCGTTTCGACAGCGGAGACTGATAGTCTGTTTCCATCGGTCCGAACCAGAATCTGTCAGTATTTAGGCGTTGCAGATTTCGCTTCGCTATAGCACGGGATTTCGGCGCTTGGACATGTCTTATCTCCGAGAAGGCCGTTACCGTCTTCAGAGGCCCGATCATGGTCAGCGAACCCGCAGTCCCCGATGAGAAGATCGTCTCTCAAGCAAGCAGGCACATCCTCGACATGGCCGATGCATCCCGTCAGCAGGTGCTTTCCCATGCCAACAAGGAGCTCATCATCCTGTACTACAACGTGGGGAAGTACCTCGCAGAGATATCTGACAGATACAGTCGGGGTCAGAGCTATATCGACAAGATTGTTGAGGTCATTGCAACCGAGAGCCCTGTCACCAAAGGGTTCGAACGCCGCAATCTTTACCGCATGAGGCAGTTTTACCTTGCGTATCCCGACTTCGAATTTGTGTCAACAGTGTTGACACAATTGAGCTGGAGCGTAAATGTGCTGATTCTAAGCGGTTCCAAAACGACCGAAGAGAGGGAATTCTACACCGATCTGGCAATCCGGGAGAGATACACTGTTCGTGAGCTTCGCCGTCAGATGGACAGCGCATACTACGAGAGGGCGATGCTGTCGTCCAAGAAGCTCGAGCCTGTCCCCGTCCCTTCGAAAATCAAGGACGCGTTCATGGACGCATACGTCCTGGACTTCTTGGATGTCCCTAACGATTACTCCGAAGACGATCTCCAGCAGGCGATCGTGAACAACCTCCGCGACTTCATCCTGGAGTTCGGGAAGGACTTCACGTTCGTCGGCCAGAAGTACAAGCTGAAGGTGGGCAGCCACGACTACTTCCTCGACCTGCTGTTCTTCCATCGCGGACTCACATGCCTGGTGAACATCGAGCTGAAGATCGGAGAGTTCAAGCCGGAGTACATGGGGAAGATGCAGCTCTACCTCGAGGCTCTGGACAGGGACGTGAAGAAGCCCTATGAGAACCCGAGCGTGGGGATCATACTCTGCGCCAGCAAGGACGATGAAGTCGTGGAGTACGCGATGAGCCGCACCATGTCGCCGACGCTCGTATCACAGTATCAGCTCACATTGCCGGACAAGGCGGTCCTGGAGCAGAAGCTGAGGGAGTACGTCGGCCTGGCCGAGGGGAGGCTCCTGGATGCTGACCATGCTACTGACGCGTCGGAGCGATGATCCTCGAGGCCTTCGCAAGCGGTGGCGGTGCACGCCATCGACCCGATTTTCGAGCAGCTCGATCTGATACATATCACAAACTGGCACGCATGGGGTACAGCCCTAGAACGTGGTTTATGTCTGAATCAAGACAACGTGTCTAGAATCAGCAGAAGATGTTCACTACTCTTTATTACGCCGCCCAGAGCCTATACTCCAGCTTTGGTTTGGTATTATGAATAGGAAAGTTACGGCAGTTGCGATAGCCGTCATCGTCGTGGCATGCGCGTTCGTCGCAGTATCGCAGCTGGACAAGGACAAGGGGAACAGGCTCGTCGTCGAGACCAGCCCCTACTTCGCCCCCTATGAGTATATGCTCGGGACGGAGTTCACAGGCATCGACATGGACATCATGCGCGCCATAGGCGATGATCTCGGATACAAGATCGAGTTCAGGCAGAACGACTTCGACTCGATCATCCTCTCGGTTCAGCAGGGGAAGTGCGATCTCGGGGCCTCCGGGTTCACCATAAGCGAGACGAGGAAGCAGCAGGTGGACTTCTCCGATCCTTACGCGGTCAATTGGCAGGTCGTAGTGGTCAAGGCGGATTCCTCGATCAGCACATTGGACAACATCATGGGCAAGAGGATCTCCGTGCAGACCGGGACCACGGGAGCGAACCTCGCCAAGGAGTACACTGGCAACGTCATCTATCAGAAGGCGTTCATGCAGGCGGTCATGGACGTCCAGAACGGGAAGGCGGACTGCGAGATAGTCGACAGCGCCGTCGCGCAGGCGCAGGTGAAGGCCAATCCGGATCTGAAGGTCCTCGACATCCTCGACGCTCCGGCCGAGTCCTTCGGCTTCATATTCTCCAAGAAGAACACAGAGCTCCGCGACGCGTTCAACGAATCGCTGCAGAGGCTCAAGGAGAACGGGACTCTGGATGCTATCACCGCTTACTATGCCGAGCACGGCTACAGCACCGACACCCCGTCCTACTACAACCAGGACGGCGGCGGGTCCAGCACCACCGGCAACAGCTTCTGGGACAGGTTCAAGAAGGATTTCCTGGACAACGAGCGCTACACCTACATCTTCGATGGTCTGAAGAACACGATAATGATCACGATCGTGGCGCTCATCATAGGGCTCATGATCGGGGCGCTCGTCGCCATGGTCAGGAGCACTCACGACCAGACCGGCCGGTTCTTCGTATGCGACAAGATATGCCGGCTGTACATCACAGTGATACGCGGGACGCCTGTGATGGTCCAGCTGCTGATAATCTATTATGTTGTGTTCGCGTCGGTGAACCTGAACCAGATACTCATCGCAGGAGCCGCCTTCGGACTGAACTCCGGAGCGTATGTGGCCGAGGTCTTCAGGTCCGGGATCAACTCGGTCCCCAAGGGCCAGATGGAGGCGTGCAGGAGCCTTGGGATGAACAACAGCCAGTCCATGAAGAAGGTCATCATGCCCCAGGCGCTCAGGAACATCCTGCCCGCGCTGGGGAACGAGGGGATCTCCCTGCTGAAGGAGACCTCCGTCGCAGGGTACATCGGAGTCCTGGACCTGACCCGTGCAGGGGACATCATCAGGGGCCAGACCTATGATGCGCTGCTCCCGCTGCTGGTCATCGCGCTGATATACC
>CAVKKO010000201.1:0-3340 GCA_963656905.1 Bacteroidaceae bacterium | reverse complement strand
CCTGAAGATTGATTGGAAGTACTGTTCCGGACTCGCCAGATCCTTCAAGACGAAGACGGCCGACCACGGTTTGACCGTGACTCCGAGAGTGAGCTTGTTGACCGTCAGCGCGATCGATCCGAGCTTATTCGTGTTGTCCGCCTTGTTCATCCCCGCCATGAGGTAGCTGTATGCGGCAGAACCGACTCCGGAGCGGGGGTCCGAAAGATCGATTATCTCGTAGTTGCGGAAATACGGATCCGAACGGAGAAGATGGGCCATTGCACCGACGGAGTCTATTGAGGGCATGAGCCATAGGGAATGGCGACAATTCGACAGCATCTCGCCGTTGAGGGTGTACGGGAATACGCCTTCTTCCTGGGGAACGGCTCCTTTGATGATCTCCAGCCAATGCACGACGGCTTCCTCGTTTATGAAACAAGACGGGTCGTCGGGATTCACGTCCTTACGGGTCTTGAAAAACTGATCCAACGAGAAGAAGTTCCTCTTGACCTTCTTGTTGTAGATGAACGTTCCAGAGAGATTCCCGAACATGCGGGCCATGTCGTATCCAAGGATCTTCATGTCGGGAAATCCAGCATAAGCGGGATTCACGGTGCGGAAATCGTTCTCGGAGTAGTTCGGATACTTGTTGCGCTGCTCGTCGAAGTAGGTGTACGAGTAGACGGCCTCTCCGAATTCGTGCGATGCCAGGGCTTTGAACGGAGTTCCCGAGAGACAGATCGTCCTGTCCGTACGGATATGGAATCTTTTAACGACATCTGTAGTGAGGTCGCAGAGATAATCCACGTCGAAGTCCTCCAGGTTCATCTCAGCAACTTGTAACGTTCCGCTGGTTCTGTCGTTCCATGCGCCGAAATGATATTCATCGAGGATGACGAGGTCCCAATGGACGGATTGGAGTTTCTTCAAGCGGGCTTTGGTATCGCCGGTATTCTTCTCTTTCCCGAGGAAGTTCTGGAGAGACAGGAACATGATGAAAGGTTCCGAGACGTTGGCCGGCTGGAATTCGAATCTACGGAGGTTATCGTCGGTGAAATACCGGTAATCCTTGGCTATATGTCCGAGATCGTCACGCCAGGATGATTGCACCGCCGGAACGAAGGTGAGAATCAATATCTTGTTCAGATTCGCTTCTTCGCAGAATTTGTACGCGGTGTAGGATTTGCCGAACCGCATCTTGCAGTTCATCAGGAAGCGTCCGCCTTCGGGTTTGCGGGAGAAATAGGTCTTGAGTTTGTCGATGCACTCGCGTTGTTCTTTGCGGGGTTCGAAAAGGACTTTTTTCTCGCCCTCGGAACGGCATTCTTCGAAAAGTGCGATGAGATCATCTAGGGGAACGTTCACGAACCATTCCTGCTCTTTCTCCTGGATTCCTGATTTTTTGATTTTGATGCGGTCGTGGATGTAATAATCCTTGAAGGAATCATTACGAGCATCCAGGCATATTCCCCAATGGACGATTTCTCTTTCAAGTCCGTATTTTTTATAGCTATCTGGAGGAAGAGCAAGTTCTGTTGTTTGTTCTTTGATTCTGGTTTCGACAGCTTTGCGGAATGTGGTTCCCACTTTGCATTTGGTCATTCCGATTTTTATCCCATGTTGAGGAAATTTCGGAAGTTGATACATGTAAAGGATGATCAGGTCTGAATGAAAGTCGTTGTAATCGTCGAAAGAAAAAATGTGCTCTTGACCACCGACGCATAACGCATCCTTGGCGTTGATATCAGGGGATATTTCGACTGAAACCCCAGCCATGATTACACCTTCTCCTTGATTAGGCTGTTAATGAAGGATATTTCCTCATCGATTAATCCGTATTTTATGTTCAGATTCTCATCGCTACATTCGTGGTTAAAATCTTGGATAGGAATGAATTGGAATTTATCCTTAGAAATACTAATCGAGCTGATGGCCTGAAGTAGGAGGAATCTGTAGAATTTGGTCTTCAGATAGTTAAGATAATGATTGGCTTTAGATTCTAAATCAGTGACATAAAGGACAAGATATGAGTCAGAGCATACTTCTCCAGGTTTCAATATACAACATGTTGATATGACACTAAACGTGCCTTCTTTATTTGGTTCACCAGCATGTTCTGCGGTCGATCTACTAATGATGACCTTATAGCAGGATATCATAGATTGACCTTGAGTTATATCCGCGCTTGAACAATAGCGTATTCCAGTACTAGTTTTGACTGCGATATTGTTCCTTTGATCCGGAGTATCGTTTCCTTTGTAGGAAGTGGGCAAACCGAATGGATTCCTAGAAACTATTAGGTCATCTACTGTGTTTTCTTTGAGAATCTTTATCTTTTCGATTATAGAGAGTGCTTGGTTGAACCTGACGAATATATCATATTCATTCAGTGAACGAAGACTTGTTGAGGAAGTCCCTCTGTTGTGGCTGATGTATTCACAAAGTCCATGGTAGTCGTTATCAATGAGGAAATAACAGACACCCCCGCTGATGCTCAAGCTTGGGAAGCAATCTTTTGCGTTGACAAAATCGACAAGGGTCTTGATAGAATCGTTTTTAAGCATCATCGAACGAAATTCTTCAAGACCTTTTCCGCCAGCATACCATCTTGCTGGAATAATCATACTAATGTATCTAGGATTTAGTGAGATGGCTTGAGTTACGAATTTTTGGTAAATCGGCATGGCACTGGATCCATTCCCCTCATCGTTAATCTGATATGGAGGATTCCCTACAATGATGTCAAATCTCACCTTTTTATCCCCTTTGAAAAATCTTTTTGAAAGGTTTTTTTGTAAATCATCACCTGAATTAGCATGGATGAAATCGTAAGAGTATTTCTCACGCTGGTTGATATCCAGATATTTTGAGTTTTTGGACATTCCACAATAAACGCATTTGTCCTTACTCATCAAATGGTTTGAACTAGGGGTTTTGATGTTCCCCTCCGCATCGTCAAACCATGTACCCCCTCCGATGGCGAAGCCGTTTACGTAATGCCCATCTTCTTTGATACCATCGCATTTCCTATCTGCTTGGCAGCAGTAGTACAGTGTTCTTCTCGCCACATTCGCTGTGAACTTGGTCTGACCGATGGAGAAGATCATGTCCTGGAGGATGTGCTTCCTCCGGGTTTCTGTGTCGGGAATGATGTCTTTCAATCCCTCGTCGAGACGGATGGCGATCTCCCTTTCGAATATCCCCGTCTTGCTGGCCGGATTCAACCACTTGTAATCGGGGTTGTGCCATACCTCCTTGGGCAGAGAGTTGAGCATCATGTCCACAACTTTCCTGGGAGTGAATACCTCGTCGTTCCCGACGTTGTTGATCGTCTCCAGTATGTCGAACCTCTCGACGT
>CAVKKO010000200.1:0-3454 GCA_963656905.1 Bacteroidaceae bacterium | reverse complement strand
CCGTGGGTGATCATCTGCCTGGCCTGCTTGATGGTGCTGGCCAGTCCCTTCTCGTACACGATGGTCTGCAGGCGCCTGGACAGGACGTCCTCGTCTTTCAGGGTGAGGATGTCGTTCAGGTCTGCTCCGACGGGGAGGTATCCGAGGCGTCCGCACTTGGCGAGCAGGGCGTCAGCCTCGATCTTCGCCTGGGCGTCTCCGGACCTGAGGCGTGCCTGGAGGTCCCTGGACTGCTTCCTCAGGTTCCTGAGGACGGTCTCGGCCTTCCAGACCTCGGTCTTGTTCTTCAGGCCGAAGGCGCGAACGACCTCGACCTCTGCCTTGATCCTCTCGCCCTGCCAGGGGTGGGAGGGCGTGTCGTATGTCTTGCGTGAAAATTTAGGGTCTCCCATTCAAACCACCTCAGGATTTCCTCTGGACTCCCATGGTGAGCCCGTGCCTTCCGTTGGACCTGGTCCTCTGTCCGCGCACCTTGTGGCGTCCCTCGTGCCTGATTCCGCGGTAGCAGCGGATCATCTTCATCCTGTTGATGTCGTCCTTCTGGATGATGTCCAGGTCGTTTCCGAACAGGTGCATGTCTGCGCCGGTCTCGTAGTCGTTCTGCCTGTTGATGGCCCATCCGGGGGCGTACTCGACGTAGGACTTCACGAGGGCCTCGATCTCCTTGACCTTCTCGTCAGAGAGGGAACCCATCTTGACGGAGGGGTCGACGTTCGCTTTCTTGGCGACGATCTGAGCGACCCTCTTTCCGACTCCTTTGATGCTCTGAAGCCCGACGACGGTCTTCTTCTGACCGTCGATATCGGAGTTGACGATACGGACGATGAAGTTGAAGTTCTCGTCCTCCGTCTGCTGCTGTTCTTTCTTCTTAGCCATTTATGCTAACCTCCGCAAATGCGTCCTCTTGCGAGGATACGAACAAGCTCCGGTTCCCGCAGGAAGGAGCTCTCAGTTTTCACCTCCCGTTGCCGAAAGGGGGTCCTGAGTTCGCGTAAAAACGGCGAAGTGGTTATCATTTATATAATAAACGGAAAGGCGATGGTGCTGGGGAAGGGATTCGAACCCTTGAAACCCTACGGTAAGGGATCTTGAGTCCCTCGCCTTTGACCAGGCTCGGCTACCCCAGCTTGATTGAGGTTGAAAGTGGTTTGGTTGAAAACGTTTACGGAAGAGTGGTGACCTCTCCGCGCTTCCCGTCTATGTAGAAGGTGTACTCGTGCTGGGAGACGATCCCGCCGTTGATCTCGACGAGCTCGGCGTAGCTGGAGAGCACGCCGTGGCGGATCAGGTTCTTGACGTGCTTCTCGGCATCCGGGAAGTCGCAGCTCCTGGCGCAGAAGGGGAAGGTCTTGAACTCCCCTTTGACGTACTCGTAGAACTCCTGCGCCTTCGGGTCGGCGATGGGCCTCTCCCTGAGGATCCTGACGATGTTGCCGGGCTTGCCGTTCTTCACGGCGCCTCCGCCGTTGGTGGCGAAAGGCTCGATGGCGACGGTCATGCCGGACTTGATCTGGGTGGCGTCCCCGTTGTCGTAGTTGGGGACCGAGATCCCGGCATGGAGGTTGTAGGGCTCTATCTGATGGCCGCATAGGTTCTCCACCGGGCGGAACCCGGCGGTCTCGATGGTCATCTGGACGGCGCGTCCGATCTCGGACAGGGGCACTCCGTCCCCGATGAACTCGGCAACGGTGTTCCTGGCGCTCTTGGAGACCTGCACGAGGTCCCGATACGTGTTGGTGCCGACCTCGACGGTGCCGGCGGTGTCGCCGACGTACCCGTCCAGCTCCGCGCCGCAATCGACTTTGACGACGTCGCCGATCTCGAACACCTTCTTGTCGGTGCAGCTCGGCGTGTAATGGGCGGCGATCTCGTTGATGCTGATGTTGCAGGGGAATGCGAGGCCGCATCCGTGCTCGCGGATGTAACCCTCCACTTCCTGTGCGACATCGTACAGCTTCACGCCTTCTTTGACCATGGAAAGGCCCAGCTCTCTGGCCTCTCCCGATATCCTTCCTGCTCTACGAAGCTTCTCGAGCCCCTCTTCACTCAGCATTGTAAGACTTCCTTGATCTTGTCCGCAGGAATGGCGCCCTGCCTGACTATCTCGACTTCCTTGTCCATCAGCCAGACGATGGTAGAGGGCTGTCCGATGGTGCAGGAGCCGGCGTCGATGTAGGTGTCGACGCTGTCGCCGAAATCGGTTATGGCGGCGTTGACGTCGACGGCGTCGGGATGGGAGTGCAGGTTGGCGGACGTGGCCACTATGGGGCCGGTGCGCCTGATGAGCTCCAGTGCGAACCTGTTGTCCGGTATGCGGATGCCGACCTTCTGAGAGGAGGACGTCACTATGTCTGGGACATCAGGCTGCTTCTTGATGATGATCGTGAGAGGCCCGGGCAGGAACGCCTTGATCAGCTTGTCGGCGTTCTCGTTCAGGACCGCGACCTTCTCGAGCATCGCCTTGTCGGAAACGGCGACAGAGAGGGGCATGTCGAAAGGCCTCTTCTTCGAGATGTAGAGGTTCTTGACGGCGGCCTCGTTGTAGATGTCCGCGCCGATACCATAGACTGTCTCGGTAGGATACACAATAAGCTTCCCTGCGGCGATGTCCTCCGCCGCTGCTGCAACGGCCTCTTCGCAATGGGCATCGAAACCGTGTGAATAATCGCACTTGATTATCTTCATTCATACACCTACCATCATCTTCAGCCTGTCGATGTGAGCCCGGCTGTAGTTGCGGCATACGCTTCCATGACCTGGATACAGTTCCCTTATGTCAATATTACTCAAACGGGAGATAGAGGACCTCATCGAAGTCATGGATCCTCCTGGGAAATCGGTACGGCCGAAACCGTTCTCGAACACGGTGTCCCCGGAGATAAGGGCCTTTGACTCAGCATCGTAGAGGCATATGCTCCCCTCTGTGTGGCCCGGTGTCGAGATGACTGTGAAGCGCATGCCGCCCAGATCGATGGCCTGCCCGTCCTTCAGGGGCTGGGCGTCGATAGGATCGACGGAGGATGAGAACATCCCCGACAGTATGTGCCTGTCATCCGCAGACTCGAGGTAAGGGACGTCAGCCTCGCCGGCGTATATCGGAGGATGAGAGAACTTCTCGGACACCGCCCTCACGCCGCCGACGTGATCGTAGTGGCAGTGCGTCAGGACGATCATGTCCAGCGGCCTTCCCCCGAGAAGCATGCCTATCCTGTCCGGCAGCTCCGGATCCTCGCCTGTGCCAGCATCCACCAGCATAGTGCGGTCGGATATGACAAGGTAGACGGAAGAATCGTACGGGACCGATGAGCTGATGGTGTATATGGTCATCATCAGGCTATCGACAGACGGTATAAAAACTCCACAGAAAGCGAAGGATAAGATGCAAAGAGGAAAAGAAAAGAGATGTTCGGAGGATGAGAATGTTTCATACGGAACCTGTTTAACTGCTAGATCA
>CAVKKO010000199.1:0-3490 GCA_963656905.1 Bacteroidaceae bacterium | reverse complement strand
AGATGACTGAGGAGCGAAGGTGCTTGTTTCCTGCACCCTGAGGAGATAGAAAAAAAGGGGCTGTGCCTTGCGGCACAGCCGTTCAGTTTAGGATCATCCGTCGAGAGCGGCGATCATCTTGGGGGCGATGTCGGTGGATGTCTCGGTGTAGACATCGGCTCCGATCTCGTCGGCCCACTGCTGGGTGACGGGTGCTCCACCGACGTTGGTGAGGCACTTGCCCTTCAGACCCTCTTTCTTCATCATCTCCTCGAAGGTCTTCTGGTTGACCATCGTGGAGGTCATGAGGGCGGAGGTTCCCACAGCGACAGCGTTGTTCTCTTTGCAGGATTTGATGATCTCGGAGAGCTTGACGTCACGTCCGAGGTTGACGACATCGAATCCGGCGACCTTCAGCATGATGGCGCAGATGTCCTTTCCGATCGAGTGGATGTCTCCCTCGATGGTGCAGATGACGAACTTTCCGCGGGAGGAGGTGGACGCGTTCCCGAGGTTGGGGGTGATGATGTCCATTCCTGCGTTCAGTGCGTTGGCTGCGGCCATGATGTGGGGGAGGAAGAGCTTCTTCTGGGCGAAGAGCTCTCCGACCTCGTTGATTCCGGCGGTGAAGCCGTTGTCGATGAGGTCGACCAGGTCGAGTTTCTCTGCAACTGCCTGCTCTGCGATCGCTTTGGCGCCCTTGATGTCGTATTTCAGGACGCATTCCTTTGCCTTGCTGTTTGCTTCTTGCTGTGTAACCATTATAATCACTCTGCCTCGAGCTTCTTGACCCTGTCGAAGTAGGCCTGGTCAGCGGCCTTGCAGATCTCCTGCCATGCAGCGTCGACGTCAGCGTCGAGCGGCTTCACTTCATGGTTTGCGAGGATGTCCACAACGATGTCGTGAGCGGCATCGACTGCGTCCTTCTTTCCATCGGCGGTCCACTCTCCGAGCATGCGCCTGTCGAAGACCCTGGGGTCAGAGGCGATCTCGAAGTTCTCCATGGTGGTGGGCTGAGAGATGAAGTCGTTACCGACTCCGACAGCCTTGATCTCGTCGATGTCGAGGGTCTCGTCGAAGACGGGGACTCCCTCCATGAACTTCCTCTCCATCATGATGATGTCGTTGTCGATGACCATCTGCTCGAGGGAGAAGGTCTGTCCGAGCTCCAGCATTCCGGATCCGTAGATGATGTTGACACCAGCGAGCGCTGCGCCGAGGGACGTGATGGTCTTCTCGTGGGCGGCCTGCTCGTCAGGCACCTTCGCGTCGGTCTACATACCCGCGGTGAACACGGGGAGGCCATAGTACTGGCCCATCTTCGCGACGGCTGCACTGATGAGTCCGAGCTCGGGGGATCCGACAGGAGCGGTTCCTCTCTTGAGGTCGAAGGTGGTGGTCGAGGATCCGTACATGATCTTCGCACCGGGCTTCTCCAGCTGGGACAGGACGATACCGGACAGGATCTCGGCGTTGTGCGTGACGAGGGTTCCTGCGAGGAACACAGGGGACGATCCGCCGGCCATGGCCATGGACAGAACGTTCACGGGGATTCCGTACCTTGCTCCCTGGATAATGCACTGGGCTGCGTTGTAGGACAGCTCGAGGGGCGAGGTGGGGCAGACCAGCATCGACATGATGGGGTAGTTCAGCGCCTTGTACTCGTCGCCGTGGTAGTAGGCTTTGACCATTTCGAAGTAGTACTTCACATTGTCAGCGACAGGGTCGATGTGCTGGAAGTGCATGGTCGTGTTCTTCATAGAGGTGTAGGCCTCGTGGACATCCTCAGATCCGTTTCCGGCCCAGTTCCTTGCGGAGACAGGGAGGGAGAAGAATGTGAGTCCATCCATGGCGTCGCACAGCTTGGCGATGTTGGCGAGGTCCTGCTCGTTGGAGTCACGGGTCTGGAAGTCGCCGTGTCCCTTGTAGTCGCACACCTGGATTCCGGTTCCGAAGCAGGTGTAGTGGACCTTTCCTTTCCACTCGAGAGGGAATGTCCTCTCATCGTCGCGGCCGTACAGGTAGTACTTCTTGGGGCAGGTGGCGAGAGCCTTGTCGAGGACGTGCGAGGGGATCTTGACGATCTTCGTCTCTTCGCAGACTTCGCAGCCGGCATTCTTGAAGAGCTGCCTGGCTTCGACATCGGATACCTGGACACCGTAGTTCTCCAGGACATCCCTTGTCGCCATATCGATTTTACGGGCTTCATCTTCGCTGAAGAGCTCGAACTTGATCCCGTTCTGACTCTGGTTAGACGGGTAGATCGGAGTTCTTGTTGCCATTTTGTTTCCTCCTTGGAACGCTTATCCAACGTTCACGAGTAAGAAATTATATCCATGACTATTTAGATTTTATTGTTGGATTCATTAAAATCGCTGTTTATCTCAACAAATATCCGAGCTTATCGAAAGATTTATAATATGAAAAATCCGAACATTCAGAATCGGAGCAAATTATAAATAGAACGATTTGTGATTTAATTTTTGAAGCGTTTTTGTCTGGAATTAACGTTCAAAAAAATGGTCAAAAATGCCTTCAATAATGTGATAAATGGCTATTAAGACTAGATGTCTTTGGATGTAGGTTACATCCATAGTCATTTGTAAGGCCTAGTATTATTCAATGAAGAGAAGGTAATTAGATGGCATCGGCACACATGGCAGCATTCCCGTTCGTCCGCGTGGTCGGACAAAAAGAGATGAAGAACGCATTGCTCCTCAACATAGTCGATCCCGGCATCGGCGGGGTCCTCATCAAAGGCAGCAAGGGGACGGCGAAATCCACCACCGTCCGTTCTATTCCGCAGTTCATCCCTCCGCACCGCGTGGTCAAGGGATGCAGGTTCGGATGCGACCCTTCCCAGCCGGGGAAGTTCTGTCCCGAGTGCGCCGAGAAGCTCGCAGCCGGAATCGAGCTGGAATCCGTAGAGGTCCCGACGAAGGTCGTGGAGCTCCCTCTGAACGCCACCGAGGACAGGGTCGCAGGGACCCTGGACCTGGAGCATGTGCTGGAGACCGGGAAGAGGAGGTTCGAGCCCGGCATCCTGGCCAGCGCCAACGGCAATATCCTGTACGTCGACGAGATCAACCTGCTGGACGACCACATCGTCGACCTGCTCCTGGATTCCGCCGCCATGGGCCGCAACTACGTGGAGAGGGAGAGCGTCTCCTTCTCTCATCCTTCAAAGTTCATACTGATAGGGACGATGAACCCAGAGGAGGGGGACCTGCGCCCTCAGCTCCTCGACAGGTTCGGGCTGTCCGTTGATGTCAAAGAAGAATACTATCTTGAATCCAGGATGGAGGTCATCAGGCGCCGCATGCAGTACGACGAGGACCCGGAAGCCTACGTCGAAGGATGCAAGGACGAGCTCGACGCTCTGAGGAAGCAGATCTCCGATGCCCGCGAGCTGATCCATATGATCCCCATCGACGATGAGGCCATCCGCTGCGCCTCCAAGATCTCCGCCCACTTCAAGATGGAAGGCCACCGCTCCGACCTGGCGCTGATC
>CAVKKO010000198.1:0-3496 GCA_963656905.1 Bacteroidaceae bacterium | reverse complement strand
ATCATGTAGACCGAGAAGTGGGTCGTTGTGAACGATACGACCCCGTCAACATAAATGCAGTCGACGTTCTCCGTCGTACCGTCGTCCATAACGTAAGTGACCTTGACCTTGTTATTCGTCTGATAGGGGACGGAGATCTTGGCCGTTCCTCCGAGGTCCGATATCTTCTCCTTCCCCAGATAAGCGGAGACATCGACAGCCTGATTCTGTCCGACGACAGTCTTCTGCTTATCACTAAGCTTCTTCGTATCGGGTGTCACGACGATGCTAAGCGTATCGCCGGGCTGTTTCGCGGATTCGTTCGCCAGAGTTTCAATGACCTTAGTCTCGAGCGAAACCGTCGTACCGCCGTTGTTGACAGTAAGCTCCGCCCCGGTATCCTTCAATTTGGTAACGGTAGTACTGGAGATCTCGAGCGTCCCCTCCTCGCCCGATACGGGGACGACGACCTGGACAACGACAGTCTGGGACGAGGATCCCGATGTCTTCTGGACCTCAGCGATCTTATCGAGGGTCTCGGAGATAGCCACATTCACATCTTCGACTTCATCCGTCTTGATCTCGGACACGATGGATGTCGTTCCTTGGGTTTTCTCGACAATGATCTTGGCGGAATCAGTGTCGACCTCCAAATCATCGTCGCTGTCAGCCTTCATGAACAAAGCCGTGATGGTCACATCCGAGGTTATGGTTCCTGAAGGAACACCCAGCCAGCCTGCGAACGTGCACCCGCTGGATGCGGTTGCGGTGATGATACGATCGCCTATCGTCAGAACGTTGTCCTTCACAGAAATCTCGGTTCCCTCGAGCACCTTCAATCCCATCGAATCGATGGATCCGTCCCCCTGCACGTCTATCGTGACCGTGACCAGAGTCCCTACCGGGACGACCTCGAATCCTTGAATTCCTCCATATGTGGCCTCGATGACACGGTATTCGTTAGGAACATACTTGGAAATCTCCGCAGAATCGGCTCCGTCCCCATAGAAAAATCCGCCGGTGATGACAGGATCCAGTGAACTGCCCCCTACGTAGACCAGAGGCTGATCTTTGGCAATTTCGAATGTACCTCCTCCAACCTGCATCGATGATTCATAATCGACACCACCGATGACGGCGACACCATCCGTTTTGTACGAACCGCCCGCGATTATGACATTTCCTCCTTCGTCGCACCAAACCGAGTAGTAGTTCCTGCCAGTGAAACTGAGTCCCTTAACCGTCACATCTTTGGTGGCGTAAACATTCAGACCACCACTCAGTTCCAGATTGTCGATCTCCACATCACTCCAAAACTCAGTTCCGTTCCCTATGAATAGAGCATAACTGCAATCCGTCACTATTCTTCCGTTCTTCACGGTGAATCCTTCACCTTCGAGTACCATTCCCATATATTCTGTGGTTATCGTTTTCCCACCCAGATTCACCTCTAACCCTGTAACGTCGTAACTCCAACAATTGAATGATTTGCCTGTGGGGTCCTTGGCATAGAATTTAGCATTCGAGCCAAAGGTCACAGTCTTGCTCTCGGAGTTTTTCGCTTTCTCGACAGCCTCTCCAAAAGACTCGTATTCGACCCCATCTACGACCACAATACCCTCGAAGTAATCATCGGCATCTAGATCTGAATCCCCTGAAGAAGTCGAAGTACCATCATCTAAACCATCTGCTTCGATGTTCGGTACGACGAAACAGACCAGGACCGCGACCAATCCCGCGATTACTGCCAACGCTAATTTTCTCATCTTCCCCTCCCGTCGGGAGAAGGAGGGAAGATCGGAAAAGAGGCTCAATCCCCCCCCCCGTTAGTGCATTTCTATACTCGAGTTATGGTCAAGTTCACCCATATAGTTTACTGAACTTAGAACTAAATCAAAGAACTAAGTATAATAGAACATAGAAGCAGACCGATCTGGCTTAACCGGATGCCTATACTGTGAAATTCGAAAAGAGATGGGGTAGGTGACCACGGAGTTGGTGCCCCAATTATGACGGATTGACAAGCATTTCAGATGGACTCCAGATAGGTACGGGAGTCGGTTCGACAGGCGGGTTCTGGGGCCTTTGCGGGCATATGACGGCCCCTGACGGGGCCGCAGGTGTGCGGGAGAAGCGTCGGGAGGCTTGGGTCCGGCCATGCGAGGACGGATCGGCCCGGCGGAATGGGAGAATCGCGGGAGCTACCGCTGGAGAATGAGAAGGTCGATAGGCCCGGAGAAGCCCGCCTATGATTCAGGCGGGGAGCTTGGTGGGCTCCATCTTATCAGACCGGAAGGGGGAGCCCATCTTGCCTATGCTGGCCCAGGTATGCTCGTAATCGCCAGAGACGATCTGCTTCGCGGCCGTGTTGATGTTGTGGGCGAAGGACCTGAGCCACTTGTACCATGCGAGATACAAGTGCAGCCACCTGGTCGAGACGCCCCTGAATGGCCTCATGAAGGTACGGATGTCTCCGTGGATCTCGTCGATCCTGTCCAGGTTCCTGTGCTCCTTGGCCTCGGTGGCGATGTGCGAAGCCACGGAGAGGTCCTCCAGGGCGCGG
Source organism: Bacteroidaceae bacterium (assembly GCA_963656905.1). GTDB lineage: Archaea > Thermoplasmatota > Thermoplasmata > Methanomassiliicoccales > Methanomethylophilaceae > Methanoprimaticola. The sequence goes on along the minus strand of CAVKKO010000198.1, from coordinate 954 downwards.
TGATAGGCCTTGTGCTTGTCCGTGTTTATGATCGCGCCGGACATGATGCGCCCCTTCAGGGTGTCGTAGGCGATGTCGCACGTCAGCGCGCCCCTGCAGGACACGTCGAAGAAGAAGTCTCCGGCGTCGTTGATCGCCGTGATGACGCAGATCTGGTCGTCGCTGATGCCCTGCTTGACCTTGTAGCCGTCGGAAGTCCTGGGCTCGCGGGGCATGTACTCCATGCCTTCGAACCTGGTGCCCTTGAAGCTCTCCCTAAAGTACAGCTCGTCCAGCTCGGCTCCGCACCCTTCTTTCACCTGAAAGGCCGGGAGGTTGCGATAGAGAGCCTCCAGGGTCCTGATGCGCATGAACCATGCGGTCTTGTTGCAGACGCCCAGTCTCTCCGCCACCTTGGCGTCGGTGAGTCTGTCCACGAAGCATTCGGCATACCGCATCCATGTCTCGTGGTCGAGCTTGGTCCTGGACAGGATCGTCCCCGTCCCTCCGACGTTGTGGACGCGACCGCAGCGCTTGCACTTCCAGCGCTGGGCTCCGAGTTTGGATCTCCCGTAGCGGATGCAGTCCGTTCCTTTGCAGATCGGACAGATGCCCTCCGGGAATTGGAAGTGCGTCTGAAGGAGCTCGGAATCGAGCACCGACCGGACGGACTCGATCAATCCCTCCCTGTCCTGAACGGGGCAGGCGCGGATCGCTTCCTCGACAGCCCTCTCGATGGTCCCTTCGATCGTCTCCATGCATCAAGAATGCGCGTCCAAGTATATGGATGGCTGGACGTAATTCGAGTAATGTTTGTAATTGTTGGCATCGAACAATCGGACCACCAACTCCGTGGTCACCTACCCCAACAACAGAAGCTCGTCAGGTCCGATCCGCAATGCATGACCGATGCCCTCAGACGCATCAGAAGCAAATGCCACGATCCCGGCGTGCAGGTCTGCTTCGAAGTGACCC
>CAVKKO010000197.1:0-3497 GCA_963656905.1 Bacteroidaceae bacterium | reverse complement strand
GGACGAAGTCGATCTCCATCCTCCCCGGGTTCTTCCTGTTGATGTAGTAGCAGGGTTTGCGACCACTTTTAGTGATGCATTCCGCCACGGCGTTCTCCATCAATGTACCCTGATTGAATCTATCATCCTTCTCGATGATCGCCGTTCTGGCCCCGGATCCCAGCATGTTCACCAGGAGTCCCGTGTCGGATAGGTACACCTTGAAGTTGGACGGGTCGGCATTCATCGCTGATGGGAACGACACGGACCTGAGCATATGGCACATGTTGGCCATCCCGGAGTTCTCCATCCAGAGCATGGCATCGGCATATGTGCGCTGACCGTTCCTGGAGCCGGACCCGTCGAGACGAGACCACATAAACTTCTTGTTCGTATCAGATAGTTGGGTCGGAACGGATTGGAAGCATTTCCTGATCTTCATCGCATCCGAACCGTTGCTGTATTTCGACACGTCGCTGTAGAACGAGTCGATGATATCGGATTGGATCTTCGCCACCTCGTTGTAATCCTTCTTCTCTGCGAAGGACCTCACGGCCTCCGGCATGCCTCCGACCGTCAGGTATTCGTCGAATCTGTCGAGATATGCGGATGCGATCGATCCACCCATCGGCTGTTTATCACGTATGCAATCCCTGATCCCGGAGACGGCATCCTCGGGATAGCCCATCGCCCAGAGATATTCCTCGAAGTCCATGCCGTACATGGTCCTGTGTTCGACGTATCCCGCAGGGATCAAAGCTGTCGGATCCTCGAACTCCTTGGACGGTACATCGATCAGAGATCCGGACGCGACGACATCGAATCTGCCGTCGATGGTGAACTGTTTCAGGGACATCCTCGCACGGGGACAGGATTGGATCTCGTCAAGGATGATCAATGTCTCTCCGGCGATCGGTGTATATTCGGGGCCTTTGGCCGTGACATACCTCACGAAGGAATCGACATCCACAGAGCGCCTGAACTGTTCGCACAGCCCCTTGTCGATGCTCAGGTCGAAGTAGATGCAGGACCGGTATGTCTTGCCGAACTCCTTCAGTATCGTTGTCTTCCCGACATGGTGTTGTCCTTTCAGGAGTAGGGACTTGTGGCCTTCGCGATCCTTCCATTCCAGGAGGTCATCCATAATCTTCCGTCTGAGCATGAACCTCGGTTGATTGGTGAGTATATAAATATGTGCATTTTTCAGCTGAAATCGTTGAAAAAATGTGCAGAATTCAGCTGAATTCGCTACATGGGTTTGATCGACGATACCAATCATGATGACGATCGTCCCATTAGATCGAATCGTCTCCTTACAACGACATGGATGTGAAGAAGAGTCCACGGCCGAAGGTTACGCACGCCCCTTCGACCGTGTGAACGCCTTGCGCGTTCATTCCATTGAAGGAAACCTTTCAATCCTTCAAGTAATAGGTTTGGTAGAGCCAGGAAGTTGAAAAACCTATGAAACGTCCCCAATTAAAATGTGTGGTCGACGATTAGAGTTTACCACAACAAAAACCGCGACCGTGTCTTGATAGTGGATTCATGATAAAAAGCTACTGTGGACCCTGACGTTGTTTTTGTCGTGGTTATCTCAAAAGGAGAAGACCGCAATGAAACTAGCAATAGGTATTGATGTCCATAAGGGCAAATGTACAGCCTGTGCCGCTTATGCAGGCGCAGGCGAACCAAGGGAAAGACATCTCGATTTCATCGAGAAGTTCAACAAGGATTTCGAAAGATTCCATTCCGATGGAAGAGGAATGTTGGCCCTCCACAACTATCTGAAGGGACATGAAAGTCATATTCTGATCGAGAACTCGACCATCTCGCATTCGATATACTGGATGTTGAAAGAATTGGGTCACGACACAATCGTCGCACACTCCACCGACCTGGTAAGGATAACCAATTCCGACAGGAAGAACGATGTCAACGACGCCTACGAGCTGGCGCATTACATGCGCCGCAAGCTCATAGGCGAATCCGAGTTCCACGAATCCTACATCCCACCCAAGGATGTTCTGATGCAGAGGGAGATCTGTAGATTCTCGTTCATCGACAGATCCGAACTCACGAATACGAAGAGGAGGATCAGGTCATTGCTCCTGGTCCGTGGAGAACCGCTCAGCATGAATTACGACGATGTCATGAGGGAAAATGCCATAAAGGAGATGCTGGCACTGAATGACAAGGCCATAACGTTGCATGTGCGCAAGGCGATCGCATTGAAGGAAAGGATCGTCTTCGTGGACAAGGTCCTCAGGAGCATGTTCATGGATGATCCGGTGTTCGACATAATCTACTCCGTACCCGGATTCGGGGTCCTCTCGGCTGCATATGTGAGGTGTATGGGCGATGATTTCACAAGATTCGCTGACGGAAGGGGTTATTCAGCATCCATCGGACTGATACCGAAGCAGAGGGAATCCAACGACAAGGGTTCGAATTGCGGGATCACCCGCAGGGGTGATCCCGATCTCAGGAGGATATTCACCCAGGCGGCATTCGTGCATGTAAGGTTCGCCGATTCGTTCATCGCAAGGAAATATGAACGCCTCAGGAACAGCGGAAAGAGCCATAACGAGACGATCGTGGCATGCGCCAATTCCCTGGCCAGATTGATCCACAAGATGGTGATGTCGAATACGAAATACGTGACCGACCCCAAAGAGTTGGCAAGATCGAGGGAATACGTCAAGAACGGCGATATCGAGGACGATATGGACAACGCCGACAGTTGATGCTCAGGGCCGCGGATGCCCTGAGGGTCGAGGGACGGCGAATAGATGACGACTTTCTTTCGGCCGAAAAGGTCGCAGCTGAAACCGTCAGAGTAGCCGGACCGACATCGAACAACCGGGACAAAGATCGCAAAGATCGTGAATAAATCGATGATCCGAAAGGACTGAAGGACTGCGGCATATCACCAAACGATTCGGATTCAGCCCATATTTTCAGCGGATGCTCTACGACACTTTATCATTAGAGAATGTTTATTACAGGTCAAGACCACCCATTTTAATGGAATAAATACACCTGTTTGGGTAGAGGTTGGCCCAGAGCTGCAATCTCCCTGCGTAAGATCTTGATCGTAAGGAGAGGCATATTATAAGCCAGGCCAGCGTAGTGACTCTCGATGAGTGGGACTATACCCACCCTCTCGAAGTACTCCTTGGTCTCGTCCACACTCATATCGTGATAGCGCGCGAATATTTCGGCGATGTCATTGAACCCTTCTTCGAATGTGTACGGCATCGATTAACTCACTGACTTCATATCTGCCAACGTATGTTAAGTATTTTCCGATGACCTCGTTGGATCCGAAGAAATACTGTGTGCCATACCTATCAAGTCTCAATTCTCTCAATGCTCTCTCGGCATCCTCTTCGGTTCTCGGAGACGAACGATATTCATCGAGAATCCTTTTTGTCGAAGCATCGGTCGATGGTGAGATGATGATTCCTTCGATGTTGGATTTCTCCCAACATTCCGCATATTCTTCATCCCAGAAC
>CAVKKO010000196.1:0-3498 GCA_963656905.1 Bacteroidaceae bacterium | reverse complement strand
TGAGACGTCCGCCTCATCCGATATTTGCACTTCCAGTTTGTCCGTTTTCAAATTCTTGATTGAACTCCAGTCATATCCTTTGGTCAGAGCCTTCTTCCCCTTCTCCGTTATCTGCCTGTATCCTGTCCTGGTGATCCTCAGGAAGCCGTTATTGGCCAGACGAGTGAGGTCCCATCTCAGCATGTATCTGAATCTGCTCTCGTTCTTCCCGTTGTATTGTGTATGGTTGATCTCCGGATCGAGATGAAGAGCGGCAATCACGCCATCGACGAGTTCATCCACCGATTTCTCAGATCCGTCGGAAAGGATCCTCATGATGGGTTCGTAGAGCTCCTTCTCCCGGGGTACAATCTCTTCATCGGCAGCCATAAAGCAGCATTGTTTAGATTGTATTAAGCTATGTTCGAAAGGTCCCTTAGAGATTGCTCATTATGCCTATTCGGTTTTGCACATACAAGTCGGTGCAATCTGCCAGCGAATTCATGAATCACCGGTCAATGTTCATCGAATGATTTGCGGATGGTCCTGCAATCTGCCATGAGTCTATCTTCATCTATGTCGCCACTTTTCTCATTTAGATATTTGCGCCATACGTTCAGAGCCGTTTGGGAGATGTTCGGACAGCCTTTCCCCTCATCCTGATATCTAAAATTGAGTGCAAGAAATGCAAGACTATCGATAGACCTGGATGAATCCAGGTCTTCTTCCAGGGACTTCTTTAGATTAATGAGGATGGGGTTCGTGATGCTGAAGCTGCTGTTGGAGTTTCTTATGGCGATGTACGCTTCCAATCCGAGGGTGCACTCTTCTGCAGTGTAGCGCCGGCCTGACATGTTTAATGATGTGTTCATCACTCGGATAAAAGTACCGATTGGCTGTCGGAACGATGTCACGTGCCGGTATCTTCAAGCAGTTCTAGGGATATTACCAGTCATGAAGCCGGATGACAGGAAGTGGAGCGATAGCGAGACCCTGTTCCTCTTCAAGGTGTTCTTAACAGAACCGAGCAAGAATCTCAACAGCGGTTCTCCCCTAGTGATGGAGCTGTCCGAGAAGCTTTCACGCACCCCCGGGTCTATCCATCGTAAATTGGAGGATATCCGCAGCAACGACCCCGGATACATTGCACGTGGCAGGAAGCCCACCAACTGTGCTGTCCTGGTGAAGGAGATATGGGCGAATCTGGCGGAGGATCATTCGGCCACGTTATCCAAGATGAACAACGCCTATCTCCAGTACTGCGAGGACAGCGTGGAGGTGGGCGCCATGTTGATTGACGAGATCAATCCCGGAATCGACATCCCATACATGTCGAGCTACAGGAGTGGACAGCCGATGTTCAGGCTGCTCGTAGCGAGCAATTTCGATCGCAGATGCTGCATCACCGGGATATCCATGCCTGAGCTGCTGGTGGCCAGCCATATCAAGCCCTGGGCGGAATCGACGCCGATGGAGAAGACCGATCCACGCAACGGACTCTATCTCAACAGGCTCCACGACGGCCTATTCGACAGGTTCCTGATGACCCTGGATGAGGACATGCGCATCGTCTATTCGGACAGGGTGCGCGATTGCATGGACGAGGATGTGTTCGAATCGTTCTTCGGGAAGAGCGAACACGCCAGAATCCGGAGGCCTTCGAGGTACGAATTCGATGACAGTTTCATGAGTACCATCGCAAACGTGCATACGAGGTGTGGAGGGGCGAATCGGCATGAGATTATGCCGTTCGAGGAAACGATGAGGCGGATCTGTTCGGATTCGGAGACTCATTCCGACTGTTGATCATTCGGCACATCCAATCCGAGGGATGCCACGATGGCTTCCGCTTCCCCGCCGTCGGTCATGAACCTCTCAAGACTGTCGTTCTCGATAGCTTCCATCATGACTTCTTGTTTGTGGACTAGGCGGGAATAGATTTCAGCATCCAGGGAGATCGAGTTGTTCTTCCCGCGAAACGCCGTCTCCATGAAATGGTACTGGGTGGTCTGATCCTTTGCCAAACCAAGTCTGTGGATGCGATCTTTGGACTGCAGGAGATGTATGAGGTTGTAGCTGTACTCGAAGTATACCGCATCATGACATACCTGGTGCAGGGAGACGGATTCAGCTAGCGTCTGAGGGTTGGTAATCAGGACTTGATGCGACCCTTCTTTGAAAGCATCGATGATTTCGCTGCGGTTCTCGGTGCCTCCGTGAATGCAGCATACATCGATCCCTCTTTGAGCGAGTTGATTAGATAGATTCCCTATGCTCCTGATGAAGATGCACCAGATTATCACAGATTTGCCTGATTTAACCAGCCCTTCCACGAGTTCCACGCAACTGCGCGTCTTCTCGGTGATATAATCGTCCGGCAATGGTTCTACGCGGATCTCCGGCAGGCATTCACCCACTTCGAGTCCGAACGATGCCGCTTCCGTCTCATCGAGGGCGCTGACCATTATGGATGGGTCCGATTCGAGCTGAAGGATCCTGACGATGCGTGCCAACGGATTCATCCTCGTGGTTCTCAACCTGTCGAACAGGGCTTGTTCGTCCTCTGATGCATCCACCATGATCATATTGTCTCTGTTGGGCGGAGGCACGCCGAGTTTGGCTTTGGTCGTGCGGATGAAAAACGGCCTCAGGAGATCGTTGAAGTCCAGAGCGTCCTGACCGCTCAATTTGGAAAGTGCGGCAGGACCCGTTTTGAAATAATCATTGTAATCCGTGCTTCCATAAAGGATGTGAAGGAAGTTGTACACATCGGAATAATCATTGGGAATCGGGGTACCGGTCATCACTATGATGTTGGAGCATCCCGATGCCACCGGCATGACGGCTGTGGCACGTTTGCCGTCGACGGCCTTGATGCGATGCACCTCGTCGAATATCAGCAGTGTTTTGGAATCGATGCGGTCACGGACGGCATCAGCGAGGTTCGGGTTCCTGTCGAACGCTTCATAATTGAGGAGGATTAGGTTGTATCCGCCTAGGTCGAATCTTATATGCTGCTGGATCTGACCTCCCATGGCCCTGATTTCAGCGATGTCTATCGATTTCAAGGGAACGTTGTCGCCGAATACATTCGAGAACTCTCCGCGCCATGAATCGAAGCAGTTGAGGGGACCTATCACTACGATGCGTTTGAACCCTTGCGTCCGCATCAGATATGCGAAGGTACCCAATGCGGTGGCTGTTTTTCCGGATCCCGGGACGGAGAAGTTCGCGCTGCGACCCATCCTGTATGCGTAATACGCATCGCGGACCTGTTCTTCGCGCAACGTGCGTATCATGACCTTGGATATGGTAGAAGCGAACAGCTTGATGCTGTCCGCGTGCTCAGGTCTGTCGTTCTTTATGGATCTCCCGAGGTCTGCTAGCTTCTCCATCGATCTGCGGGATTCGAGATAGGATTGGAATTGTTTGGTCTGGTAGGTTGCGATACCAATGGACTTGGCATGTTTGTCCACCCGTTCTATGATGGAGTACACCTCCGATTTGGAGAGGTCTTTG
>CAVKKO010000195.1:0-3545 GCA_963656905.1 Bacteroidaceae bacterium | reverse complement strand
GATGGGGGAGGGCTGCAAATTCGTGGATGCTGAATCCAATAAATTTTATCCCAGATTATCAGGACTAAGTAATCAGCAGATAAAGATCTATTCACAGACCCCCATTTCTGAATTACTGCCGACGGAGCAGATTAAGAAAATCAAAGAATACTCCAAGATATCGGATGATAATAAAACTAAGAGTTACAAAATCGGGGTATGGGAGAATGTGGAGAATGCCTCTAAGGATTTGTCGGATTTCCAGAAAGGCTACTTCAGAGGATACTATGCCGATGATGGGGACGACGTTGCCGTAATATCCAAGGAAATTACAGCAGGTAGTAAGACATACTATATGACATCCTCTGCGGATGCTGGCGACATAGTTGATTGGGATACAATTTCTGTAGTGGGAGGTGCCGATACTCAAGTCTCCATCAGAATTCCCGAGTCGGAGGGTTCCGAATATACAATAATGGTGACTGTGGATGGCCAAAAATACTATTCGAACGAACAGGGTATAGTTGAGATGCCTGAATTGGCAGACAGATCCGTTCTCACCATAGATATAGCGCAATGGAATGTCGTCTTCTTGGATGGTCAGGGTGGCGAACAGATCGATACAGTTATCATAAAGGATAAAGGAACTCTGACAGTTCCGAACGTTCCGACAAAGCAAGGTTTTATTTTCAGATGCTGGACACTCGAAGGCCAACAATACAATTTCGATAGTGAGGTCAGATCGGACTTGACTCTCATTGCGACATGGGACTCCGGACGGTCCTACAGTATCAAGTTGGAGAATCCAGTCGGTACATTGTCAATCGTCAGCGGTGTCGATGAAAACGGTAAGATCCTAGAAGGCTCTGATGTCACTGTATCTCTCAGCGTACCCGAGAAGATCGAGTTCTTATCCTGGGCCGTGGGAATTGGAAATGAATCGAACACCTACTCGGAATCAAACTCAGAGGAGGGGATCACGATAAGCGGGTCTCTTAGGGATACGATAACTATTGACGATATACGTGGAGACGTCACCGTTTCGATCAATGTCCGCTACATCTCCGAGTCCAACGCCCCGACACCAATAGTTTCCACGGACATGCCGACCTCGACAGATAGTCTGGTGAACAAATGGAGGTTCGGCGGAGGGATGGACAAGGATGACAATGTCTGGAAGGGGGGAATGAGCGAACCGCTCATCCTGGATAATTACGTGTATGTTCGTAACGGTTACTATCTCTACAAGATCGATGCTGAGACAGGACTCGTTCTGGCGTCCGTAGCATCTGAGATGGGAACGACATACTACCATCAGCTCGGTTATCTGGGTCAAGGGAGGATCCTCGATTACTTGACGGAGAAGGTGTACGACGAGGATCTCAAGGATCTCGGATACAAAGTGAAGGATTGGGCCGTGTTCGACGATTCATCTGGATGCTTCTATACGGTCGGATCCGATTATGTATGTAGATATTCCTTATCCTCTACCGTAACGGATGGCTACCTGACCCCTGAGTGGAAAGTCAGTGTGAGCGAGGCCGTGGACGGTGAGACCAAGAAGTATTCGGCATTCAGAATGTACAATGCCGTGTCTCAGCCTCTGATCCTCGGTGATAGGATCTATTGGTTATCTTCGGAATATACCGACGAATCTCAGAATGAATGGATTGTTTACCTTTGTTACACATCCGGCAGTGGATTCAGCCACGTGGAACTGACCGGCCTGAATTCCAGGCTGTTGGACAACGGGTGGCTCTCTACCGATGGGACGAACATCTACGTTACGTCGTACGGGGTGAAATTGCTTAACGGAGGTAATGGCATCGGAATTCTGGCCGTCTACTATCCTGATAAGAATGCGGCATCTTATTTCAATCTGAATGCGTCCACTCTCGTATCGGCGTTCGTCCCGGTCGGTGATATAGCATTCGTCAAAGGGGATGCGAGGATTATGGTCTATAACATGAGCGATTTCGCATATGTGGAATCGGGTGAGATCACGACCCCCACCAGGATATCGGAACTCGACGGGCTGGATAAATCTCATGGGTCCATAACAGTGAACACAGCTCATCTGGACGAGGGCAAGGTATATGTTTACTTCGCAGGATATGATGATGGTAGAATTTATGTGTGCGTTTATGACATCGGAACGAAGACCTGGACATATAGCAAAATGAATGATACCCATACGTGGTGTTCCCAAGGGATAAAGACCACGATCAATGGGGATCTCATCTATTATGATGACTCCAATCTGCTATTCTGCTACACGATTTCCGAGAAGAATTCGTACAAGTTCTATATTTCAGATGGAACAGGAACTATATTCGTTGAAGGGTCGGGCGCGGATCCGGAAACCGTGGCTAATGCCACAAATCATATCTCTACGTCTGGCGGAAGCCTGCTCGGAGCAAGAACATCGACATCTGCGGAATACAAGAACGGATATTCCTTGTACGCGCTCGTCAACGGGGTTTGGACCAGCCAGTCGTCCTTCGTCAATGACATCAATTATCCTATGTGGGCGATTGTGAAGAGTGATTCACAACTGCCATCCGACGGCACAGAGGTGGATGCGACAAATGGTGAATCCTATGAGTATGATTATGTCAGAGGATATACTGTCAAAACTTCGCTGAACAGCGAGGAAATTTCCAGTGTCTCGGTATATGAGGGGATGATTCTCCCGATATTGACAGGACTGATTTGCGACGGTGTTGAACTGAATAACATAACTGAGAATCTCGAGGTTTCTGGAGCGGGAGAGTGTGAAACGAAGTGGGTTCTGACAGACAAAGTCTTCGGAATTGGGACGAAGAAGGTTGTCACCCTGATTGTGAAAGACATTCCTAATGCAGATATGAACATCACTATCACCGCCATATCGTATGAAGTTACATTCGATCTGGATGGCGGTGAATCATCCAGCATCACCGCTGAAGCGGGATGGACCTACAATGATGCAACGAGCACATGGTCGAAGTCGTTCGAAATAGGAACAATGTTCCCGACGGTAACCAATCCGACCAAGACCGGAAGCGGAAGCACATATGAGTTCGCTTCATGGAGTCCGGTCCTGCCGTCGACGGTCATTGCATCGGGCACGTACAAGGCGACCTATACATCGACGCCGATAAGCACGACATACACTGTCACTCTGAACCTGGATGGCGGTGAATCATCGAGCATCACTGCTGATGCAGGATGGATCTACGATTCCGATTCCGCGACATGGTCCAAGTCATTCGAGTCCGGAACTACGTTCCCGACCATTGCGGATCCCACCAAGACCGGGGAAGGGACGGTTTATACTTTCAAGGAATGGAGCGAGACCTTCCCTGCGACGGTTACGGAGTCGAAAACCTATACGGCCACCTACACATCGTCTGCAGTCACGGGAATACAGTATGGCATGATATCTCAGGCTGCTGATTCGGGGACTATGAGGACGTACACGATAACGATCGACCGTTCATCCGGTTCAGAGGACATCAAGGATGCGCGTCTGTTGGTCATCGCCAACTACGGAGGCCACTACATCAACGTGTACCCGAAGATAG
>CAVKKO010000194.1:0-3562 GCA_963656905.1 Bacteroidaceae bacterium | reverse complement strand
ATATCTGCGGATTGTCCACATCGTGCAATATCATGTTCGTGATGCAGAGGATGTATGGGAACGGCATCTTATCGACCCCGTAGATCGAGTTACCATAGGCGTTCTGATCGGCGGTAGTCTCTATCTGCTTCTTGAGATGATTCAATGTGGATGTCAGGAAACCGCCGGTACCGCAGGCGAAATCTGCGATGCGTTCGCCGATGCGCGGGTCGATCATCTCGACCATGAAGTCTGTAACGGCTCTCGGAGTGTAGTACTCTCCGGCTTTGCCCTGCGCCTGAATCTCCTTCAGCATGGTCTCATAGATCTCGCCGAAGGCATGACGGTCCTGCAACTTGTTGAAGTCAATCTCGTCGAGGGTGTTGATGACATCCCTCAGCAACGTTCCGTCTTTCATGTAATTGTGGATCCCGTCGAACGCCGCCTTGACTATCGCCTGTCTGACGGGGGTGTCGGACGAGATTTCCAATCCTGTCAACCCGGGGAACAGCTCATTGTTCACGAAATCCAGAAGAGCGGGACCCGTCAGAGCTTTACCGTCCTTCTCATCGACCGCCCAGTTACGCCATTTCAGCCTATCGGGGATGATGGAAACATAATCATCGTCAAGGACCTCCCATTCCTGTTCCTTAGCATCATAAATCTTGAGGAAGAGCAACCAGGTAATCTGCTCCAGCCTCTGGGCATCCCCGGAGACTCCCGCATCGTTCCTCATCGTTTTCTGCATCTTCTTTATGATACCTGAAAGTCCTGCCATATGATCATTCCGTTCCGTTCAAGCGTAAATCTGTTTCTGAAGTTCTGAGACGGCATCCAGGTACGCCTGTTTGCCCCCGAATTCTTTCAAAATCTGTACCAGTGAGCCGAATTTCTGGAATTCGTCCAGTTTTAGCAGTTCCATATTCGTCAGATCCTCCTCGGGCTTTGTGGCGTAAACCTCCAGAAGGGTCTTCAAAACCTCGGATGCCACACCCTCATACTTCGACAGAACGCCTGATCTGGCTGCATTGTCGGCCCTCTGCGTCTTCGTCAGCGGGATATTGCCGTATGCAAGTTGGATGAGCATATCGAACACGTCGAGTTCCGGGTTGTCGTAATAGTCGAGTATCTCATCAATGAGGACGCCCCTCTTCATCAGTTCACTTAGGATGATCTTCTTCCTGCTCTCCGAATTCCACTCGGCCTTGAAATCGGCGAGACTCGGACAATAACCCAGGAGCTTTTTCTTGGAATAATCAAGCAGATCCACGTTCGTGACCTGCCCGTTGTCGTACAGCTTGACCAGCTCCTGTTGTATCTCCACGGGTATGGGGGTCTTGATGTAGATTTGCTTGAACTGGGGTCTATCAGGTGGATCTATCGGTACGCGGATACGCGGGTGCCTTCCTTTTTCTTCATATGGCTTTACATCCCCGTCCCAGTCGCTGTCCAGGTGGCTGGTGGCGTGTCTGAAATCAATGACTGTGAAATACAGCTTCCCCCGCTCTTCGTCCATCCTAGATCCACGTCCGATGATCTGCTTGAATTGAGTTGGAGAGCAAACGAGTTTGTCTATGACGATGAGTTTAGTCATGAAGCAGTCGTGACCTGTTGTCAGAAGCTCTGATGTAGTGACCACGACAGGATAATCCTGGAACTTGTCGTTGAAATTGTCCAGTTGCTTCACGCCCTCTTCATCGCTGGATGTCATGCGCACGCAATAGTTTGGGTCCTTTGCAACTTCTTCTGGAAGCAGCATCTTTATGAAATCCCTCATACGAGCGGCATGCTCTTCGGTCTCGCAGAATATTATCGTCTTGGACATCCGGCCGTTATCGTTCAGCCAGTCAACGACACGTTCCGCAACAATTCTGTTCCTGTCCGGGACGACAACCCTCCTATCGTAATCTCTGAAATCGAAAGGACCCTCGACGGGATTGCCGTCCTGGTCCACGACATGCATGCCAGGTTCCCAGTTCCAATCGATATTGGCCGTATCGTCGTAGGCGATGAACGGCGCCAGGAAACCATCTTCAACCCCTTGCCTGTACGAGTATGTGTACACGGGGGTCCCGAAGTAATCCGTGGTGGAAGCTTCCTTATCCTCCTTAGGGGTGGCGGTCACACCAATCTGTACAGCACCTGAGAAGTAATCCAGGATCTGTCTCCATTCGGAATCCGCCTTGGCGCTCCCCCTGTGGCATTCATCGATGAACACGTAGTCAAAATAATCCGGTTTGAACTGAGTGTATGGGTGATTGGGTTTTGAATCGTCCACCAGTTGCTGATATAACGACATGTGAATAGAGTATGCGCTGTTGAGGGTCTTTTTCTGAACCTTGATCATGCGGTCCTGGAAATGTTTGAAGTCGTTGGCGATAGTCTGATCCACCAGGCCGTTCCGGTCTTCGAGGAAGAGTATCTTGGCATTCTTGTTGAAAGCCAACAGTTTGTGGATGACCTGCATACATACGAACGTCTTCCCTGTTCCTGTGGCCATCACCGCCAGTACACGCTTCTGGCCGGATTCGATGGCTTCCAGGATGCGGTTGATCGCGACCCTCTGATAATATCTGGGAGTCTTGCCACCCATCTCAGAGAAGAACGGTTCGGAGAGCGATGATTTGAGAGGCAGGTTCTTCTCTTTTGTGAACCTCTCCCACAACTCCTCCTCTGTGGGGAACTCGTCAAGACCTAGCGTACGTATGGCTCCGGTGATCATGTCCTGTTCCATGAAACCATGGCCGCTGGTGCTGTATGCGAAGGGGATGTCGAGCATCTGGGCGTAAGCTATCGCCTGCTGTATCCCGTGGTTGTCTGGATAGCATTCCTTCTTGGCTTCCACGACAGCCAGACCCTTCCCGCTTCTGGATACGAGCAAGTAGTCCACTTTCCTGATGCGTGTATCCCGGGTGCATCTCGTCTGGTCGACGATGACCCGTCCTTTCGTGACGAATTCCATGCGGAGCTGGTTTTTCGGCCAACCGGCTTTTTCCAGCGCAGGGGTGATCAGTTCGAGTTTGACCTGCTCCTCGCAACGTTCGGCATCTTCCATGCCGATATCCGGCAATTCCAACCTATCCATCCTTTCAACCCCGTCCGGTTAAACCGAGTCATTCGATCTGATTGAGATCATCATCCCGTCCGAACCCATCGCATGTTTGAGCGCATCATCCATTTCGATGGCTATCGAACCGAGTGTCAGCTGTAGTCCGACGGGACAGTGGTTCGCAAGATCCCTGGTTTCCCGTCGGATATCGAGCTGATATATGGTCGAAGGAATGAAATGCGGCTATATGAAGGACTGTACTACCTTTGTGTTGATTTGCTGTCTCCATCATGAAGACAATTTAATATCAGTTCGTCAATCGTCAATCGACTCGAAGTGGGCTTGTGCGGGCCCCCCGGTGCAGGCAAATGCCGGGGGAACACCTGCCGTCCGTCCATGAAGGGTCAGAAGGAACGAAAATGAAAACAAACGCGATAGCTGTAGCTTCGTCCAATTTCATCCACGACGAAGACTTCGACAACGGCCTTATGATCATGGGACTCCCCACCGGCATCGGCAAGACCCATGGGAACT